>JBEGVV010000223.1:0-22113 GCA_041178225.1 Pseudomonadota bacterium | reverse complement strand
ACGTCGGTGTCGCGATAGCCCGGCTGCGCGGGCTCGCCGAAGGCGGCCAGCAGCGCGGCATGGCGCTCCTCGACATGGCCGCGATACTCGGGATGGGGGATGACGTACATCGCGTTCGTCGCGATCGCCTTCAGCACCGCCTCGCCGACGAAGACCGGATCCATCCGCTGCGCCTGCTCGATCCGCAGCGCCTCCGAGCCCTTCGTCGCCAGCCCCTCGAAGTCGCCGGGGCGCTGCGCGCGCGCGGCGACGGAGCTCGCGAAGAGGTTGCTGCGCACGCCGCCGGGGCAGAGCACGCTCACGCCGATCCCGGCCGGCGCCAGCTCGGCGCGCATCGCCTCCGACAGCCCGACCACGGCGTATTTCGACGCGCAATACGCGGCGAGCCCGCCCGGCGACATCAGGCCCCCGGTGGAGGCGGTGTTGACGACATGGCCCCATCCGCCGCGCGCGAGCATCCGCGGGAGCGTCGCGCGCGCGCCGAGGAACGTGCCCGTGGCGTTGGTCTCCATCACCATCCGCCACAGGTCCTCGGGCATGTCGGCGACCCGGATCTCCCGGCCATCGGCATAGCGGCCCTGCGCGACGCCGGCGTTGTTGCAGAGGATCTCGACGCCGCCGAGCGCCGCCTCCACCTCGTCGAGCGTGCGTTCCCAGTCGCCGGCGCGCGTCACGTCCAGCCGCACCGCCAGCGCGGTGCCTGGAAGGAGCGCCGCCGCCTTCGCCAGCGTGGCCTCGTCGATGTCCGCGATCGCCACGCGCAGGCCCGCCGCCGCGAAGGCGCGCGCCATCCCGAGGCCGATCCCGCTTGCCCCGCCAGTGACGAGCGCCACCCTTCCCGCCAACTCGACCATCGCGCCCGTCCTGCCTCAGCGCTTCGCGCTGCTGTCGAATACCGCGCCGCCGCGCGTGGAAAGGTCCCGCGGCGCCGTCGCGCGCTTCAGGAAGGCGCCCGCGTGCGCCGCGTCCGAAAAGCGAAGCCCCGCCGCGCGAAGCGCGTCGTCGGGCACCTTGTCGAGCCGCGTGTAGCGGGGATGGTGGTGCTCGCGATACGGGTCGTTGCGCGCCGCGTTGTAGCAGCAGATCAGCGTCCAGCGGCGGTCGGGCGAGCGGTTCTGGTCCGAGCGGTGCAGCGTGTTGCAATGGAAGAAGAGCCCGTCGCCGGGCTCCATCTCCGCATGCACGGTCTCCAGCCGCAGCTTCGCCTCCTCGACGCGGGCGAGGTCGGCGCCGACCTGCTGGCCCTCGAGCAGGCCGTGGTCGATGCGCCCCATCAGGTGCGAGCCGCGCATGACCTGCAGGCAGCCATTGGCGCGCGTCGTGCGGTCGAGCGCGACCATGCACGACGCCATCAGCGGGAAGAGGCAGCCATTGTTGTACCAGTAGCCATAGTCCTGGTGCCATTCCCAGGCGCCGCCCTCGTATGGCTCCTTCGCCGTCAGCTTCGAATGGTAGTGGTAGACCTCGCCGCCCAGCAGGTCCTCCATCGTGTCGACCATCCGCGCGCAGCGCGCCGCCATGCCGTAGACGCTGTCGCCGGGATGGTTCCACGTCACCATCTTCGTCGCCGCGCCAGTCGCGTCGTGGCGGTCGTAGAAATGCGCGGCGATCGCCGGGTCCTTCTCCATCGCCTCGCGCAGCAGGCGCGCCTCCTCCGCGTCGAAGAGGCCGCGCGCGAGGACGTAGCCGTCGCGCTCGAAGCCGGCGCGCTGCTCGGTCGTCAGGATGCTCGGCATCGCCTTCCGTCCCCCGCCGTCAGCCCGGCCGCTTCGTGCCGGCGGCGCCGGCCTCGAGCCGCGCGTAGTCGTCCTCGGTATGGCCGCGCGAGACCGTGGCCTTGTGCTCGACGCCCTTGAGCAGCGCGACCAGCGCCGCGTTGTAGGGCGTGGGGATGCCGTGCCGCGCGCCTTCCTCGACGATCTTGCCGTTGAGCGAGTCGATCTCCGTGCGCTTGCCGGCATGGATGTGCTGGAGCATCGACGGGCGGCTGAACTTCTTCCAGCAATGCGCCTTGAGCGTCGCGCGGAAATCGGGGTCCGCGAGGGTGATGCGGTTCGCCGCCACCACCGCGAGCAGCTCGTCGATGATCCGGTCCTGGAAGGCGTCCATCGCCGGCAGGCGGGCGATCTCGCCATGGCGCAGCCCGGTCGTCGCGCAGAGCGCGTTGACCGAGCAGTTGATCCCGAACTTGGTCCAGATCAGCGAGCGGATGTCCGGGTGGACGCGCGCGTCGAAGCCGGCCTTGGCGAGCTCCGCCGCCACCGCCTCGGTGCGCGGGCTCGCGCCGCCGTCGATCTCGCCCACCGAGCTCATGGCCATGTGGGTGAGCGTGGTGTGCGCCGGGCCCTGCATCGCGGCCGAGCACATGCTCGAGCCCGCGACGACGCGCGGCTTGCCCAGCACGTCGACGAGGATCTCGACGTTGCCCAGCCCGTTCTGCATCGTGATCGCGAAGCCGCCGGGCGCGAGGACGCGCTTCGCCGTCTCGGCCGCCGCGCGCGTGTTGTTGGTGTCGGTCCAGATCATGGCGAGGTCGGCGCCGAGCCCGTCGGGCGGGGTGGCGCTCGCCGGGATCCTGGTGACATGCGCGCCGCGCACGCCGTCGAGCTTCATCCCGTGCGCGTTGATCGCGTCGACGTTCTCGCGCCAGGTGTCGACGAAGGTGACGTCGTTCCCCGCGCGCGACAGCAGGCTCCCGTAGGCGCCGCCCATGGCGCCGGCGCCGATGACGCAGATCTTCATGCTGCTTCCTCCTGGCCCTCTCCCCGGCCCCGGCCGGGGCCGACGGCGGCATCGTCGTGCCTCCGGCCCGTCCTGTCCAATGCCGCGTCGCGCGCGCTCAGGGCGGCGGCGCGCCGACGACCCATTGCTCGACGTCGATCGTCGCGCCCGTCGTCACGCCGGAGATGTCGGAAAGCAGCCACACCGCGAGCGCCGCGGTCTCCTCGGGGCGCCCGAGGCGACCGAAGGGCAGGGACGCGTGCGCCGCGTCGCGCCAGCCCGGTCCCTTGCCGAGGAGGCGCGCCTGCTTGTCGTGCTCGGCCGGCGTGTCGGTCCAGCCCATGGCGATCGCGTTGGCGCGGATGCGGTCGCGCAGGTGGGCGTTGGCGGCGTTGCGCGTCAGCGCCACCAGCGCCGCCTTCGACGCGGCGTAGACGGCGAGGGCGGGCGTCCCGCAATGCGCCTGCACCGAGGCGATGTTGACGATCGAGCCACCGCGCCCCGCCGCGCGCATGGCCGCCACGGCGTGCTGCATGAGGAAGAAGGGCGCGCGCGCGTTGACGGCCATGATCTCGTCCCAGGCCTCGGGCGTGGCGTCCCCGAGCGCGGCCTCGGTCGTCACCCCCGCGGCGTTGACGAGGCCATCGATCCGGCCGAAGCGCGCGAGCGTGGCGTCGACGATCGCGCGCGGCGCGCGCGGGTCGGCGAGGTCGCCGGGGACGAAGGTCGCCGGCGCGCCCATCGCCCCGAGCGCCGCCGCGACCGCCGCGCCGCGCGCGGCGTCGCGCCCGGAGATCGCGATCCCGGCCACGGCGCTGCCAGCGCAGGCGCGCGCGATCGCCTCGCCCAGGCCCTGCGTGCCGCCGGTCACCAGGACCACCTTGCCGTCGAGCCTGATCTCCATCGTCCGTCCTCCGCCGCGGGGGCGCATCCTGCCATCGCCGCGCGCCCGCCGCCGCCGGAGATTGACGCTGCGGGGCGCGTCCCGTATTCCGGCCAGTGCCATGACAGCCCCGATGATGTCGCCGGACGGCCCCGGCATCCGCATTCCCGCAGAGCGCGGCCGCGCCTGGCCCTTCGAGGAGGCGCGCAAGCTCGTGGCGCGCTTCGCCAAGTCGCCGCCGGCCAAGGGCCACGTGCTGTTCGAGACGGGCTACGGCCCCTCGGGCCTGCCGCATATCGGCACCTTCGGGGAGGTCGTGCGCACGACGATGGTGCGCAACGCCTTCCGCGCGATGTCGGACCTGCCGACGCGACTCGTCGCGTTCTCCGACGACATGGACGGGCTGCGCAAGGTCCCGGACAACCTGCCCAACCAGGAGATGCTGGCGCAGCATATCGGCCGGCCGCTGACCTCGATCCCCGACCCGTTCGGGACGCATCCCAGCTTCGGCCAGCACAACAACGCGCGGCTGCGCTCGTTCCTCGATTCCTTCGGCTTCGACTACGAATTCGTGTCGTCCACCGAGATGTACCGCTCGGGCCGCTTCGACGAGACGCTGGTGGCGATGCTCCATCGCTACGAGGCGGTCAGGAACGTGATCCTGCCGACGCTCGGGCCGGAGCGGCGCGCGACCTACTCGCCCTTCCTGCCGGTCTCTCCGCGGACCAACCGCGTGCTGCAGGTGCCGATCCTCGAGGCGAAGCTGGACTCGAACAGCGTCGTGTTCCGCGACGAGGACGGGGTGCTGACCGAGGTGCCGGTGACGGGCGGCCATTGCAAGCTGCAGTGGAAGGCCGACTGGGCGATGCGCTGGCTGGCTCTGGGCGTCGACTACGAGATGGCCGGCAAGGACCTGATCGATTCGGTGAAGCTCTCCGGGCAGATATGCCGCGTCATGGGCGGCCAGCCGCCCGAGGGCTTCAACTACGAGCTCTTCCTCGACGCGCATGGCGAGAAGATCTCGAAGTCGCGCGGCAACGGCCTGTCGGTCGAGGAATGGCTGCGCTACGGCCCGCCCGAGAGCCTCGCGCTCTTCATGTTCAACCAGCCCAAGGCGGCCAAGCGGCTGCATTTCGACGTCATCCCGCGCCAGGTCGACGACTATCTCGGCCATGTCGCGAAGTATCCCGAGCAGGCCGGGCCCGACGGCGATCCCGCGGCGAAGGCCGGCCAGCGCCTCGACAACCCGGCCTGGCATGTCCATGCCGGGCACCCGCCGGCTCCGGAGCGCGACGGGCTTCCCTTCAGCGTGCTCATGAACCTCGTGGGCGTCGCGAACACCGAGGACCCGGCGATGCTCTGGGGCTTCATCACGCGCTACGCGCCCAACGCGAGCCCCGCCGCCTGCCCCATGCTCGACCGGCTCGTGCGCTACGCGATCGCCTATTTCCGCGACTTCGTGAAGCCGGCGCGACGCTTCCGCGCGGCGACCGCGGCCGAGCGCGAGGCGCTCGCGGACCTCGCCGCGACGCTGGCGCGGATGCCGGCGGGCGCGGATTCCGAGGCGATCCAGTTCCAGGTCTACGAGGTCGGCAAGCGCCACGGCCATGGCGCGGACCTGCGTGGCTGGTTCCGCGTGCTCTACGAACTGCTCTTCGGCACCGAGCAGGGTCCGCGCATGGGCAGCTTCGTCGCGCTCTACGGCATGGCCGAGACGATCGCGCTGGTCCGCCGCGTCGCCGCGGGCGAGACGGCGGGCTGAGCGCCGCGCCCGCGGCTCAGGCCGCGCGCGGCCTGAAGCTGCGCGCGGCGAAGTCCTGGTAGAGGCTCCAGGCACGCTGCGCCATGGGCCCGTGCGGCAGGGGACGGTCCTCGAGCCGCGTGCAGTAGCGGATCTTCGCGTAGTTGCCGGTGGAGAAGAGCTCGTCGGCCTCCATCAGCTCCTCGAAGGAGATGGTGCGCTCGCGCACCTCGATGCCGTCCGCGCGCAGCAGCGCGATTGTGCGCTGGCGCGTGAGGCCGTTGAGGAAGCAGCGGTTGTGGACCGGCGTCGACACCACGCCGTCCTTGGCCATGAAGAGGTTCGCGGCCATGAACTCCGCGACGTTCCCGTTCGGGTCGAGCACGACCGCGCCGTCGAAGCCGCGGCGCTTCGCCTCGAGGTGGATCAGGCCGACCTGCGCGTAGAGGCCCGAGGCCTTGGCGTCGGTGGGCATCGTCTCGGGGCTCGGGCGCCGGCGGCGCGCGAGGCAGGCGGTGAACCCCGTGCCCGCGGGCAGCTTCGCCTCCTCGAGGTAGAGCGCGAAGCGCGTGGTCGCCGGGTCGGGGCCGAGCGGACCGTCCTCGGCCCAGAACATCGGCCGCACGTAGAGCTCCGCGTCGTCGGCGAACTGGTCCGCGCCCTGCCAGGCAAGGCGCTCGATCGCGGGCCCGTCGATGCCCGGCGCGAGGCCGATGGTGCGCGCGGACTCGATGGCGCGCGCGCAATGCAGGTCGAGGTCGGGGCCGAGGCGCCGGTAGATGCGGCCACCGTCGAAGACCATCGAGCCCAGCCAGGCGCCATGGGTGTTGGCGGTCATGATGGGCGTCCTGCCGTCCATCCACGCCCCGTTGAAGTAGGTGACCGACCTGCCGCCCGACTGCATGCGCCGCTCCTCGCGTCCGAAGGCGCGGAAGCTACTGCGCGGCAGAGCGATCCGGAAGGGGCAGGCGCCGCGCGCGCGTCACTGGCTTGCCCAGAGGATGCGGTGCAGGAAGCCGACCTCGCCCCGGGGCAGCTCCAGCGGCGCGGCGGGCACCGGCAGCGGGTGCAGCACGAGCATGGCCTCGTCGAGCTGAGCCACGTCGCCCATGACGAGGCCGCCGCCGCGCCGGCCCAGCGCGACGCGGTCGCCGACGCGCGCCGCGCTGCGCGGGCCGAGCACGATCGTGTCGCCGGAGCGGTAGACGGGCGCGCGCGCGTCGTCGATCACGCGCATCGCGTAGGCGTGCGGGTCGCCGATGCCCGGGAACTCGATCTCCGCCCAGCCTCCGCCCGCGGGCAGCCCCTGCGCGTCGAAGCAGCCGCCGTCGGCGACGCGGTCGCCGGGGATCAGGGGCAGGCGTCGCCCGCCCGCGCCGGGGCTCGCGAACTCGGCGAGGCTGCGGCCGGTCGCCGCGAGGATCTTCGCGATCGATTCGGTCGATGGCCAGCGCGGCCGCCCGCCCGCGGCGAGGCGCTTCGAGCGGTTGAAGGTGGTCGGGTCGAGGCCCGCGCGCCGCGCGAGGCCCGAGGGCGACGTGCCGCTATCGGCCGCAAGCCTGTCGATCGCGCGCCAGATGTCCGCGTGGCTGAGCATGGGCCGCAAGCGACCACGCGCGGCCGCGCCCGGACATGCGCCGGATCACGGCGGGCTGCGGCGCGTCAGCGCTGCCGGTCGCGGAACGGATGGGCCGGGTAGACGCCGAGGATGCGCAGGTCGCTGGCGTAGAAGCGCAGCTCCTCCAGCGCCAGCTGCAGCGGGCGCTGCGAGGGATGGCCCTCGACGTCGGCGTAGAAGCGCGTCGCCGTGAAGGAGCCACCGACCATGTAGCTCTCGAGCTTGGTCATGTTGACGCCGCTGGTCGCGAAGCCGCCCAGCGCCTTGTAGAGCGCGGCCGGCACGTTGCGGACCTGGAACACGAAGGTGGTGATGACCCGGCCCTTGCCCGGCCTCGCCATGCGCGGGGTGCGCGAGAGCACCAGCATGCGCGTGGTGTTCGAGTGGTCGTCCTCGATGTTGGCCTTCAGCGTGGCCAGCCCGTAGAGCTTGCCCGCGAGCGACGAGGCGATCGCCGCGCGCGTGACGTCGCCGCTGGCGGCGATCTCCGCCGCCGAGCCCGCGGTGTCGGAGCCGACGACGCGGCGCAGGCCGAGCCGGCGCGTCGTGCCGCGGCACTGGTCGAGCGCCTGCACGTGGCTCTGCACCGTGCGGATCGTGCGCAGCGTGGCGCCCTTCGGCGCCAGCAGCTGGTGGCGCACCGGCTGGAACCACTCGCCGACGATGTGCAGGCCGGCGTCGGGCATCAGGTGGTGGGCGTCGGCGACCCGGCCGGCGGTCGAGTTCTCGATCGGGATCATGGCGAGGCGCGCGTGCCCCTTCTGCACCGCCGCGAAGGCCTCGTCGAAGCTCGCGCAGGGCAGGGTGCGCATGCGCGGATAGGCGCTGCGGCAGGCGAGGTCGGAATAGGCCCCGGCCTCGCCCTGGAATGCGATGAGGGCGGGCGGCGTCCTGGGCATGGGTCAGCTTCCGGGCTTGAGCATCTGGCGCGCGCGCTCGAGGTCCTCGGGCGTGTCGACGCCGAGCGGCACCGCGTCGACGACGATGGCGTCGATGCGCATGTCGGCCTCGAGCGCGCGCAGCTGCTCGAGGCGCTCGCGCCGCTCCAGCGGCGCGGGAGGCAGGGCCACGAAGCGCGTCAGCGCGGCGCGGCGATAGGCGTAGAGGCCGATATGGTGGAAGAGCGGGCCGGGGCCGGTCGGCGCCGTCGCCCGCGTGAAGTAGAGGGCGCGGCCGATCCGGCGCGCCTCGTCGCGCATCGACAGGATCGCCTTCACCACGTTGGGGTTGGCGCGCTCGTCGTCGCGGACGATCTCCGCGACGAGCGTCGCGATGTCCGCCTCGGGCGCCTCGAGCGGCTCGAGCGACGCGCGGATCGTCTCCGGCGCGATGGTCGGCAGGTCGCCCTGGACGTTGACGATCGCGTCGTGCCGCCCCTCGGGGTCCACGCGCAGCAGGGCCTCGTGGATCCGGTCCGAGCCGGAGGGATGGGCGGGATCGGTCAGCACGGCCCGCCCGCCCGCGGCCTCGATGGCCGCGACGATGGCCGGCTCGGCCGCGGCGACGACGACGGGGCCGATCCCGGCCTCCATCGCGCGTCGCCAGACATGGACGATCATCGCCTCGCCATGGATGTCGGCGAGCGGCTTGTCCGGCAGCCGCGTGGAGGCGAGCCGGGCCGGCACGAGGATCAGCGGGTTCCTGGGGCGGCTGGACATGGGTCTCGTCGGGACGGCATCGGGGCTGCGGCGGATTGTCGCGGCCTCGCGGCTCCGGGCCTGTAGGGCGCGCGGACCATAAACCCTTCCGCCGCCAAGGCAAGTCGCGCGGCGGCCGGGGCGCGGTTCGTGTTGAAGCGCCGGCGGCGCTTGGGCATATTGCGCGCGCTTTCCGCGTCCCCGCGAAGGATCTTCGTGCAGGGCACAATCCCGAGGCTGAAATGGATTCGTTCGAGTTCAACAAGATCGCCGGCGCGTTCCTGCTCGCGCTGCTGACGACGACGGTGATCGGCTACGCCGGCAACGCGCTGATCCATCCGACCAAGCTCGAGAAGAACGCCTTCGCGATCGACACCAGCGCCGTGGCCGCCGCGCCCGCGGCTGGCGCCGCGCCGGCCGCCGCGCCGAAGCCCGACCCGGTCGCGCCGCTCCTCGCCTCCGCGTCGGCCGACGCCGGCAAGACCGTCGCCCAGCGCCAGTGCGCCTCCTGCCACAGCTTCGACAAGGGCGGACGCAACGCGGTCGGCCCGAACCTCTGGAACGTCATGGCCGCCCAGAAGGGACGCAACGAGACCTTCAAGTACTCGCAGGCCCTCCAGGCCTCGGCCAAGCAGGCCGGCGACGACGGCAAGTGGACCTACGAGAACGTCAACGCCTTCCTCGCCAACCCGAAGGCCTACATGAACGGCACGCTGATGGCCTATGCCGGGCTGCGCTCGGCGCAGGACCGCGCGAACCTCATCGCCTACCTGCGCGGCCAGTCCGACTCGCCGGCGCCGCTGCCCTGAGCGCCGGGAAGACACCGGCTCCCCATCGAAGGGCGGTCCCGCGGGGCCGCCCTTCTTCGTTCAGGGCGAGCCTCCGCCGGACGGCAAGCCTCGCTTAACGGCTTGCGACGAGATTGCCCGTGGCAGGCGCGAATCGACCGCGCCGGAGCAGCTACGGGAAGGAACATGACGCAAGCGATCACCGCCGGACTGAACCTCGACGCCACCATCCCGCTTCCGGCGCTGCCGCGGCTCGACGGCACGGAGCGCCGCACCTGCGGCCTCGCGCTGCTCTGGTGGCAGGACCTCGCCGGCGACCGCCGCGCGCCGTCCCGCCAGGACATCGCCGCCGCGCCGGCGCCGGATTTCTGGAAGCACCTCTTCCTGCTCCGCTGCTCGGCCCAGGGCCCCGAGGCGAACCGCTTCGAATGGGCGGCGCCGATCACCTGCCAGGCGCTGGGCCTCGACCCCAAGGGGCGCAGCCTTGCCCAGGCCTGGCCCGAGGACGCGCTTTCCCGCGCCGCCTTCGTGCAGCGCTCGGTCGCCGAGCTGCTGGTGCCGATCGAGGAGACTGGCCGCTGGCGCTCCCCCGCGGGCGGGGACGTCGTCTTCCGCTGCCTGCTCCTGCCCGTCTCCGATGGCGCGGCACCCGCCAGCCACCTGCTCGGCGTGATGTCCTTCCACCGCCAGCGCGCCCTCGGCGCTTGAGATCGGCGGTGCGGCGTGGCCTTATCGCCCCGCCGATGACCGCCGAACTCCAGCGCTTCAAGTCGCTCGCCCTCCGCCTCGCCGACGCGGCGCGGCCGATCGCGCTCCGCTATTTCCGCAACGATCCCGACACCGAGACCAAGTCGGACGCCTCGCCGGTGACGATCGCCGACCGCGAGTCGGAACGCGTGATGCGCGAGATCATCCGGGCCGAGTTCCCCGGGCACGGGATCATCGGCGAGGAGTGGGGCGTCGACCGGCCCGATGCCAGCCATGTCTGGGTCCTCGACCCGATCGACGGGACGAAGTCCTTCGTCACCGGACGCCCCCTCTTCGGGGCGCTCGTGGCGCTTTGCCGCGACGGCAAGCCGGTGGTCGGGGTGATCGACTGCCCGGCCGCCGACGACCGCTGGGTCGGCGTGGCAGGCGAGGCCAGCACCCACAACGGCAAGCCCTGCCGCACGCGCGCCTGCACGCGGCTCGCCGACGCGGTGCTCTACGCCACCTCGCCCTACATGTTCACCGGCCGCGACTGGGACGGCTTCGACCGCCTGCACGATCAGGTGAAGTTCCCCATCTTCGGCAACGACTGCCACGGCTACGGCCTGGTCGCGAGCGGCTGGGCCGACCTCGTGGTCGAGGCCCAGCTCAAGGTCTACGACTGGGCGGCGCTGGTGCCGGTGGCCGAGGGCGCCGGCGGCGTCATCAGCGACTGGGGCGGCGCGCCGCTCGGACTGCACAACGATGGTCGCGTCGTGCTCGCGGGCGACGCGCGCATGCATCGCGCGGCGCTTTCCGTCCTGAACGGCTGAGGCCGGCCTGGCGGGCGGCCCGGGCGCGGCCCCCTTGCCGGGAGGGGGGCGGCTCTCCACACTTTCCCCGCCTCGAACCCGCGGAGCGGACATGCGTCTTCTGGCCCTGATCACGGCGATCGGCATCGCGAGCGCGGGCCTCGCCCCGTCCATGGCCACCGCCCAGCCCGCGCGCGCCCATGGCATCGCCATGCATGGCGACCTGAAATACGGGCCGGAGTTCCGGCATTTCGACTACGCCAACCCCGACGCCCCGAAGGGCGGCGAGGTGCGGTTCCACGCGGTGGGCACCTTCGACAGCTTCAACAGCTGGATCCTCGGCGGCGTCCCCGCCGGGGTGGCGAGCGCGACCATCGACACGCTGATGGCGAGCTCCGCCGACGAGCCCTTCTCCAAGTACTGCCTGGTCTGCGAGAGCGTGGAGCTGCCGGCCGACCGCGGCTGGATCGTCTTCCACCTCCGCCCCGAGGCGCGCTTCCACGACGGCTCGCCGATCACGGCCGAGGACGTCGCCTGGACCTTCGAGACGATCCGCACCAAGGGCCATCCCTTCTTCCGCTCCTACTATGGCGGCGTGCGCGCGGTCGAGGTGATCGGCCCGCGCGCCGTGCGCTTCACGTTCTCCGACGCGACCAACCGCGAGCTGCCGCTGATCGTGGGCGAGCTGCCGGTCTTCTCGAAGGCATGGTGGGCGTCGCGCGACTTCTCGCGCCCCTCGCTCGAGCCGCAGCTCGGCTCGGGCCCGCTGCGCGTCGACGCCTTCGAGGCGGGGCGCTTCGTCACCCTGCGCCGCGTGCCCGACTACTGGGGCCGCGACCTGCCGGTGCGCCGCGGGCACAACAACTTCGACGCCATGCGCTACGACTGGTACCGCGACCCGACCGTGGCGCTGGAGGCGTTCAAGGCCGGCGAATACGACATCCGGCAGGAGAACCAGGCGCTTGCCTGGGCGACGCGCTACGAGGGCCCGGGCCTCGAGCGCGGCCTCTACCGCAAGGAGGAGATCGCCGAGGAGCGCACCAACGGCATGCAGGGCTTCGTCATGAACCTGCGCCGCGAGCAGTTCCGCGACGCGCGCGTGCGCGAGGCGCTCGCCCATGCCTTCGACTTCGAGTGGTCGAACCGCCAGCTCTTCTTCGGCGCCTATGCCCGCACGCGCAGCTACTTCGACAACTCGGAGCTCTCCGCGCGCGGCCTGCCCGACGCCGGGGAACTCGCGCTGCTCGAGCCGCTGCGCGCGCAGCTGCCGCCGCGCGTCTTCACCGAGGAGTACCAGCCACCGCGCACCGACGGCAGCGGGAACCTGCGCGACAGCCTGCGCGTGGCGACCCGCCTGCTGCGCGAGGCCGGCTGGCAGGTGAAGGACGGCGTGCTGGTCGACCAGCGGGGCCGCCCCTTCCGCTTCGACATCCTGCTCAACCAGGGCGGCCTGTTCGAGCGCATCGCGCTGCCCTACCTCGAGAACCTCAAGCGCCTCGGCATCCAGGCCCAGACCCGGCTCGTCGACACGGCGCAGTACCAGCGCCGCCTCGAGGAATTCGACTTCGACATGACGGTGACCGTCTTCGGCGCCTCCGACTCTCCGGGCAACGAGCAGCGCAACTACTGGAACTCCGCCAAGGCCGACATCGTCGGCTCCGGCAACCTCGCGGGGCTGAAGAACGAGGCCATCGACCAGCTGGTGGAGGCGCTGATCTCGGCGCCCGACCGCGCCGCGCTCGTGACACGCACGCGCGCCCTCGACCGCGCGCTGCAATGGTCCTTCCTCGTCGTGCCGCACTGGCATACCCGCGTCGACCGCGTCGCCTACTGGGACAGGTTCGCGCGTCCGGCGGTCACGCCGCGCGTGGGCTACCTGCCCTCCGTGTGGTGGATCGACCCGCAGCGCGACGCGGCGCTGCGCGACAAGCGGGCGCAGGGGCGGTGAGCGCCGCCCCGCAGCGCGGCCGGGGGCGCTGAGCCTTGGGCGCCTACATCGTCCGCCGCCTGCTGCTCGTGGTCCCGACGCTGCTCGCGATCATGGTCATCAACTTCGCGATCGTGCAGGCCGCGCCGGGCGGGCCGATCGACGTCGTGGTCGCGCAGATCAGGGGCCTCAACACCGACGCCACGGCGCGCTTCACCGGCGCCGGGGCGGGCGACATCCAGGGGCAGGGCGGGGCGCCGGGACAGGGCGGCGACGAGCGCAGCCGCGCCGGGCGCGGCATCGACCCGGAGATCATCCGCGACCTCGAGCGGCAATTCGGCTTCGACCGCCCGGTCGGCGAGCGCTTCGCCATGATGATGGCGCGCTACGCGACCTTCGACCTCGGCCGCTCCTACTTCAAGGGGCGCGACGTCGTCGACCTCGTCGTCGACAAGCTGCCGGTGTCGATCTCGCTCGGGCTGTGGACGACGCTGATCGTCTACCTGATCTCGATCCCGCTCGGCGTGCGCAAGGCGATCCGCGACGGCTCGGCCTTCGACGTCTGGACCTCCGGCATCGTGATCGCGGGCAACGCGATCCCCGGCTTCCTCTTCGGCGTCATGCTGATCGTGCTCTTCGCCGGCGGTGGCTTCCTCAAGCTCTTCCCGCTGCGCGGCCTGGTCTCGGAGGGCTTCGCCTCGATGACGCCGCTGCAGCAGGCCGCGGACTACCTCTGGCACATGGTGCTGCCGGTGACGGCGATGGTGGTCGGCGGCTTCGCGGGCCTGACCATCCTCACCAAGAACTCCTTCCTCGACGAGATCGGCAAGCAGTACGTCGTCACCGCCCGCGCCAAGGGCCTGCCCGAGCGGCGCGTGCTCTACGGCCATGTCTTCCGCAACGCCATGCTGATCGTGATCGCGGGCTTCCCGGCGGCGTTCATCGGCGTGTTCTTCACCTCGTCGCTGCTGATCGAGGTGATCTTCTCGCTCGACGGCCTCGGCCAGCTTGGCTGGGAGGCCGCCATCAACCGCGACTACCCGGTCATGTTCGCGACGCTCTACGTCTTCACCCTCATGGGGCTGGTGATGAAGATCGTGGGCGACCTGACCTACACGCTGGTCGACCCGCGCATCGACTTCGCGGGGCGCGGATGAGCCTCGCCGCCCGCCTGTCGCCGCTCAACCGCCGGCGCCTCGAGAACTTCCGCCGGAACCGCCGCGGCTTCTGGTCGCTGTGGATCTTCCTGGCGCTGTTCGCCGTCTCGCTCGTCTCCGAGGTGATCGCCAACGACCGGCCGCTGCTCGTGCGCTACGAGGGGCAGCTGCGCGTGCCCTTCCTCGTCGCCTACCCGGAGACGGCCTTCGGCGGCGACTTCGAGACCGAGGCCGACTACCGCGACCCCTTCGTGCGCAACGCGATCGAGGAGAGGGGCTGGATCGTCTGGCCACCCATCCCCTTCGGCCACGCGAGCGTCGACAAGGACCTCGGCGTGCCCTTCCCGGCGCCGCCCTCGCGCACGCACTGGCTGGGCACGGACGACCAGGGCCGGGACGTCGTGGCGCGGCTGCTCTACGGCTTCCGGATCTCCGTCCTGTTCGGGCTCACGCTGACCGCGATCAGCTCGGTCGTCGGCGTGGTGGTCGGCGCGCTGCAGGGATATTTCGGCGGCTGGGTCGACCTGTCGGTGCAGCGCTTCCTCGAGGTCTGGGGCGGCATGCCCGTCCTCTACCTGCTGATCATCCTCTCGGCCTTCATCCAGCCGAGCTTCTGGTGGCTGCTGGCGCTGCTGCTGCTCTTCTCCTGGATGGCGCTGGTCGACGTCGTGCGCGCGGAGTTCCTGCGCGCGCGCAACTTCGACTACGTGCGCGCGGCGCGCGCGCTCGGGGCGGGCGACGCGTCGATCATGTTCCGCCACGTGCTGCCCAACGCGATGGTGGCGACGCTGAGCATGATGCCCTTCATCCTCTCCGGCTCGATGGTCCAGCTCTCCTCGCTGGACTTCCTCGGCTTCGGCCTGCCGCCCGGCTCGCCCTCGCTCGGCGAGATGATCACCCAGGGCAAGAACAACCTGCAGGCGCCCTGGCTCGGCATCTCGGCCTTCGTCGTGATCGCGGCCATGCTCTCCCTGCTGGTGTTCGTGGGCGAGGCGGTGCGCGACGCCTTCGACCCGCGCAAGACCTTCCGCTGAGGAGGATGGCGATGGATCGACCGCTCCTCGAGGTCCGCGACCTCTCCGTGACCTTCGACCTCGGCGGCGGCCGGCGCGCCACCGCCGTCGACCGCGTGTCCTTCTCGCTCGCGCGTGGCGAGACGCTGGCGCTGGTCGGCGAGTCCGGCTCGGGCAAGTCGGTGAGCGCGCTCTCGGTCCTGCAGCTGCTGCCCTACCCGGTCGCCGCCCACCCGCCGGGGGGATCCATCCGCTTCGATGGCGAGGAACTGCTTGGCGCGGGCGAGGCGCGCATGCGCGAGGTGCGTGGCAACCGCGTCGCCATGGTGTTCCAGGAGCCGATGACCTCGCTCAACCCGCTGCACACGATCGAGCGGCAGGTCGGCGAGGCGCTGGTCATCCACAAGCGCCTGTCGCCCGCGGCGGCGCGCGCGCGCATCGTCGAGCTCCTGGGGCTGGTTGGCATGGGCGCGCAGGCGGAGCGCCGGCTCGGCGCCTACCCGCACCAGCTCTCCGGCGGCCAGCGCCAGCGCGTGATGATCGCCATGGCGCTCGCCAACGAGCCCGACCTGCTGATCGCCGACGAGCCGACGACGGCCGTCGACGTCACCATCCAGGCGCAGCTGCTCGAGCTGCTCTCCGGCCTGCAGAAGCGCCTTGGCATGGCGATGCTGTTCATCACCCACGACCTCGGCGTCGTGCGACGCATCGCGTCGCGCGTCGCGGTGATGCAGTCCGGCCGCATCGTCGAGTCCGGCCCGGTCGCGGATGTCTTCGCCAACCCCTCGCACGACTACACGCGCCACCTGCTCTCCGCCGAGCCGAAGGGCCGGCCCGCGCCGCGCGACAAGGCGGCGCCGGTGGTGCTGGAGGCGAAGGACCTGCGCGTCTGGTTCCCGGTCAGGGCGGGCGTGCTGCGGCGCACCGTGTCGCACGTGAAGGCCGTGGACGGCGTCGACCTGTCGCTGCGCGAGGGCCACACGCTGGGCGTGGTCGGCGAGTCCGGATCGGGCAAGACGACGCTGGGCATGGCGCTGCTGCGCCTCGAGGGCTCGCGCGGCGAGATCCGCTTCGCCGGCCGCGACATCCAGGCGCTGCGCGGGCGCGCGCTGCGGCCGCTGCGCCGCGAGATGCAGGTCGTCTTCCAGGATCCGTTCGGCAGCCTCTCGCCGCGGCTCTCGGTCGGCGAGATCGTCGCCGAGGGGCTGCGCATCCACGGCCTCGGCGCCGACGCCGCCGCGCGCGACGCGATGGTGGTCGAGGCGCTGCGCGAGGTGCGGCTCGACCCGCAGACGCGCCACCGCTACCCGCACGAGTTCTCCGGCGGCCAGCGCCAGCGCATCGCGATCGCGCGCGCCCTGGTCCTCAAGCCGAGGCTGGTGATCCTCGACGAGCCCACCTCCGCGCTCGACATGTCGGTCCAGGCGCAGATCGTCGACCTGCTGCGCGAGCTGCAGGCGCGCCACCGCCTGTCCTACGTCTTCATCAGCCACGACCTGAAGGTCGTGCGCGCGCTCGCCGACGAGGTGATGGTGCTGAAGGACGGGCGGGTGGTCGAGCGCGGCCCGGCCTCGGCCGTGTTCGACGCGCCACGCGAGCCCTATACGCGCGCGCTCATGGCCGCGGCCTTCCAGCTCGCCGCCATCGGCGGCGGCGCGGTGCGCGAGTAGCGCCGCGCGTCAGCGCTTGGCGATGGTGAGCGTCCAGTCCTTGCGCTGCGGGAAGTGGCGCGCGAGGAAGCGGTAGGTCGTGCGCAGCGCCTTCTCCAGCGTCTCGCTGCGCTCCGTCGCGATCGGCTCCCAGAGCTGGATCAGCTCCTCCCACTTCATGAACCGCACGTGCAGCTCGTCGCGCATCGTGCGGATGAACTGGATCTGGCGGGGGATGTCGCGCAGCACCTGCCGCACGTCGGCCATCTGCGTGTAGACCATCTGGAAGATCGACGGGAATTCCTGCATCGGCCCGCGCAGCAGGGCCTGGATGCGGCCGACATCCTCGAAGATCTGGCGCTCGCGCCGGTACATCTTCCCGGCGTCGGAGATCTTGCGCTCGATCATCTTGATCTTGCCGTGGCGCTCGCGCAGCGCCTCGATGTAGGCCAGCTCGCGGGCCACCGTCTCGAGCTGGTCGTAGATCATCTCCTTGGTCTCGCGGCCCTGGCGTTCCTTCTGGGCGATGTCCACCAGCGCCTCGGAGACCGCGTTCTTGGTCTCCTCGTCGTTCGCCATCTTGTTCAGGACCTGGAACTCGTTGGCCTCGAACTCGCCCGCCGCGCGCGGGTTGATGAGGTTGTAGGACAGGCGCGCGATCGCGACGGTCTGGTGGTGCGGCTCGACCGTCCAGGACGAGGTGCCGTCGAGGATCTCGCGCGGGATCGAGTCGCCGGGCCGTATCTGCTTCACGTAGCGCAGGCTGCGCGCGACGATGCGCAGCAGCTTGCCGTCGTCGGTGTCGGCGCCGAGGCCGAACTCCGCCGCCAGCGTCGGGATGGTCAGCGACACCTTCAGCTCGCCCATCGTGACGTTGTAGACGGGCTCGTCGGTCGCGGGGGAGACCGCGAAATGCGCGCCCTTCACCGCGAAGAGGCGGTGCTTGAAGAGGAAATGCGTGCTTGCGTCCGCGGCCTTGGCGTCGCCGTTTGCGCCTTCCTCGTCCGCTGGTTCGGCGCCACCGGATGGCGCCTGGGGATCGCTCGTCATGATGCTCGCCTGGCTTCCTGCCACGGCATGCAAGCGTCAGGTTAGGAACCCTAACGGGATGCACGCCGCATGCGATTCAATTCTAGGCCTTCCTAGCACGTTCCGCGACGAGTCCGAAAAGCGCGCGCAGGGCCTGGACCTCCGCCCCCTCGGGCCGCCCGGGCCTGGCGCTGGCGTTCCAGGCATAGACGTCGAGATGGACCCAGGGGATGCCGGGGCCGACGAATTCCTGCATGAACAGGGCCGCCGTGATCGAGCCGCCCATCGGGCCGGGGCTGACGTTGTTGAGGTCGGCGACCTTGCTGTCGAGCATCGGCCGGTAGGGCTTCCAGAGCGGCATGCGCCAGAGCGGGTCGGCCTCGGCCTCGGCGTGCCGGGCGAGGGCGGTGGCGACCGCGTCGTCGTTGCAGTAGGTCGCCGGCAGGTCGGGACCGAGGGCGACGCGCGCGGCGCCGGTCAGCGTCGCCATGTCGACGATCAGCGCCGGCTTGTCCTCGCTGGCGAGGTGCAGCGCGTCGGCGAGGATCAGCCGCCCCTCGGCGTCGGTGTTGCCGATCTCGACGGTCAGGCCCTTGCGCGACTCGATGACGTCCATCGGGCGGAAGGCGTTGCCCGAGACGGAGTTCTCGACCGCCGCCACGAGGACGCGCAGCCGCACCGGCAGCCTGGCGCGCACGATCATCCGCGCGAGGCCGAGCACGTGCGCCGCGCCGCCCATGTCCTTCTTCATGAGGCGCATGCCGTCGGCCGGCTTGAGGTCGAGGCCGCCGGTGTCGAAGCACACGCCCTTGCCGACCAGGGTCACCCGCGGGTGCGACACATCGCCCCATGAGAGGTCGACGAGCCGCGGCGGGCGCGACGAGGCCCTCCCGACGGCGTGGATCAGCCGGTGGCCCTCGGCGAGCAGGTCGGCGCCGGTGACGACGCACGACTCCATGCCGAGCTCGGACGCCATCGCGACCGCCGCCGCCGCGAGCTCGCCCGGCCCCATGTCCTGGGCGGGCGTGTTGACGAGGTCGCGCACGAAGGCGTCGGCCTCGATGCAGCGCTGGACCGCCGCGCGATCCGCGCCCGCGGGCATCACCAGCCTCGCCGCCGCGCGCGCGGGCTTGCGGTAGCGCGCGAACTGGTAGGCGCCGACGCCCCAGGCGATGGCCGCGCGCGTCGCCGTCGCCGGCGCGAGCTCGCCCTCGACCTTCCACGCGGCGGCGGGCAGGCGCATCGGCAGGCTGGCGAGGCGCCAGAAATCGCCGGGCGAGCCGTCGCCCGCGAAGACGAAGACCGCGCCGACCGCGCCGCGGCCCCCGGGCGAGGGGAGGAGGACGAGCTCGCCGGGCTTGCCAGCGAAGCCCGAGGCGTCCAGCCACGCGCGCGTCGCCGCCGGGAGCTTCTTCCGCCACGGGCCGAGCGCGGCGCTGGCCAGGAGGTGGAGCGGGCGCGCGCGCTGCGCGGAAGTCACGACGGCCGATGCCATTGGAATGCTCCGGTGCGGCTGGGGAGGACCCCGCGAACTTGCCCCGCCGGGTAGTTCGTTGCCAAGGGATGGCGGCGCGCGCTACATCGGCGGCATGAGCGGGACGATCCTCTACATCGGCAACAAGCGCTATTCCTCGTGGTCGATGCGCGGCTGGCTGGCCTGCCGCCTCGCCGGCCTCGCCTTCGAGGAGGTGACGATCCCCCTCGACCTCGCCGAGACGCAGGCGCGCATCCGCGCCGTGTCGCCGTCGGGGCGCGTGCCCTGCCTGCACCACGCGGGCAATGTCGTCTGGGACTCGATGGCGATCGCGGAGTACTGCGCCGAGCTTGCGCCCGGGCTGTGGCCCGCGGACCGCGCCGCGCGCGCGCATGCGCGCGTGGTCGCGGCGGAGATGCACTCGGGCTTCGTCGAGCTGCGCCGGGCCATGTACTTCAACCTCGGCCGCAGCCTCGCCGGGCAGGGCCGCACGCCGGCCGCGCTGGCGGACATCGCGCGCATCTCCGCGCTCTGGGCCGGGACGCGCGCGCGCTTCGGCGCCGGCGGCCCCTTCCTCTTCGGCGCCGCGTTCACGATCGCCGACGCGTTCTACGCGCCGATCGCCTGCCGCTTCATGACCTGGGAGCCGGAGCTCGATGCCGGCGCGCGCGCCTATGTCGAGGCGGTCCTGCGCCACCCGCTGGTCGAGGAATGGGTGGCTGGCGGCGTCGCCGAGCCCTGGCGCTCGCCGCGCTACGAGGAGACGCCGGCGACCTGAGCCGCCGGCGCCGCGCCTTCAGCGGCGGATGAGCAGCACCGGCGTGCTGCAATGCGCCAGCACGCGCTGCGCGGTCGAGCCCATCAGCAGCGCTCCGATCGCGCCATGGCCGTGCGAGCCCATGACGACGAGGTCGAACTTGCCGCTCCCGGCGACCGCGGCGATCTCGTCGCCGGGGATGCCCTCGCGCGTCACCAGCCGCGCCGACCAGCCCTTCTGCTTGAAATAGGCCATCACGCCCTTGGTCGCGGCCTGCGTCTCGTCGGCGTGGAGCTTGTCGACGAGTTCCTTGCCGACGGCGCGCCGCACGCGCGGCGCCACCGGGGAGCGCACATGCACCAGCACGAACTCGTCCGCCCTTCCGAACATCTCGTCGTGGGCGCCGACATAGGCGAGCATCTTCGCGGTGAACGGGCTGCCGTCGACGGGAAGCAGGATCTTCATGGCGTGTCCTCCGGGGGCGCGCCGCGGGAATGCGGGCGCGCCGCCCACGAAGATGGAGGCGCGCTTGCGGCGCGCAAGGGTTCCTCGCGTCGCGCTGGCGGCCACGGGAAGACCTCTCCAGGGCAGGGCACCGCCACAAGCGAATTCCCGCCCTGGAGGGATTTTTCGATCCGCCGGCGCGCGGGCACGTGCGAAGTTGTCCCCATGCGAGACGCCGCCGCGCGCCTGCCCCTGTTCCTGATCTCATCGGCCTGCGCGGCGACCTTCCTCGTCACCGGCTCTGGCATGGTGCGCGCGCCCTTCCTGCTCGACATGTCGGGCGACCTCGGCGCCTCCCTGACGGCGACCGCCAACCTGTTCTCGATGACCGCCTTCGCCTGGGGCGTCGCGTCGCTCTTCGCCGGCGCCGCGAGCGACAGGCTGGGCCGATTGCCGATGCTCGTCCTGGCGCATGGCCTGCTCGTCGGCGGGCTGGCCGGGATCTCGCTGGCGGGCGGCTACTGGACCGTCGCCTTCTGGACCCTGGTCGCCGGGGCCGGCGGCGGCGCGCACATGGGCGTCATCTTCGCCGCGGTCTCCGACAGGGTCGACGAGGGGCAGCGCGGCCGCGCGCTGGGCGGGATCATGACCGGGCAGTCCCTCGCCTTCGTCGCGGGCGTGCCCATCGCCTCCTGGCTCGGCACGCTGCTCGGCTGGCGCGGCGTCATGGCATCCGTCGCCGCGACCGACCTCGCGGCGATCGCCGCGCTCTGGCTCGCGCTGCGCGGGGATGGCGCGCCGCCCGCCGGCGCGGGCGGGTCCGGCCTGCCCTGGAGGCGTGGCGCCATGCCCGGCCGCGACCTGCTCCTGCTGCTCGCGGCCGGCGTGGCCGAGCGCGTCTGCTTCGGCGTGGTCGCCGTCTACTTCGCGACGATGCTCCAGCTGCGCTACGGGCTCGACCTCGCGGGCCTCACCCTGCCGCTGGCGCTGATGGCGGCAGGCAACCTCGCGGGCAACGCGGTGGGGTCCTCGCTCGCCGACCGCCTGCCCGACCGGCCGCTCTCCTTCGCCGCCTCCTGCGCGGGGACCGCGCTGCTGGCGCTGCTGCTCTTCGCCTGGGAGCCCGGCCTGCCGGCCTGCGTCGCGCTCGGCTTCGTCTATTCCTTCGTCAACGCGCTGGGCCGCCCGGCGCTGATGGCCGTGCTCGGCGGCGCCCCGCGCGAGACGCGCGGCGCGCTGCTCGGCTTCAACATCACCTGCGCCAGCGTCGGCTGGATCTCCGCCGCGGCGATCGGCGGCATGCTGATCGAGGCCCATGGCGTGGCCGCGCTCGGGCCGCCGACCGCCGCCGTGGCGCTCGCCGGCGCCGCGCTGGCGCTGGCCGCGCGGCGGCTTGCGCGCCCGCATCGGCCGTCCTAGTACCGGCCGCCACCCACCCGACGGAGCCGCCCCCATGCTCGCCCGACTCCTCGCCGAACGCCGCGTCCTCCTGGCCGATGGCGCCACCGGCACGAACCTGTTCGAGCGCGGCCTCGTCTCCGGCGACTCGCCCGAGCTCTGGAACGACATCCACGCGGACCGCATCGCCGGCCTGCATCGCGAGTTCGTCGAGGCCGGCGCCGACATCATCCTCACCAACAGCTTCGGCGCCAATCGCCGCCGGCTGATGCTCCACCAGCTGGAGGGGCGCACCCGCGAGCTCAACCGCCTCGCCGCGAAGCTCGCCCGCGACGTAGCCGACGCCGCGGGCCGGCCGGTGGTCGTCGCGGGCTCGGT
>JBEGVV010000222.1:0-9292 GCA_041178225.1 Pseudomonadota bacterium | reverse complement strand
CAGCCTCGGCAAGGACCTTCGTGATCGCAGCCGTCAGCGACGTCTTCCCGTGGTCGACGTGGCCGATCGTCCCGATGTTGCAGTGCGGCTTGTTCCGCTCGAATTTCGTCTTGCTCATGGCCTTGTCTTTCCTGCCTCGATTTCGTTCCTGCCTCGGTTTGCCCGCCGGCCCCTCGGGGCGCGGCACCTCCGTCTTGGAGCGGGTGATGGGAATCGAACCCACGTAGCCAGCTTGGAAGGCTGGAGCTCTACCATTGAGCTACACCCGCTTGAGCCGAACCCGCCTCGCCCGTCGTCTCGTCGCCCTCGCGCCAGGTGCCGGGCCAGGGTGCGTGGCTCGCGCCGTCGCGCGCCAGGCCTGCCGCATCTACCTGTCCTGCCTGCCTCCGCCGGAAACCCTGCCCGCATGGACAGGCGATCGGGCCGCATGCTGCGATTGGTGGAGGGGGAAGGATTCGAACCTTCGAACTCCGAAGAGGGCAGATTTACAGTCTGCTGCCATTGACCGCTCGGCCACCCCTCCGTCCAAACCGGCTTGCTCGCTACCCGTGACGGCGAAGCGCGCGAGTTATTTTAAACCTCCAGTTCCTGTCAACGTCCAATATGCGATGCAAAGCAAGCCGTCCCTGCCGCCGGCGCGAAACCCGGCGGAGGAGCGACTTGCAGAGTTGATGTCAGGGGGATAGTACGGGCTCGCCCCATGAACCGCAAGCATCCTCGCCGGCCCGACAGGTCCGGAGGGGGCGAACGGCGCGAAGCACGCCCGTTCCGCTCCCATGACCGCTCGTCCTCCAAGCCGGAGGGGGGCGAAGGCGGCGACGCGCGCGGACGCTTCCGGCCACCGAGGCCCGAACGCGGCGAGGATCGCGGGGACAGGCCTCAGCGCCATGGCGCGGGGCGGCACGGGCCGGAACGGCATGGTGCGGAACGGCCCGGCGCCGAGAGACGCGGGCCCGAGCATCGTCCCGCGGAGGACAAGGCGCAAAGGCGCCCCGCACGGGAGGACATGCAAGGGGGCGGCGCCCCCGGCCGGGACAAGTCCCGCCAGCAACAGGGGGGTGGCCCGCCCTGGATCTACGGCACGCACGCGGCGCTGGCCGCGCTCGCCAACCCCGCGCGGCGGATCCGCCGCATCCTGGTGGGCCAGGACCAGGCCGAGGGCCTCGCCTCGGCGCTGGCGGCGGCCGTCGCGACCCGCGGCGGGGACGCCCCGCCCGCGGAGCACGTGGCGCGCGAGGAGCTGGAGCGCGTGCTGCCGCGCGGCTCCGTCCACCAGGGGCTGGCGGTCCAGGCCTCGGACGTCGAGCCGATCGACGTCGACGACCTGCTGCGCCTCGTCGAGGGCGCGCCCTCGGCATGCATCGTCGCGCTCGACCAGGTCACCGATCCGCACAATGTCGGCGCCATCCTGCGCAGCGCGGCCGCCTTCGGGGTCGCCGCCGTCATCCTTCCGGAGCGCCATGCGCCGGCCGCCAGCGCCGTGATGGCCAAGGCGGCGTCGGGCGCGATGGAGCGCGTGCCGCTGGTGCGCGTGGTGAACCTCGCGCGCGCCCTCGACCAGCTCAAGGCCGCGAATGTCTGGTGCGTGGGCCTCGCGGGCGATGCGCCGCAGGCCCTCGGCCAGGCGGACCTCACCGGGCGCATCGCGCTCGTGCTCGGCAGCGAGGGCGAGGGCCTGCGCAGGCTGACCCGCGAGCGCTGCGACATGCTCGTGCGCATCCCCATGGCGCAAGGGGCGGTGGAGAGCCTCAACGTCTCCAACGCCGCCGCGGTGGCGCTCTTCGAGATCGCCCGCCGGCGCGGCTGAGCGCGCTCAGCCGACCTCGCGGCGATCGGCGCGCCTGTAGCCCCACAGGGCAAGCGGCGGGCCGATGCGCCGCGCGAAGCCGTGCCAGGGGATCGGCTGGATCGGCGTGAAGGGCAGCGCGACCTGTTCCTCGCGCTCGCCCGCCGCGAGGCGCGCGAGCTCGCGCCCCATCGAGACGGCGAGCGCGACGCCGCGTCCATTGCACCCGATCCAGGCGAAGCCGCTCTCGCCGAGGCGATGGATGTGCGGGAAGAAGTCGGTCGTGACGCCGAGCTTGCCGCTCCAGACATGGTCGAAGCCGATCCCGGCGAGCTGCGGGAACCAGGCGCCGAGGCGGCCGCCGACGCGCGCGCGCAGCGACCCCTCGATGCCTGCGAGCGACAGCATCGAGGCACCGCCGGTCACCAGCCTCCCCGACCCGTCGTGCCGGAAGAAGCCAAGCTCGCCGCGCGTGTCGGACACCGCCTGGCGGCCGGGCACGACCGTCGCGCGGACATTCTCGCCAAGCCGCGAGGTCGCCAGCTGCCAGGAATTCACGGGCACGATGGTGCGCGAGAGCCCGGGCCAGAGGTCGGTCGAGTACGCGGCGGTCGCGAGCACCAGGCGCGAGGCCCGGAGCGTGCCGCCCGGCGTCCCGACGATCCAGCTGCCCCGGTCATGCTGGAGCGAGGTCGCGGGCGAGCGCTCGTGGACGGCGCCACCGGCCGCGACCACGGCCGCGGCAAGGCCGCGCGCCAGGGCGAGCGGATTGACGTGGCCACCCGACCGGTTGCCCCAGCCGCCATGCCAGGTGTCCGAGCCGAGAAGCGCGACAATCCTGTCGCGGTCGTAGAACTCGACCGGCGCGCCGCGGCTGCCCCAGGCGTCGTGGCGGCGGCGCGAGATGGCGACGCGGCCCGGCGTATGCGCAGGCTGGATCCAGCCCGCCTGCTCCGCCTCGCATGCGATGCCGTGCTCGCGCACGAGGTCGAAGAGCAGGTTCGCGCTGTCGCGCACCAGCGCGACCATCCGCTCGCCGCGCTCGGCGCCGAAGCGCGCGACGATGTCCGCCGGGTCGCGGCGCGACAAAGTCGGGATCACCTGCCCGTTGTTGCGGCCCGAGGCGCCGAAGCCGACCTCGACCGCCTCGAGTACCGCGACGGACAGGCCGAGGCGACGCGCGAACAGGGCGGTGGAGAGGCCCGTGAAGCCGCCGCCGACGATGGCGAGGTCGACGTCGCGCGTCTCCCCCAGCGATGGATGCGGGGCGCCCTTCGGCGCGGTCGCGGCCCAGAGGCTGGGCGGCATGCTGTGCTGTTCCGGGCTGTTCATGGCCTTGCTGTTCCCGTCATGGCAGGCCCGCCGCGGGCGGGCCGAGGTTGTGTCGCGTGCGGGAAAATTGTAGCGCTTCTGGCGTCGCGGCGCCGGCTTAGCTCAGGGGTAGAGCAACCGCCTTGTAAGCGGTAGGTCGTCGGTTCGATTCCGACAGCCGGCACCAGCGCGCCAGGCGCGCGGCGGGCCTCAGTCCTTCTTGTCCTCGTCCTTCTTGTCCTTCTTGGCCTGCGCGGGCGGCACGTGGATCGAGCCTGCCGCGGGCGTGCCCGGCCCGGCATGGATGACGCGCGGGTTGGCCTGGTTGATGCGCTTGGCGGCCGGGTTGGTCGAGTCCACGGTGCGTCCCTGGGAGTCCGTGGTCTGCGCCTGGACGACGCCGGGCGCCCCCGCGCAGAGCAGGATGGCGAGGAGGAGGGATTGCGGGCGGATCGATCTTTGCCTTGGCATGGCGGCTTCCTACCCTATCTCGCGTTAAGGCGTCGTTGCGTCGGCCTCGGCTGTCCGCCCCGGCAATCACCTCGCCGCCCACCGAAGGGACCGTGCTAGCCTCGGTCTCCAACCAGCCGGGAAGCGCCAGTGGACATAGAGTCGATTCAGGGCCTCGTCACCGAGTACGGCGCACTCATCTACGCCGGCATCTTCATCTGGACGTTCTTCGAAGGCGAGACCTTCGTGATCTTCATGGGCATGGCGGCCCACCACGGCATCCTGTCCTGGACCTGGGTCTTCCTGTGCGCCTGGATCGGCTCCTTCTGCGGCGACCAGTGCTGGTTCTGGATCGGGCGCAAGTGGGGCAACCAGCTGCTGGCCCGCTACCCGAAATGGCAGGGCGGGGTCGAGACGGCGCTCGACCTGCTGCGCCGCTACGACACCTGGTTCATCCTGTCCTTCCGGTTCATCTACGGCGTGCGCAACGTCGCCTCCTTCGCGATGGGCACGAGCGGCGTCTCGCCGCTGCGCTTCGCGATGCTCAACTTCGTGGCCGCCGCGGTCTGGGCGCTGAGCTTCGCGGGCTTCGGCTACGTCTTCGGCAAGGCGCTGGAGAAGATGATCGGGAACATCGTGCTCGCCTTCGGCGTCACGATGCTCGTGATGTTCTCGCTCGTCTTCCTCGGCAGCTGGCTGGCGCGCAGGCGCCGCCAGCGCAAGGCCACCGCGGCGCCGGTCGTGCCCGCCGCGATCGCGCAGCCAGGCGCCGACGCGTCCTGATCAGCGGCGCCCGGGCAGCGGCAGGCGCGGCCCGAGCACGATCGCCAGCGAGGCCAGGATCAGGCCGAGGGCAGCGATCTCGGTGAGGCCGATGTCCTCCCCGACGAGCAGCGCGGAGCTGAGCACCCCGACCACGGGGATGAGCAGCGTGCCGATCGCCGCGACCGACGCCGGGAAGACCTGCAGCACGCGCACCCAGCCCCACTGGCAGAAGATCATCGGCACCGTCGCCGAGTAGAGCGTGCCCGCGACGCCGCGCCAGCTCGGCGCCTCGAGGCCGGCCCGCAGGACGTCTCCTCCCTCGAGCACGGCCCAGCCGACGAGGATCGGGATCCCCCCAAGCAGGAGCTGCCACCCGGTCAGCGGGAAGGATTGCAGTTCCCAGCGATGCCGCTTCACGGCGAGCGAGCCGGCCGCCCAGGAGATCGCCGCGCCGAGCATCAGGAGCCCGCCCAGGGGCGCGCGACGCAGTTCGGCCACCTCTCCGGCGAGCAGGAAGCCAAGGCCCGCGAGGCCGAGCGCGAGGCCCGCCGCCTTCGCCCGCGTGATCCGTTCGCCGAGCACGGGCACGGCGAGCAGCGTCGCCCAGAGCGGCATCGTGAACGCGATGATCGCGGCGCGCCCCGACGCCATGTAGGAGAGACCGTAGGCCGAGCAGAGATGCCAGACCGTCATGTTGAAGAAGGACGCGACGAGGAGCGGGCCGAGGTCGCGGCGCGGTATCGCGAGGGACTGGCCGGCGAGCCGCGCGCAGGCGAAGAGCCCGGCGACGCCGATGACGATGCAGGCGGCGCGGAAGCTCCAGGGGCGGAACTCGGTCACGCCCCACTTGATCATCGGCCAGTTGACGCCCCAGAAGATCGTCAGCAGCCCGAGCAGCGCGAGGCCGCTGCGCGGCGGCGCCTCGTCCCGCGTGGCGACGCTCACGCGCCGCGGCGGATCCCGATCACGAAGACCCCGCCCTCCTCGCGCGCGCCGAGGAAGGCGTGTCCTGCCGCGGTGCAGAAGGCCTCGACGTCGCGTGGCGCGCCGGGATCTGTCGCGAGGACGCGCAGCTCGGCGCCGGCCGCGAGGTCGCGCATGCGCTTCTTCACGCGCAGCACGGGAAGCGGGCAGGTCAGCCCCTTCACGTCCAGTTCCTCGGCCATGCGATGCCCTCCGTCCTGCAAGCGGGCGCGGCGGATTGGCGCCACGCCCCGGCTGGACCTATAACGCAAAGCGCCGGCGCCGCGAACCCGGCCGCCACGACCGGAGGGATCGGATGGAGTTCCACCCCGCCTTGCTGCCGCTCGCCGGGCTCGCCATCGGCGCCGCCCTCGGCGCGGCGACCGAGCGCAGCGGGTTCTGCACCATGGGCGCCGTGAGCGACTGGGCCGGGCTCGGCGACGCGACGCGGCTGCGCGCCTGGGCCCTCGCCGCGGCGATCGCGATCGCGGGCGCGCAGGCGCTGCACCTCGCGGGGGCGATCGACCTCTCGCGCTCGCTCTACGCCGGCACGCGGCTGCTCTGGCTCGGCCACCTCGCCGGCGGCGCGCTGTTCGGCGTCGGCATGGCCTATGCCGGCGGCTGCGCGAGCCGCGCCCTTGCGCGCCTCGGTGCCGGGAACCTGAAGTCGCTGGTCGTGCTGCTCGTGCTCGCAGTCGCCGCCATGGCGACCATGCGCGGCCTGCTCGCGCCGCTGCGCGTCGCGCTCGTCGATGCCAGTGCCATCGCCCTGCCCCGCGCGCAGTCGATGCCCGAGCTGCTCGCGCCCGGGGCGCCCGTCCCGCGCGCCGCCATCGCCGCGCTCGCGTCGCTCGCGCTCGCGCTCTGGGCGCTTACCGACGCGCGGCTGCGGGCGCGCTCCGCGCTCGTCGCGGGCGCCTGCGCGGCCGGCGCGCTCGCCGTCGCCGCCTGGGCCGCGACGGGCATCCTCGGCCGTGACGACTTCGAGCCCGCGCCGCTGGCCTCGCTCACCTTCGTCGCGCCGGCGGCGGAGACGATGCTCTACGCGATGTTCTCCACCGGCAGCCGCTTCACCTTCCCGGTCGCGACCTGCGTCGGCATGGTCGCGGGCGCCGCGGCCTCCGCGCTCGCCGCCGGCCGCTTCCGCTGGGAAGGATTCGCCGACCGCGCCGACCTCGCCCGCCACGTGCTGGGCGCCGCGGCGATGGGCGTCGGAGGCGTCCTCGCCCTCGGCTGCACGATCGGCCAGGGCGTCGCCGGGATCTCCACGCTCTCGCTGGGCTCGATGCTCACGATCGCCGGCATCCTCGCGGGCGGCGCGCTGGCCACGCGCGCGCTCGCGGAGGGCAGCTGGCGCGAGGCGCTGCGCCTGCGCTGAGCGCGACGGAGCACGGGCTTGCCGTCCGGCGCGCGAGACCGGATTATCGCCGCCTCGCCACGACACACGCAACGGAGCCTCGGATGAACAGGATCGACCTCGAAGGCCGCAAGGCCGTCGTCACCGGAGGCGCGCGCGGCATCGGCCTCGCGACGGCGGAGCGGATGCTGCAGTCCGGGGCCGAAGTCTGCCTCTGGGACATGGACCCCGCGGCGCTCGACGCCGCGACCAAGCGCCTTGCCGGCAAGGGCAGCGTCCATGCGGCGGTGGTCGACGTCGCCTCGGCCGCCTCGGTCACGGCCGCGGCGCAGCAGGCGATCGGCCAGATGGGGCGCGTCGACATCCTCGTGAACAACGCCGGCATCACCGGCCCGAACACGACGGTCTGGGAATACCCGCCGGAGGAGTGGCGCAAGGTCCTCGAGGTCGACCTGACCGGCCCGTTCCTCTGCGCGCGCGCCCTCGTGCCGATGATGATCGAGAAGAACTACGGCCGCATCGTCAACGTCGCCTCGATCGCCGGCAAGGAAGGCAACCCGAACGCCTCGGCCTATTCCGCGGCCAAGGCCGGGCTGGTCGCGCTGACCAAGTCGCTCGGCAAGGAACTCGCGAAGACGGGGATCCGCGTGAACTGCCTGACGCCCGCGGCCGTGGAGACCGACATCTTCAAGCAGATGACCGAGGCCCATATCCAGTTCATGCTCTCCAAGATCCCGGTCGGCCGCTTCGGGAAGATCGAGGAGGTCGCGTCCATGATCTGCTGGCTCGCCTCCGAGGAGATGAGCTTCTCCACCGGAGCCGTGTTCGACATCTCCGGCGGCCGCGCCACCTACTGACCGACAGACCGGGAGCCACCAGCATGACCGCCGCCACCCCCGCCCTGCTCGCCAAGGCGCGCAAGCACCTCTTCGTCGCCGTCGTCTCCGACACGCTCGACAACATGGGCCTCGTGGGCCAGGCGCTCGCGCCCGCGATCCGCCCGCTCGACGAGGCCCTGACCTTCCTCGGCCGCGCACGCACGGGGATGTACCGCGAGATGTTCCACGTCCAGCCGGGCAATCCCTACGAGCTGGAGATCAAGCTGATCGACGACCTGCGCAAGGGCGAGGTCGCCGTCCTCGCCTGCTCGGGCAACCCGCGCATCGCGCCCTGGGGCGAACTGCTCTCCACCGCCTCGAAGGCGCGCGGCGCCGCGGCCTGCGTCACCGACGGGCTCGTGCGCGACATCAAGGCGATCCGCAGGATGAAGTTCCCGGTCTTCGCGGGCGGCATCGGCCCGCTCGATTCCAAGGGCCGCGGCATCGTCGCCGAGATCGACGTGCCCGTGGAACTCGGCGGCGTGCGCGTCACGCCGGGCGACCTCGTCTTCGGCGACGCCGACGGCGTGGTCGTGATCCCGAAGGCGATCGAGGCGGAGGTGCTGACCGCCGCGCTCGAGAAGGTGCTGGGCGAGCACAAGACCCTCGCGGCGCTGAAGAAGGGCGAGAAGCTCGCCACGGTGTTCGCGCGCTACGGGGTCCTCTGAGCCGTTGGCGCAGAGCCTGCCCCTGCTCGCGGCGGCGGCCGGCGCGCTGTACATCGTCACGCCCGGCCCCGCCTTCGTGGCGCTTCTCGGGCTCTGCGCCGCGCGCGGCCGCGCCGCGGGCCTGGCATTCGTGCTGGGCCACATGGCCGGCGACCTGCTCTGGACCAGCCTCGCGCTCCTCGCGCTCGTTGGCGCCCAGGCCATCCACCCCGCGGTCTTCGACCTCCTGGGCGTCGCCTGCGGCCTCTACCTCGGCGTCCTCGGCTGGCAGGCGCTGAAGGCGCGCAGCGCCGCCGAGGCCGGGCTCGCCCTCTTCGACAGGCCGCTTCGCCGCGGCCTCGTCTTCGGCGTCACCAACCCCAAGGGCTATCCGGTCGCCGTCGGCATGTTCGCGGCGCTGCTGGGCCCGCGCGCGGCGGAGCTCGACTTCGCGCTGGCGCCGTCGCTGGTCGGCGCGAGCATGGCCGGCGGCGCGCTGGCGGCGCTCCTGCTCGTCGCCTTCGCCGGGCTGCCCGCCGTCCGCGGCTTCTACCAGCGCCGCGAGCGCCTCGTGACGCGCGCCGCTGGCATCCTCTTCCTGTGCTTCGGCGCCGCCGCGATCGCCGGGGGCGTGCCCGGCCTGCTCGGCCGCCGCGCGTAGTCACTCCTTCTCGAACAGACTGAAGACCGAGACCGCGTCCATCTCGGCGAGGCCGCGCGCGACCGCGAAGCGGTAGAGCGTCGCCGCCTGCGACGTCATCGGCAGAGGCGCCTTCAGCTCCTTCGCCACCGACTGCACCATGTCGAGGTCCTTCAGCACCTGGCGCGCGTAGCCGGCCGGCGCGAAGTCGCGGCGCAGCATGCGCGGGTAGAAATGCCGGAGCATCGGCGTGTCGGCGTAGCCGCCGGCCAGCGCCTCCGGCACCCGCGCCGCGTCGATCCCCGCGCGCTCGGCGAAGGACAGCGCCTCGGCGAGGACGGCGAAGTTCGTGCACACGATGACCTGGTTGACGAGCTTGGTGAGCTGCCCCGCGCCCTCTCCGCCCATGTGCGTGAAGCTCTGCCCCAGCACGGCCATCACGGGACGCACGCGCTCGATGTCGGCGTCGGCGCCGCCGGCCATGATCGCGAGCTT
>JBEGVV010000221.1:0-5429 GCA_041178225.1 Pseudomonadota bacterium | reverse complement strand
GCCCGAGGACATGCGCATGCGCTTCTTCGCGCCGCTGCGGACGATCCCGCGCGAGACGCTCGCGCGCCTCATGCGGCTCGACGACGCGCACGACATGGCGCTGGCGCTGGAGATCGCGCCGGGCGAGTTCGCCGGGATCGCGCGCCTCTCCCTGGGCGAAGGCCTTGCGCGCGCCGAGTTCGCGGTCGCCGTTCGCAGCGACCTCAAGCGCCGCGGCATCGGCAGGCTGCTCGTGACGCGGATCCTCGACCATGCGCGCGCGCGCGGCATCGGCGAGGTGACGGGCTCGATCCTGCGCGAGAACGTCGCCATGGTCGCGCTGGCCCGCGACCTCGGCTTCGCGATCGAGGACGAGCCCGGCGCCCCGGCCCTGCTCCGCGCGCGCATCGCCACCGGCGCGGCGCGCGGCTGAGCGACGCGGCTCAGGCCGGCGGCGCGACCCCGAGCCCGCGCGCCACCTCCAGGATGGAATCCCACGCCGCGCGCGGCATTGGCACGCCGCGCGCGCGGCGCTCGGCGCGGTTGCGCTCCTCGGGCTCGCCGGGCACGAGGACCTCGCCGCCCGGCTCGGCCGGGATCGCCGACTTCACGTAGTCGATGTAGGAGGCGGCGGCCGCGTCGAATTCCTCCACCGAGCCGAAGAAGGACGGCGCGAGGTAGATCGAGAGCATCCCGTTGTGGAAGCGCCGCGGCCCCGTCGCGGCCTCCGCGGGCACGGGGCCCGCGGCGCCGTTGCCGGTGAGCACGCCGCCGAGCAGCTCGCACATCAGCGCGAGGCCCGATCCCTTGTGGCCGCCGAAGGCGCGGATCGCGCCGCTGCCGCGCCGCGCGTCGCGCACATGCGTGCCCTCGGTCTCGCCATAGAGCAGGCGCGGGTCGCCCGAGAGCGCGCCGTCGCGCCCGATCAGCGCGTCGGCGGGGATGCGCTTGCCGCCATTCGAGGCGACGAGGACCTTGCCCTCGGCGACCAGCGAGGTCGCGAAATCGAGCACCACCGGTGCGGCGCCGCGCCGCGGCACGCCGACGCAGAACGGCGCGGTGGAGAAACGGCGCTCGGCGCCGCCGAAGGGCGCGACGAGCACGCTGCCATGCGCGTTGACGAAATGGATCGAGAGCACGCCGCGCGCGGCCGCCATCTCCGCCCAGTCGCCGACGCGGCCTATGTGCCCGGCATTGCGCAGCGCGACGACCGCGCAGCCGCCCGCGAGCGCCTTCGCGATCCCGATCTCGACGGCCTGCGGCGCCACGGTCTGGCCCAGGCCCATGCGGCCATCGACGACGGCCATCGCGCCGTTCTCGGACACGACCTCGACGACGCGCCCGGCCACGACGCCGCCATCGCGCAGCATGCCCACGTAGCGCGGCACGCGCACGACGCCGTGGCTGTCATGGCCGGTGAGGTTGGCCGCCACGAGGTAGCGCGACACGCGCGACGCCTCCTCCGCCTCGCAGCCCGCGGCCGCGAAGATCCGCGTCACGAAGTCCTCGAGCGCCGCCACCGGTATGCGCAGCTCGTCCCTGTCGGCCATGCAAGTCCCCTTCGTCGAACCACCGCGAGGCTAGGCCAGTTCGCGCGCCGCGGGAACAAGCGAAGCCGTAGCCGCGGCGTCGGAAAAGCGTCACCTGCGGACGCTATGCCATGCCCGAGGGCGACCCATTGCATCGCCGCGACCCGTGCACCCCCCTTGGAGGACCAGGATGAGCAGCTACGAGAAGGACTATCCGGACCACACGAAGGCCCCGTGCTACGCGCATGGCGACGAGCCGCCATGCAACGCATCGGCGAACCCGACGCTCTACGACGTGGTCGACGCGCGCGCCTCGCGCCGCGGGATCCTGGTCGGGGGCCTCGCCACGGCGGTCGCGGGCGCCTTCGGCGCGGGCGCGGCGCGCGCGACGCAGGCTCAGCCGCTGCTCGGCTTCAAGGCGATCCCGGTCTCCGAGGCCGACGGCGTCGTCGTGCCCGAGGGCTACAGGGTCCAGGTCCTCGCGCCCTGGGGCACCCCGATCTCCGGCTCGATGCCCGCCTTCCGCGACGGTGCGAACACCGGCGTGGAGCAGGGCATGCAGGTCGGCATGCACCATGACGGGATCCATTTCTTCCCCATCGGCGGCTCGTCCGCCGACGGCCTCGTCGCCATGAACCACGAGTATGTCGAGGCACGCTTCCTCCACGCCGCGTGGCGCGGCAAGGAGATGCGCGAGAGTTCGGTGCGGATCGAGAACGACCGTCGCGACAGCGACGAGGTCCTCAAGGAGGTCAACGCCCATGGCGTGTCGGTGGTCCGCGTCCGGCGCGGCGCCGACGGCAGCTGGGCCGTGGTGGCCGACCCGCGCAACCGCCGGATCACCGGCGCGACGCCGATGGAGTTCTCCGGCCCGGTGCGCGGCAGCAGGCACCTGGTGACGAAGTACAGCCCGGACGGGACGCGCACGCGCGGCACGCTCAACAACTGCGCGCACGGCCATACGCCGTGGAACACCTACATGACGGCCGAGGAGAACTGGGCCGGCTATTTCCGCAACGCCGACCGCCAGGACCAGAAGCCCAGCCACCCGCGCGAGCATGCGCGCTACGGCGTCGCCACCGAGCGCTCGCGCTACGCCTGGGAACTCGCCGCCTCGGGCGCCGACGAATTCGTCCGGTTCGACGCCTCGACCCGCGGCGCCAGCCCGGCGGAGGATTATCGCAACGAGCCGAACGGCTTCGGCTGGATGGTCGAGATCGACCCCTTCGATCCGAACAGCGTCCCGGTCAAGCGCACGCATCTCGGCCGCTTCGCCCACGAGGGCGTCGTGTTCGCGCCGGCGATCGCCGGAAAGCCGGTCGTCTGCTACTCGGGCGACGACGCGCGCTTCGAGTACGTCTACAAGTTCGTCTCGGCCAGGCCCTACGATCCGGCGACGGCGAGCGGCAAGCTGCTCGACGAAGGCACGCTCTACGCGGCGAAGTTCAACGCCGACGGCACGGGCGAGTGGCTGGCGCTGGCGCCGGGACATAACGGACTGACCCCGGCCAACGGCTTCGCAGACCTCGCGGACATCCTCGTGAACACCCGCCTCGCCGCCGATCGTGCCGGCGCCACCAAGCTCGACCGCCCGGAATGGGGCACGGTCGATCCCAGGACCGGCGAGGTCTATTTCGCGCTCACCAACAACACGGCGCGCACGCAGGCGCAGGTGGATCCGGCGAACCCGCGCGCGCGCAACCAGTTCGGCCAGATCGTGCGCTGGACGGAGGCGCGCGGGGACCATGCGTCGACGACCTTCCGCTGGGACCTCTTCGTCGTCGCGGGCGATGTCGGCACCAGCCGCGGTCCCGGCGGCAAGGCGCTTGGGGCGGACAGCATCTTCGCCTGCCCGGACGGGCTGTGGTTCGACGCCGATGGAAGGCTCTGGATCCAGACCGACATGGGCGAGGGCGAGATGAACCGCGGCGACCTCAAGCCGATGGGCAACAACCAGATGCTCGCCGCCGATCCGCGCACCGGCGAGATCCGCCGCTTCCTGGTCGGGCCCAGGGGCCAGGAGATCACGGGCGTCATCACCACGCCCGACGGCCGCACGATGTTCGTCAACGTGCAGCACCCCGGCGCCACGACCTCGGCGGCCGACTACGCGGCGGGCAAGTACGCATCCAGCTGGCCCGATGGCGGGAATTCGATCCCGCGCTCGGCCACGCTGGTCATCACCCGCGTCGATGGCGGCGTGATCGGCGCCTGACACGGCCGCGGGATGAAGGACGGGCGGCGCGCGGCGCCGCCCGCTCCGGGCTCAGCTGCCGATCTCGCCGCCATCGACCTTCGTGATGGCGACGACGGAGGGCCGCGGCGGGACGCCTTGCTGGAAGTCCGGCCAGCGCGTGCCGGGGTTCTCGAAGCTCGCCTTGCTGCCCTCGCCGGGATGCTGGACGGAGACGAACACGGTCCGCCCGTCGGGCGTGAAGGCCGGGCCCGTCATCTCGGCGCCGGTCGGCGTGCGGAAGAGATGCTTGGACAGCGCGCGGCCGGGGCCGCGCGTGTCGGCGCCGTAGAGGCCGTCGGCCATGTCGTTGCCGAAATTGTCCATGCCGTCGGTGGTGATCCAGGCCCGGCCCCGCGGGTCGAAGGTGATGTTGTCGGGGGCCTGGAACCAGCCATCCTCGGATGTGGAGGGATGGTACCGCGCCTGCGCCTTGGGGTCCTTCGGGTTGCCCGCGACGATGAAGAAGCCCCAGCGGCACCGCGTCGCCCCGTGGTCATGGCCCTGGCCCTTCACCGCGGGCGGCGAGATCTCGACGATCTGGCCCCACCTGTTGTCGGCGCGCGGGTTGGCGGCGTTGGCGCGCTCGCGCGCGCTGGCGTCCGTCGCCGGCTTGCGGCGCTCGTTGTAGGTCAGCACGACGTAGACCCTGCCGGTGACCGGATCGACCGCGACGCCCTCGGGCCTGTCCATCGGCGTGGCGCCGACGAGGTCGGCGGCGCGGCGCGTCTCGATGCACACGTCGGCCTGGCTCGCGAAGCCGTTCGCCGCCGTCAGCGGGCCCTGGCCATGGACCAGCGGCAGCCAGTCCATCGTGCCGTCGTCGTTGAAGCGCGCGACGAAGAGCGTGCCCTCGTCGAGCAGGTCCATGTTGGGCTCGCGGCGCGCGGGCTCGAAGCGGCCCTTCGTCACGAACTTGTAGACATACTCGAAGCGCTCGTCGTCGCCCGAGTAGAGCGCGATGCGGCCATCGTGCGAGATCGCGGTCATCGCGCCCTCGTGCTTGATGCGGCCGATCGCCGTGCGCTTCACCGGCGTCGAGGCGGGATCGTAGGGGTCGTACTCGACGACCCAGCCGAAGCGGTTGGGCTCGTTGGGCTCCTTGTCGAGGTCGAAGCGCGCGTCGTGCGCGCCCCATGGCGCGCCGCGACTGGCCTGCACGCCGTAGCGCGCGTAGTTGCGCGCCTCGGCCGTCTTGTTGCGGTCGCCGCGGAAATAGCCGCTGAAGTTCTCCTCGCCCGACAGGACCGTGCCCCAGGGCGTGAAGCCGCCCGCGCAGTTGTTGAGCGTGCCGACCACGCGCGTGCCCGTCGGGTCCGCATTGGTGCGCAGCCGCGCATGGCCCGCCGCGGGACCCGCGACGCGGAACGTCGTGCCGCGCATCGACAGGCGGCGGTTGTAGGGGCTGTCCTTGACGTAGCTCCAGCGCCCGCCCGACTTGCGCACCTCGACGACCGAGAGGCCATGGGCGCTCTGGTCGTGCTCGACCTGTTCCTTCGTCAGCCCCTTCGCGCCGTTGTTGCGGCCGTCCATGCCGGGCCACATGAGCTCGTTGTTGGTGTACTCGTGGTTCGAGCACAGCAGGCCACGCGAGGAGTTGCGCGAGCCATAGGGCAGCGGCCAGTAGGCGAGGAAGTCGCAGTTGTAGCCGAACTGCTTCTCCTGCGCGGCGCCGTCGACCTTGCCCG
>JBEGVV010000220.1:0-4740 GCA_041178225.1 Pseudomonadota bacterium | reverse complement strand
ACCCATGCCGACGCGCCGCGCGTGCTGCTCGCGAACTCGAACCTCGTGGGCCACTGGAACAACTGGGCCCATTTCCACGAGCTCGATCGCAAGGGCCTGATGATGTACGGCCAGATGACGGCCGGCTCCTGGATCTACATCGGCTCGCAGGGCATCGTGCAGGGCACCTACGAGACCTTCGTCGAGGCCGGGCGCCAGCACTATGGCGGCGACCTGCGCGGGCGCTGGATCCTGACGGGCGGGCTCGGCGGCATGGGCGGCGCGCAGCCTCTGGCCGCGGTCTTCGCGGGAGCCTGCATGCTGGCGGTCGAGTGCCAGCCCAGCCGCATCGAGAAGCGGCTGGAGACGAAGTACCTCGATCGCTGGACGCGCAGCCTGGACGAGGCGCTCGACATGATCGCGGCCGCGACCGCGAAGGGCGAGGCGATCTCGGTCGGCCTGCTCGGCAACGCGGCCGAGGTCTTCCCCGAGCTGGTGCGCCGCGCGAAGGCCGGCGATCGCCGCGCGCGCCCGGACATGGTCACCGACCAGACCTCGGCGCACGACCCGGTCAACGGCTACCTGCCGGCGGGCTGGACGCTCGACGAGCATGCGCGGCTGCGCGAGAGCGACCCCGCGCGCGTCGAGAAGGCGGCGCGCGAGTCGATGGCGACGCATGTGCGCGCCATGCTCGACTTCCATCGCATGGGCGTGCCGACGCTCGACTACGGCAACAACATCCGCCAGATGGCGAAGGAGATGGGCGTCGCCGACGCCTTCGACTTCCCCGGCTTCGTGCCCGCCTATATCCGCCCGCTCTTCTGCCGCGGCGTCGGGCCGTTCCGCTGGTGCGCGCTCTCGGGCGACCCGGAGGACATCCATCGCACCGACGCGAAGATGAAGGAGCTGTTCCCCGAGGACAGGCACCTGCATCGCTGGCTCGACATGGCGCGCGCGCGCATCCGCTTCCAGGGCCTGCCAGCGCGCATCTGCTGGGTCGGGCTCGGCGGGCGCGCGAAGGCCGGCCTCGCCTTCAACGAGATGGTGCGGCGCGGCGAGCTCAAGGCGCCGATCGTGATCGGCCGCGACCACCTCGATTCCGGCTCGGTCGCCTCGCCCAACCGCGAGACCGAGGCGATGAAGGACGGCTCGGACGCGGTGGCCGACTGGCCGCTGCTCAACGCGCTGCTCAACACCGCCTCGGGCGCCACCTGGGTGAGCCTGCACAATGGCGGCGGCGTCGGCATCGGCTTCTCGCAGCACGCGGGCATGGTGATCGTGTGCGACGGCAGCGAGGCGGCCGACCGCAGGCTCGAGCGTGTCCTGACCAACGACCCGGCGACCGGCGTGATGCGCCATGCCGACGCGGGCTATGACATCGCGGTCGACTGCGCGCGCGAGCACGGGCTCAAGCTGCCGATGCTGGGCTGAGCGTCATGGACCTCGCGGCGTTCAGGCTCAGCCTCTCGGGGCAGGCGCCGCCGGCGGGCACACCCCGCCCGCTCGCCGCGCTCTGGCATTGCGCGAGGGGCGACTGGGACGCGGCGCACAAGCTCGTCCAGGCGGACGAGGGCGAGCCCGACCACGACTGGGTGCACGCGCACCTGCATCGCGTCGAGGGCGACCTGGCGAACGCGGGCCACTGGTATCGCAGCGCGGGCAGGCCGCCCGCGCGCGGCTCGCTGGAGGCCGAATGGGCGGAGGTCGCGACGGCGCTGCTGGCGCGCGGGGCCGCCGGGCAGGGGGACAGGGCATGAAGACCATCGTGTGCGTCGAGCGTGCCTCTCTCGGGCCGGGCGTTTCGCTGCGCGCGCCGCGCTTCGCCCATCGCTGGGAGGACCACGAGCGCGTGCCCGCGGGCGAGGTCGCGGCGCGCCTCTCCGAGGCGGACATCGCCGTCGTGAACAAGCTGCCCATCGGCGAGGAGGTCCTCGCCCGCGCCCCGCGGTTGCGCATGATCGCGGTCTCCGCGACCGGCACGGACAACGTCGACGTCGCGGCGTGCCGCCGGCGCGGCATCGTGGTCTCGAACGTCCGCGGCTACGCGACGACCACCGTGCCCGAGCACACCTTCGCGCTGATCCTCGCGCTGCGCCGCGGCATCGCCAGCTACGCGCAGAGCGTCCAGCACGGCGACTGGCAGAAGTCCGGGCAGTTCTGCTACTTCGACTTCCCGATCTCGGACCTGCGCGGCTCGCGCCTCGGCATCGTCGGCGGCGGCGCGATCGGCGCGGCGGTGGCGGCGATCGGCCGCGCCTTCGGGATGGACGTCGTCTTCTCGACCCAGCGCGGCGGGCCGGAGCGCCCGCACTACATCCCCTTCGAGGCCGTGGTCGAGACGGCGGACGTGCTGACGCTGCACTGCCCGCTCACGCCGACGACGCGCGGGATGATCAACCGCGACGTGCTGCGGCGGATGAAGCCCGGCGCGATCCTGGTCAACACCGCGCGCGGCGCGCTCGTCGTCGACGAGGACCTCGTCGAGGCGGTGCGCGGCGGCTGGATCGGCGGCGCGGCGATCGACGTGACGACGCCCGAGCCGCCGCCCGCCGACCACCCGCTGATGCGCCTGGCTGGCCACCCCAGCTTCATCCTCACGCCGCATGTCGCCTGGGCGAGCGTGCAGGCACGCCAGGCCGTCGCCGACCAGGTCGTCGACAACATCGAGGCCTTCGTCGCCGGCGCGCCGCGCAACGACGTCGCCGCGGGCTAGCCGGCACCGGCCCCGGCGCGCGCCGACGCCATGGCCCTCGACATCGCCATCCGCGGCGGGCGGGTCCATGACGGCACCGGCGCGGAGCCGGTCCACGCCGATGTCGGCGTGCAGGATGGCCGCGTCGTCGAGGTCGGGCGGATCGACGCGCCGGCCACGCGCGAGATCGACGCAAGCGGCCTCGTCGTCGCGCCTGGCTTCATCGACATCCACAGCCACTCCGACTACACGCTGCTCGTCGATGCCCGGGCCGCGAGCGCGATCGCGCAGGGCGTGACGCTCGAGGTGGTCGGCAATTGCGGCTTCGGCTGCGCGCCCCTCGGCGACCGCGCGCTCGCCGCGAGCGCGATCTACGGCTTCGACGGCAGCGTGAAGCTCGCGTGGAACAATGTCGGCGGCTACCTCGAGGCGCTCGAGCGCGCCCGCCCGGCGGTGAACGTCCTCGCGCTCGTGCCCAACGGGCAGCTGCGCCTGGCGACGGTCGGCCTCGCCGACCGCCCGGCGACGCCGGCCGAGCTCGACGCGATGCGCGGCATGCTGCGCGACGGGCTGGCCGAGGGCGCCTTCGGCTTCTCGACGGGGCTCGAATACCCGGCGGAGCGCGGCGCGGGCGAGGAGGAGCTGGTCGCGCTCGCCACCGAGGCCGCGCGCGCCGGCGGCCTCTACGCCACGCACACGCGACGCCGCGATGCCGGCGCGGTCGAGGCGATCGAGGAGGCGATCCGCACGGCCGGGCGCGCCGGCGCGCGGCTCCAGATCTCGCATCTCCTGCCGCGCAAGACCGACGAGGGGGAGCTCGAGCGCGGCATCGGGCTCGTCGACGCCGCGCGCGCCCGCGGCGCGGACCTGCGCTTCGACATGCACACGCGCCTCTTCGGCACGACCTACCTCGACACCATCCTGCCGCCCTGGGCGAGCGCGGGCGGGCCCGGGGGCCTGCGCCGCATGCTGGACGACCCGGCGGCGCGTGCGCGCGCGCGCGGCTTCACCAGCGTCGTCGCGGCCGGTGGCTGGGACCGCGTCGTGCTGCTCGACACGCCGGTCGCGCCGGCGCTCTCGCGCCGGTCCCTGGGCGAGGCCGCGCGCGAGCTCGGCCGCGACCCGCACGACCTCGCCTTCGACGTGCTGCGCGACGCGATCGGCGCGCCCGCGCGGCCGATGGTCATGATCCGGGCCTATGCGCCCGCCCAGCAGGAGGCCGTCTTCGCGCATCCCGGCTGCATGCCGGGCTCCGACGCGACGACGCTCGCGCCGGACGGGCCGCTCGCGGGCGCGGTCTTCCACGGCGCCTATTCCTGGGCGGCATGGTTCTTCCGCTTCATGGTCCGCGAGCGTCGCGCGCTCGGCGAGGCGGAGGCGATCCATCGCCTGTCGGGCCTGCCCGCGCGCGTGCTCGGCCTGGCCGACCGCGGCGTGCTCAGGTCCGGTGCGCGCGCCGACATCGCGGTCTTCGACGCCGACGCCTTCGGGGAGCGGGCGACGACATTCGAGCCGAACCTCTTCGCCGCCGGCATGCGGCACGTGGTCGTCAATGGCGTGCTGGCCTTCGCCGATGGTGCCTTCACCGGCGCGCGCACGGGCGAGGTGCTCCGCCGCCGCCTGCCACCGCGCTTCTGACGCGGTCGCTGGAAGCCCGGCGCCGCTTGCGACTAAGCTCGGCGGATCCTGGGGGAAGGACGCGCATGCGCAAGGGAATGATCTGCGCCCCGCAGCCGGAGGCGGTGGAGGTCGGCGCCGACGTGCTGGAGCGGGGCGGCAACGCCTTCGACGCGGCGATCGCCTGCGCGTTCGCGCAGGGCGTCGTCGACAACCTGATGTGCGGGATCGGCGGCTTCGGCTTCGCGCAGGTCTACTCGGCGGCCGACGGCGTCCACACCAGCTACGACTTCATGAGCACGGCGCCCGCCGCGACGCGCCCCGGCATGTGGGAGGACCTGCTCGAGGGCGAGACGCGCGACGGCTTCGGCTTCATCCTCACGGACCGCATCACCGACGTCGGCTACCGTTCGGTCGCCGTGCCGGGAATGCTGCGTGGCTACGACGCGATG
>JBEGVV010000219.1:0-38288 GCA_041178225.1 Pseudomonadota bacterium | reverse complement strand
ATCCGTGACCCATGAGGAACTCGGCGGCGCGATCACCCACACGACGCGGTCCGGCGTGGCCGATCTCGCCTTCGAGAACGACGTCGAGGCGCTGCTGCAGACGCGGCGCTTCGTGGACTTCCTGCCCGCCTCGAACCGCGAGCGCGCGCCCGTGCGGCCGACGCTCGACAGCCCGGACCGCGTCGAGCCCGCGCTCGACACGCTGGTCCCGTCCAACCCGAACAAGCCCTACGACATGAAGGAGCTGATCGCGAAGGTGGTCGACGATGGCGACTTCTTCGAGGTGGCGCCCGACCATGCGCGCAACATCATCGTCGGCTTCGGCCGGATCGAGGGCGCGACGGTCGGCATCGTCGCCAACCAGCCGATGGTGCTGGCGGGCTGCCTCGACATCGATTCATCGAAGAAGGCCGCGCGCTTCGTGCGCTTCTGCGACGCCTTCAACATCCCGCTGGTGACCTTCGTCGACGTGCCGGGCTTCCTGCCCGGCACGGCGCAGGAATATGGCGGCATCATCAAGCATGGCGCGAAGCTGCTCTTCGCCTATGCCGAGGCGACCGTGCCGAAGGTCACGGTCATCACGCGCAAGGCCTATGGCGGCGCCTACGACGTGATGGCCTCGAAGCACCTGCGCGGCGACGTGAACTACGCCTGGCCCAGCGCCGAGATCGCCGTCATGGGCCCGAAGGGCGCGGTGGAGATCATCTTCCGCGCGGACATCGGCGACCCGCGCAAGATCGAGGAGCGCACCGAGGAGTACCGGCAGCGCTTCGCCAACCCCTTCGTCGCCGCGAGCCGCGGCTACATCGACGACGTCATCATGCCCTCGGCGACGCGCCCGCGCATCGCCCGCTCCCTCGCCATGCTGCGCGGGAAGAAGCTCGAGAACCCGTGGAAGAAGCACGCCAACATCCCGCTGTGAGCGACGCCGGGCGCCGCGCGGCGCTGCGGCGCGGCCTGCGGCTGCACCTGCTCGTCGCGCTCGTCTCGACGATGGCGCTCATCGTCGTCAACTTCCTCACGACGCCATCCTATCCCTGGTGGATGTGGGTGGCGGTCGCGTGGGGCGCGCCGCTCGCGATCCATGTCGCGATCGCGATGGAGATCTTCCGGGGCAGGGACTGAGCGATGGCAGCGAAGAAGAAGGCCGCAGGCGCCAGGACGGCGAAGAAGGCGGGCAGGGCGCGCGGCGCCGCGCGGGTGGCGCCTGCCGCGGGCACGGCCCCGATCCCCTTCACCAAGATCCTGGTCGCCAATCGCGGCGAGATCGCCTGCCGCGTCATGCGCACCTGCAGGCGGCTCGGCATCGCGACGGTCGCCGTGTATTCCGACGCCGACGCCGACGCGCTGCACGTGCGCGAGGCCGACGAGGCGGTGCGCATCGGCCCGCCGCCCTCCGCCCAGAGCTACCTGCAGGTCGAGGCGATCCTGGAGGCCTGCCGCCGCACCGGCGCGCAGGCCGTCCACCCGGGCTACGGGTTCCTGTCGGAGAACGCCGCCTTCGCCGCGGCGCTCGACCAGGCCGGCATCGTCTTCATCGGCCCGACCATGTCGGCGGTCGCCGCGATGGGCGACAAGATCGAGTCGAAGAAGCTCGCGCAGAAGGCCGGGGTCAACATGGTGCCCGGCCATCTCGCCGCGATCGCGGACGCCGACGAGGCGGTCGCCATCGCGCGTCGCGTCGGCTACCCGGTGATGATCAAGGCGTCGGCGGGCGGCGGCGGCAAGGGCATGCGCATCGCGCACGACGACGCCGAGGCGCGCGAGGGCTTCCGCTCCGCGACGTCCGAGGCCAGGTCGTCCTTCGGCGACGAGCGCGTCTTCATCGAGAAGTTCATCGAGCAGCCGCGCCACATCGAGATCCAGGTCCTCGGCGACGCGCATGGCAACGTCATCCACCTGGGCGAGCGCGAGTGCTCGATCCAGCGCCGCCACCAGAAGGTGATCGAGGAGGCGCCGTCGCCCTTCCTCGACGCGCGCACCCGCGCGGCGATGGGCGCGCAGGCCGTGGCGCTCGCGAAGGCGGTCGACTACCGCTCCGCGGGCACGGTGGAGTTCATCGTCGACGCCAGGCGCAACTTCTACTTCCTCGAGATGAACACGCGCCTGCAGGTCGAGCATCCGGTGACGGAGATGGTCACGGGCATCGACCTCGTCGAATGGATGATCCGCGTCGCGGCGGGCGAGAAGCTGCCCTTCCGCCAGCAGGACGTCGCCCTGAAGGGCTGGGCGATCGAGGCGCGCGTCTACGCCGAGGACCCGTTCCGCAACTTCCTGCCCTCGATCGGCCGGCTGACGCGCTACCAGCCACCCGCCGGCGATGGGATCAGGGTCGACACCGGCGTCTACGACGGCGGCGAGATCCCGATGTACTACGACCCGATGATCGCCAAGCTCGTCGCCGCGGCGCCGACGCGCGACGAGGCCTGCGACAGGCTCGCGGGCGCGCTCGACGCCTATGTCGTGCGCGGGCTGAACCACAACATCCCCTTCCTGCAGGCGCTGGTCCGCCACGAGCGCTTCCGGGCCGGGCGCCTGACGACCGGCTTCATCGCCGAGGAGTTCCGCGGCGGCTTCAAGGGCGCGGAGCTTCCCGGCGCGCTCGAGCGGCGCCTGGCGGCGGTCGCGGCCACGATCCAGCACCGCATCCACCTGCGCGAGGCGTCGCTGCCCGGGCAGCTGGCAGGCCACGAACGACGCGCCCCCGACCGCTACGTCGTCTCCTTCGATTCCGGCAGCGGCGCGTCGCACGAGGTGCGCGTCGCGCCGGGCCGCGCCATGTTCCCCGACGGGGCCGAGCTCGCCGTCGAGAGCGGCTGGCGCGTGGGCGACATCCTCTTCTCCGGCACGGTCGGCGGGCAGGCGATGCACGTGCAGGCCGAGCCAGCGGGGCTTGGCCTTCGCCTCTTCCATGCCGGCGCCAGCCTCAAGGCGAGCGTGCTTGCACCCCGTGTCGCCGAGCTCGCCCGGCTGATGCCGGCCAAGCGCCCGCCCGACACGTCGCGCTTCCTGCTTTCCCCGATGCCCGGCCTGCTGAAGGCGATCGCCGTGAAGGCGGGGCAGGAGGTGAAGGCGGGCGAGGAGCTCTGCGTCGTCGAGGCGATGAAGATGGAGAACATCCTGCGCGCCGAGCGCGACGGGACGATCTCCCGGCTGCACGCCGCGGTCGGCGACAGCCTCGCCGTCGACCAGAAGATCCTGGAATTCGCCTGAGCCGCCCCGGCGCCGCCTTGCGCACGCTCGCCCCGCCCGACCCGCGGGAGTGGGAGGCCCGGGCGCGCTGGTTCTGGGCGGCGCATGACGCCAACGCGGGGCCCGCCCCGCTGGACCTCGATGCGCGCCGCGAGGCGCTGCTCGCCGACCTCGAGCTTGCCTTCTGCGCCGGCGCGTGGGGCGCCGTGGTGCTGCTCGCCTGGTCGCTGGTCGAGCCCGTCGACCGCGCCCGCGAGGCACGCGCCGAGCCGCCGTCGCCTGACCTCGACTGGCTGCGCGAACGCCGGAACGCGCTCGCGCATGGGGCGGCAGGCGCGGCGGCCGCGGAGCCCGGCCGCGAGGAGGCCGAGGGGGCGGTGCGCGTGGCCTTCCGCCAGCTCTTCGCCGAGGCATGGCGATGAGCGCGACGCGCGTGGCGCATGCCGGCCCTTCAGGTGATTTCGAAGTCGAGCCTTGCTTTCCAAGATACTGGAAAACAAGGATTTCCTATCTCACGAAGACCTCGGAAAACGCTTCCAGCAAGGCCTCGTCGACCTGCTCCATCGAGGCGTCGATCCCCAGCGCGCGCAGCGACGTGACGCCGTAGCGCAGGTCGGAGATGCCGCAGGGAACGATGCCCGAGAAATGCGACAGGTCGCATGACGCGTTGAGCGACAGGCCGTGGAAGGACACCCAGTGCCTGACACGCACGCCGATCGCGGCGATCTTGTCCTCGCGCCGCCCGCCGAGCGGATGCGGGCCCCGGTCGACCCAGATCCCGACCCGGCCCTCGCGGCGCTCGCCCTCGACGCCGAGGCGCGCCAGGGCGGCGATGATCCAGGCCTCGAGGTCGCGGACATAGGTCCTTATGTCCTGCCCGCGCCGGCGCAGGTCGAGCATGGCGTAGGCGATGCGCTGGCCCGGGCCGTGATAGGTGAACTGGCCGCCGCGCCCCGTCTCGAAGACCGGGAAGGCGGCGCCAGGCCGCAGGTCCCCGGGCCGGGCCGAGGTGCCCGCTGTGTAGAGCGGCGGATGCTCGAGCAGCCAGACGAGTTCGGACGCGGTCCCCGCGCGGATCCCGGCGACGCGGCGCTCCATGGATTCGAGCGCGTGGGGGTATTCGACGAGCGAGGCCTCGCGCCGCCACTCGACACTTCCCGGGACCTTGCTCGTGCTCGTCATGCGTTGGCCCTGCGGGACGGGGATGGCGGTTGCGTGGCCGGAGGCGATTTGCTATTGCGACCGCCCTCGATTGGCAAGGGCCGGGCGCGTCGCGCACCGGGCCTCTCCAGGCGGTCGTGGCGGAATGGTAGACGCGCTAGCTTGAGGTGCTAGTGGGAGAAATCCCGTGGAAGTTCGACTCTTCTCGACCGCACCAATCGATTGACGCACAGGACGGGGCCGCCGGAAGGCGGCCGGACACCACCAGCCGGGGATGCGGGCGCCAATGGCTGACGACAAGCTCCGCGACAGCGCCCTCGAATACCATCGGCATCCCAGCCCCGGTAAGCTCGCGATCGCGGCGACCAAGCCGCTCGCGAACCAGCGCGACCTCGCGCTCGCCTATTCCCCGGGCGTCGCCTTCGCCTGCCAGGCCATCGTCGAGGATCCCGCGCAGGCCGCCACGCTGACCGCGCGCGGCAACCTGGTCGCCGTGATCACCAACGGCACGGCCGTGCTCGGCCTCGGCGCGATCGGCCCGCTCGCCGGCAAGCCGGTGATGGAGGGCAAGGCGGTCCTGTTCAAGAAGTTCGCCGGCATCGACGTCTTCGACATCGAGGTCGACGAGCGCGACCCGGATCGCCTCGTCGACATCATCGCCAGCCTCGAGCCGACCTTCGGCGGCATCAACCTCGAGGACATCAAGGCGCCGGAATGCTTCGAGATCGAGGCGAAGCTGCGGCGGCGCCTCAAGATCCCCGTCTTCCACGACGACCAGCACGGCACGGCGATCATCGTCGGCGCGGCGATCCTCAACGCGCTCAAGGTCGTCGGCAAGAAGGTGGAGGAGGTGAAGCTCGTCACCTCCGGCGCCGGCGCCGCCGCGCTCGCCTGCCTCGACCTGCTCGTCGACCTCGGGCTGCGGCGCGAGAACATCTGGGTCACCGACATCGCGGGCGTCGTCCATGCCGGCCGCAAGGTCGAGATGGACCCGCGCAAGGAGGCCTATGCGCGGGAGACCGACGCGCGCACCCTCGCGGACGTGATCGCGGGCGCCGACGTGTTCCTCGGCCTCTCCGCGCCGCGCGTGCTGAAGCCCGAGATGGTGGCGCGGATGGCCGCGCGGCCGGTCGTCCTCGCGCTCGCCAACCCCACGCCGGAGATCATGCCCGAGGAGGTGCGCGCGGTCCGCCCCGACGCGATCATCGCCACCGGGCGCTCCGACTACCCGAACCAGGTCAACAACGTCCTCTGCTTCCCCTTCATCTTCCGCGGCGCGCTCGACGTCGGCGCGACGGCGATCAACGAGGCGATGAAGGTCGCGGCCGTGCGCGCGATCGCCGACCTCGCGACCAAGGCGGCGGACGAGCAGGTCGCCGCCGCCTATGGCGGCGAGCCGCCGGCCTTCGGGCCGGAGAACCTGATCCCGCGTCCCTTCGACCCGCGGCTCATCTTCGAGATCGCGCCGGCCGTCGCGCGCGCGGCGATGGACTCGGGCGTCGCCACGCGGCCGATCGCCGACTTCGACGCCTACCGCCAGCGCCTCTCGGAGTTCGTCTACCGCTCGGGCTTCCTGATGCGGCCGATCTTCGAGCGCGCGAAGCAGAAGCCGATGCGCATCGTCTACGCCGATGGCGAGGACGAGCGCGTGCTGCGTGCCGCGCAGACCGTGGTCGACGAGCGCCTTGCGCGGCCGATCCTCGTCGGCCGGCGCGAGACGATCCGCAAGCGCATCGAGCGCCTTGGCCTGCGCCTGCGCCTCGACGAGGACGTCGAGCTGCGCAACCCCGAGGACCTGCCGCACTACCAGCGCGACTGGACCTGGTACCACCGGCGCCTCGGCCGCAAGGGCGTCAGCGTCGATGGCGCGCGCACCATCGTGCGCACGCGCAACGTCGTGATCGCGGCGCTGATGGTCGCGCAGGGCGAGGCCGACGGCATGATCTGCGGTCTGATCGGCCGCTGGCACCGCGCGCTGCAGGACGTGATCGACGTCGTTGGGCTGCAGCCCGGCGTCGCGACGCCGGCGGCGATCACCGCGCTGATCATGCCGCGCGGCACGATCTTCGTCTGCGACACCCACGTGCAGCCCGATCCCTCGGCCGCCGACATCGCGGCGATGACGGTGCGCGGCGCCGACACGATGCGCCGCTTCGGGCTGCGCGCGCGCGCGGCGCTGCTCTCGCACTCCACCTACGGCTCCTTCGACACCGACAGCTCGCTGAAGATGCGCGAGGCGCTGGCCCATGCCCGCGCGCTGGCCCCCGACCTCGAGATCGACGGCGAGATGAGCGCCGAGGCCGCCTTCGAGGAGGAGGTGCGGCTGAAGGCCTTCCAGGACGCGACGCTGCGCGGCGAGGCCAACCTCCTCGTCATGCCGACGCTCGACGCCGCGCACATCGCCTTCGGGCTGCTGCGCGAGCTCGGCGGCGGACAGAAGGTCGGCCCCATGCTGCTCGGCATGGCCGCGCCCGTGCACGTGCTCGACAATTCCTCGACCGTGCGCTCGGTCGTCAACATGACCGCGCTCTGCGCGGTCGAGGCCCAGGACCGCGCCGCGGCCGGCGCCGCGCGCGCCTGACGCCCCCGCCATGGCCGAGACCGCCCCGCCCGACGCCCCAAGCGAAGCCCCGGCGGGGGACGAGGTCGGCCTCGCCCCCGCGCTCGCCGCGCGCATCGACGAGCTGCTGGCCGCGGACGACCTCGATGGCGCGCGCGAGGCCGCGGCCGGGCTGCACTATTCGGAGGCCGCGCAGCTCATCGGCCTGCTCTCCGCGGAACGGCGCGCGCTGCTCGTCGACGCGCTGCGACCGGCCTTCCCGGCCGAGGTGATCCCGGAGCTCGACGAGGTCCTGCGCGACGAGGTCGCGGCGCAGCTCGGCACGAGCGACCTCGCGCGCGCGATCGCCAACCTCGACACCGACGACGCGCTCTACCTCATCGACGGCCTGGAGGAGACCAAGCGCGACCTCGTCCTGCAGGCGATCCCGAAGGCGATACGCGCGCAGATCGAGGAGGGCCTGGCCTTCCCCGAGGGCTCCGCGGGCCGCCTCATGCAGCGCGACGTCGTCGCCGTGCCCGCGCACTGGGACGTCGGCACCTGCATCGACTACCTGCGGCGGGGCCAGGACCTGCCCGACGACTTCTACGACATCTTCGTCGTGGACCAGCGCCACCGCGCCGTCGGCTGGGTGGCGCTCGACACGTTCGTGCGCGCGCAGCGCTCGATGCGGATCTCGGAGATACAGGAGACGGAGTTCGAGCCGATCCCGGTGGACATGGACGAGGCCGACGTCGCCCGCCTGTTCAAGGACCGCGACCTCGTCTCCGCGCCTGTCGTCGACGCGGGCGGGCGCCTGATCGGCGCGATCACCGTCGACGACGTGGTCGACGTCATCGAGTCCGAGGCCGAGGAGGACATGATGAGGCTGTCGGGCGTCGCCGGCAGCGACGTCCACGCGCCGGTCCTCGCGACGGCTCGGCTGCGCTCGCTCTGGCTGTTGCTCAACCTCGGCACCGCCTTCGTCGCGGCTTCGGTGATCGGGCTGTTCGCGGCCTCGATCTCCAAGGTCGTGGCGCTCGCCGTGCTGATGCCGATCTGCGCCTCGATGGGCGGGAACGCGGGCACGCAGGCCCTCACCGTCGCGGTGCGCGCCCTCGCCACGGGCCAGCTCACGATGGCCAACGCCTCGCGCATCGTGCTCAAGGAGGGGATCGTCGGCGGCCTCAACGGCTTCCTCTTCGCGCTGCTCACCGGCCTCGCCGCCTGGGCCTGGTTCCAGGACCCGTCGATCGGCGCGTGCATCGGCGCGGCGATGATGATCAACCTCGTCGTCGCCGGCGTCGCGGGGGTGGTGATCCCGGTCATGCTCGACCGCCTGGGCGTCGATCCCGCGGTCTCTTCGGCGGTGATCCTGACCACGGTGACGGACGTCACGGGGTTCTTTTCCTTCCTCGGCCTCGCGACGATGATCGTGCTGTGACGAATCCGATCCCGCAGGAGCCCGGCTGGGAGGCGCGCGTGCGCGACAGCTTCGCGCGCCAGCCCGCCATGGCGCTGGTCGGCGCCACGCTTGGCCGCGTCGCGCCGGGCGAGGCCGAGGTGCTGCTCCCCGTGCGCCCGGAGGTCGGGCAGCAGCATGGCTTCGTGCATGGCGGGGTGGTGGCGATGATCGCGGATTCGGCCGCCGGCTACGCCGCCTTCAGCCTCGCGGCCCCGGACGCCACGGTGCTGAGCGTCGAGTACAAGATCAACTTCCTGTCGCCCGCGCGCGGTGCCTCGCTCGCCGCGCGCGGCCGCGTCGCGAAGGCGGGACGCACGCTCTCGATCGTCGAGGTCGACGTGGTCGCCATCGACCCCGCAGGCGCCGAGACGCCCTGCGCGCGCATGCTCCAGACCGTCATGAACATGCGCGGGCGCGCCGACGCGCCGCGCGGCGGCGACTGAGCATGCCGGTCGCCGATCGCATCGCGGATCCCGCGCGGATCCTGCGCGAGGTCTTCGGCTACCCGGCCTTCCGCGGGCCGCAGGCCGAGATCGTCGCGCATGTCGTCGATGGCGGTTCCGCGCTGGTTCTGATGCCGACGGGCGGCGGCAAGTCGCTCTGCTACCAGGTGCCGTCGCTGTGCCGGCGCGGCGTGGGCGTCGTCGTCTCGCCGCTCATCGCGCTCATGCAGGACCAGGTCGACGCGCTGCGCGAGGCGGGGGTGCGCGCGGCCGCGATCAACTCGGCGCAGAGCCTCGAGGACGCCGGGGACGCCTGGCGCGCGATGCGCGCGGGCGAGCTCGACCTCGTCTACGTCTCGCCGGAGCGCCTGCTGGGCGGCGCGTTCCTGCAGCGCCTCGCGGAGGTCGAGGTCGCGCTCTTCGCGATCGACGAGGCGCATTGCGTCTCGCAATGGGGCCATGACTTCCGCCCGGAATACCTGCAGCTCGCCGCGCTCGCGGAGCGCTTCCCCGGCGTGCCGCGCATAGCGCTCACCGCCACCGCCGACCCGCGCACGCGCGAGGAGATCGTCCGGCGCCTCGGCCTCGAGGCGGGGCGCGTCTTCGTCGCCAGCTTCGACCGCCCGAACATCCGCTACCTGCTGCGCGACAAGGACGACGCGAAGCGCCAGCTCCTCGCCTTCCTCGAGGACCGCCGGGGCGAGGCGGGCATCGTCTACGCGCGCTCGCGCAGCCGCGTCGACCGCTTCGCCGCCGACCTGCGCGCGGCCGGCCATGACGCCATCGCCTACCACGCGGGTATGGAGTCCGGCGCGCGGGCCGAGGCGCTCGACCGCTTCAGGCGCGACAGCGGCGTGGTGGTCGTGGCGACCATCGCCTTCGGCATGGGCATCGACAAGCCGGACGTGCGCTTCGTGGCGCATGTCGACCTGCCCAAGAGCCTCGAGGCCTACTACCAGGAGACCGGGCGCGCCGGGCGCGACGGGCTGCCCGCGGTGGCGTGGATGGCGCATGGCGCTGGCGACGTGCCGCTCCTGCGCCGCTTCATCGACGAGTCCGACGCGGGCGATGTGCAGAAGCGCGTCGAGCACGCGAAGCTCGACGCGCTGATCGGCTTCGCCGAGGCCTCGACCTGCCGCCGCCAGGTGCTGCTCGCCCATTTCGGCGAGCGCCTGCCAGAGCCCTGCGGCAACTGCGACGTCTGCCTGGAGCCCGCGCGCAGCAGCGACGCGACCGAGCCCGTGCGCAAGGCGCTCTCGGCCGTCTACCGCACGGGAGAGCGCTTCGGCGCGGCGCATGTCGTCGACGTGCTGCTCGGCGCGGACACCGAGCGCGTGCGCACGCTGGGCCACGACCGGCTCGCGGTCCATGGCGTCGGCGGCGAGCTCGACCGCGGCCAGTGGCGCAGCCTGTTCCGGCAGCTCGTCGCGGCGGGCCTGCTCGAGACGGACCCCGAGGGGCATGGCGGGCTGCGCCTCGGCGCCGACGAGATGGTGCGCCCCGTGCTGCGCGGCGAGCGGCGCGTGGAGCTGCGCCTTCCGCCGCCAGCCGCCGAGCGCAAGCGCGAGCGCCGCCGCGCGGGCGCCGCCGGGTCGCCGTCGGCCGCCGAGGCCGATGGCGACCTGCTCGCCGCGCTGAAGGCGTGGCGGCGCGACCTCGCGCGCGCGCAGGGCGTCCCGCCCTATGTCGTCTTCCACGACCGCACGCTGGTCGAGATCGCCGCGCGCAATCCCGCGACGCGCGAGGAGCTCTCGGGCGTCACGGGCATCGGCCGCGCAAAGCTCGAGCGCCATGGCGACGCCGTGCTCGCGCTGCTCAGGATGCACCGGCGGGGCTGATCCGGCCCGCCGCCCGCGAAGAGACCAGATCGACAGGAGGACCAGATGCCCAGCTTCAAGGACAACCTCGAGACCTTCCCGCCGGCCGACGGAATCGCGCGGCTCGAGCTGCTCGACGCGGCCGGCGCCGTCGTCGGCGCGGTGGAGAACAAGCCCGGCAGCACGGGCTCGCTGCGGCTCTACCTGGAGCTGGCGCGTCGCTTCGGCGACATCACCCCGCAGGCCGCCGCGGCCGGATGCGCGCTCTATGCCGAGCACGAGGCCGATGCGCGGGCGAACCCGGGCAAGCACCCGAACGTCGACCGGCTGCTCGCCCTCGCGGCGGAGGGCCGGACCCTCGCCACGCGCGTCGTGCGCGGCTGAGCCGGCGCGCGAAACCCGACCGCCTCGCGCCGCTTCGGCGCTATCCTCGGGCGTCGCATCGACGGGAGGCCCCAGCATGATCTCCAACCGGCTGCCGGACTTCGACTTCGGCCTCGGCGAGTCCGCCGACGCGCTGCGCGAGCAGGTGCGCCGCTTCGCCGCGGCCGAGATCGCGCCACGCGCGGCGGAGATCGACCGCGTCAACGACTTCCCGGCCGACCTCTGGCGCAAGCTCGGCGACCTCGGCGTGCTCGGCGTCACCGCCGAGGAGCGCTTCGGCGGCGCCGGCCTCGGCTACCTCGAGCATTGCGTCGCGATGGAGGAGATCAGCCGCGCCTCGGCCTCGGTCGGGCTGTCCTACGGCGCGCACTCGAACCTCTGCGTCAACCAGGTCAGCCGCAACGGCAGCGAGGCGCAGAAGCAGCGCTTCCTGCCCGGGCTCGTCTCGGGCGCCCTCGTCGGCGCGCTGGCGATGAGCGAGCCCGGCGCGGGCTCGGACGTGGTGTCGATGAAGCTGCGCGCCGAGAAGCGCGGCGACCGCTATGTCCTGAACGGCACCAAGTTCTGGATCACCAACGGCCCGGATGCCGACGTGCTGGTCGTCTACGCGAAGACCGACCCCCAGGCGGGGCCGCGCGGCATCACCGCCTTCCTGGTCGAGAAGGGGATGAAGGGGTTCTCCTGCGCGCAGAAGCTCGACAAGCTCGGCATGCGCGGCTCGAACACGGGGGAGCTCGTCTTCGAGGACTGCGAGGTGCCGGAGGAGAACGTGCTTGGCGCGGTCGGCCGGGGCGTGAACGTCCTGATGAGCGGCCTCGACTACGAGCGCGCGGTGCTCGCCGCGGGCCCAACGGGCATCATGCAGGCCTGCCTCGACGTCGTGGTCCCCTATGTCCACGAGCGCAGGCAGTTCGGCCAGGCGATCGGCGAGTTCCAGCTCGTCCAGGGCAAGCTCGCGGACATGTACACCACGACCAATGCCTGCAAGGCCTATGTCTACGCGGTGGCGCGCGCCTGCGACGCGGGCCGCACCTCGCGCAAGGACGCCGCGGGCGCGATCCTCTACGCGGCCGAGAAGGCGACGCAGGTGGCGCTGGACGCGATCCAGCTCCTCGGCGGCAACGGCTACATCAACGACTACCCGACCGGCAGGCTGCTGCGCGACGCCAAGCTCTACGAGATCGGCGCCGGCACGAGCGAGATCCGCCGCTGGCTGATCGGCCGCGAGCTCTTCGCCGAGACGGCGTGAACGACGGAACGACAGCGAGGGAACGACGATGGCACGCAGGCTGATCTCCTCCGGCTCCAGCTTCGAGCGCGACTTCGGCTACAGCCGGGCCGTCGTCGACGGCGAGTGGGTCTTCGTCTCCGGAACGACCGGCTTCGACTACGCGCGCATGGAGATCAGCGCCGACCCGGTCGAGCAGGCCGAGCAGTGCTTCCGCAACATCGAGGCGGCGCTGGCCGAGGCGGGCTCGTCGCTGGCCGACGCGGTGCGCGTGCGCGTCTTCGTCGATTCCACAGCCACCTTCGACCAGGTGAAGACGGCGGTGATCGGCAGGCGGCTGCGCGACATCCGGCCGGCGAACACGACGGTGATCGCCGGCTTCGTCGACCCGCGCATCCTGATCGAGATCGAAGTGACCGCGAAGCGTCGCGGCTGAGGAGGACCGACATGCCGACCATCCTGATCACCGGCGCCGGCCGCGGCCTCGGCCTCGAGCTTGCCCGCCGGTTCGTCGATCTGGGCTGGGAGACGCTGGGCACGGTGCGCGACCCCGCCAAGGGCGCGGCGATGCCGAAGGGGAGCCAGACCTTCCTGTGCGACTCCACCGACCGCTCGTCGCTGGCGCGCCTCGCGCGCGACCTCGCGGGCAAGCCGATCGACGTCCTGTTCTGCAACGCCGGCATGTTCGGCAAGCGCAAGCAGTCGGTCGGCACCGTCGACTACGACACCTGGGCCGAGGTGATGCGCGTCAATGTCTTCTCGCCGATGGCCTGCGTCGAGGCGCTGGTCGACAACGTGGCGGCGAGCGCCCGCCGGCAGGTCGTGATGATGTCGAGCCGCATGGGCTCGATGGGCGAGAACGCCGCCGGCGGCGAGGTCGTCTACCGCTCCAGCAAGGCCGCGCTGAACGCCGTGACGAAGAGCCTGTCCATCGACCTCGCGCCCCGCGGGATCACGGTGGTGGCGGTCCATCCGGGCTGGGTCCAGACCGACATGGGCGGCCCGGCCGCCGCCCTGACGCCGGCCGAGTCGGTCGCGGGCCTGGCGGATGTCGTCCTCGGCCTCGGCCCCGCGAGCAATGGCGGCTTCCTGAACCATGACGGCGCCCCGATAGCCTGGTGACCGGCCGGGAGGGGGCGGGGCCGCCGGGGGCCATGCATCCGGCGGTCGAAGTTCCGCGCCCCCGGCGCACGCATCCATGGCATCATGTCCCCGTCGCGGACGGATGGGAGACGTCTCCATGGCTGGTCCGATCGAGTTCTTCTTCGACTTCTCGAGCCCCTATGCCTTCCTCGCGTCCCGGCGCATCGGGGACATCGCCGCGCGCCATGGGCGCGAGGTGCTGTGGAAGCCGATCCTGCTCGGGGCCGTGTTCAAGGTCTCCGGGCAGCAACCGCTGGTCGACATACCGCTCAAGGGCGAGTACGCGCGCCACGACCTCGACCGCTTCGCGCGGCTCTGGGGCATCAGGCTGCGCTTCCCGCCGGTCTTCCCGTTCTCCTCGGTGGCCGCCAGCCGCGCCTTCTACTGGCTCGACCAGGCCGACCGCGATCTGGCGGCGCGGTTCGCGCGTGGCGCCTTCGCCGCCGCGTGGGAGGAGGAACGCGACATCTCCCGCGGCGACACGGTCGCCGACATCGCCGCCGCCGCCGGTGCCGACCGCGACGACGCGCTTGCGGCGCTGCTCGATCCCGCGGTGAAGGAAGTCCTGCGCGTCGAGGTCGACGCCGCGATTGCGCGCGGGATCTTCGGGGCGCCCTTCGTCGTCGTCGACGGCGAGGGGTTCTGGGGCGCCGACAGGCTCTGGCAGGTCGAGGCCTGGCTCGAGCGCGGCGGCTGGTGAGCGCATGGCGGGTCTCGCGACGGGCGCGCGGCTTGCGCGAAGGCTGACCCTCGGCCTGTTGCTGGCGTGCTGGGCGCTGCTCGCCCCGGCCCCCGCGCTCGCCGCGCCGGGCAGCCAGGCCCCGGCATCGCCGGGCGCCGAGGATCGCGCGCGCATCGAGGCGCTGGTCGCGACGCTGGAGGACGCGGAGCAGCGCGCCAGGCTCGTCGGGCAGCTTCGCCTCCTGCTCCAGGCCCAGCCGCAGTCCGCCGCGCAGCCGGACGGGCTCGGCGACGCGGGACGCATGCTGCTCGGGACCATCGTCCTCGACCTCACCGGGACGCTGCAGCGCCTGTTCGAGGGCTTGCGCCCGGCCTCGGTCGTGGAGCGCCTCCTCGACTGGGGCGACCGGACCTTCCTGCGCCCGGAGGGCCGCTCGGGCCTCCTCGACTTCATGGCGAAGTTCTTCGCCGTGTTCGGCATCGGCCTGCTGGCGGAGCAAGCGGTTCGCAGGGCGCTGCGCCGGCCGTCGCGGCGCGTCGTGGAGCTTGGCGAGGGCGCCGGTCCCGGGGAGCGGGCCTGGCGCTTCATCCTCGCGACCCTTCTCCTCGTCGCCCCCCTCGTCGCCTTCGCGCTTGCCGCCTCGGTGGTGGCGCCTTCCTTGCCGCTGCGCCCGCTCGTCGCGATCTCGATGAGCTACCTCGTCGCGGGATACCTGCTCCTGCGGTTCGTGCGCGACTTCGCCGACCTCGTGCTCGCGCCCGGGGACGAGCGCTGGCGGCCCGTGCCCGCCGGCCAGGCGACGGCGTCCTACGTCCATGCCTGGGTCTACCGGTTCGCCACCTTCGGCATCGTCGGCAGCAGCCTGCTGGCGGCGGCGCAGCCGCTCGGCATCCCCTTCGTCGTGCACGACGCGCTGCAACGCGTCCTCGGCCTCGTGCTCGTCGGGCTCGCCATCGTGCTCGTGCTGCAGAACCGCGAGGCGGTCGCCGCCTCGATCGGCCGCAGCGGCGAGGCCGCGGAGGCCGGGCAGGACGCGCCCGCGCGCATGCTCGCGATCATCCGCGCCTTCCTCGCCGGGACATGGCACGTGCTCGCGATCGCCTACCTGCTGCTCGGCTATGCCGTATGGGCGCTGGAGATCCGCGACGGCGCGCGCTTCCTCGCGCAGGCCACGTTCTCGACCATCGCCGTTCTGGTCGCCGCCAAGCTGGCGTCCGCCGCCCAGCGTCGCTTCCTCGCGCGGATGTTCCGCGCGACCGCGGGCGCGGGGGACGGGCAGTCGCTGCTGGCCGCGCGCGCCGGCCGGTACCGCAGCGTGCTCGCGGGCCTCGCGGACATGGCGATCGTGCTGCTGGCGATGTCGGCGATCCTCTCCGCATGGGGCCTGCGCGGCTTCTACTGGCTCACCACCGACGCCGGCGCCGCGCTCGCCGGCAGGCTCGCCTCGCTCGCCGCGGTCGTCGCGCTCGCGATCGTCGCGTGGGAGGTCGCGAGCGCGCTCATCGAGCGCCGGCTGCGGCAGCTCGACGCGGCCGCCGCCGCCACGCCCGGCGCGCCGCGCAGCCAGCGCCTGCGCACGTTCCTGCCGCTGATGCGCAACGCGATCTTCGTCGTGATCGTCGCCATCGCGGGCCTCTCGATCCTGTCCGAGATCGGCGTGAACGTCGCGCCGCTGCTCGCCGGCGCGGGCGTGATCGGCGTGGCGATCGGCTTCGGGTCGCAGACGCTGGTGAAGGACGTGATCACCGGCCTGTTCATCCTCTTCGAGGACACCGTGAACGTCGGCGACGTCGTCGACCTCGATGGCGGGCACGCCGGCACCGTCGAATCGCTGTCGATCCGGTCGATCCGCCTGCGCGACGTGTCCGGCGCGCAGCACACGATCCCCTTCAGCCAGGTCGGCACGATCAAGAACATGACGAAGGACTTCGCGTTCTACGTCTTCGACCTCAGCGTCGCCTACGCGACGGACATGCAGAAGGTCGTCGAGGCCCTGCGCTCCGTCGACGCGGCGGCGCGGGCCGAGCCCGACATCGCGAGCGACGTGCTCGAGCCGATCGAGATCCTGGGCCTCGACCGCTTCGGGGACTTCGCGCTCGTCGTGCGCGCGCGCATCAAGACGCGCCCCGGGCGCCAGTGGCGCGTCGGGCGCATCTACAACGAGCGCATCAAGCTCGCCTTCGACGGCGCCGGGATCGAGATCCCGTACCCGCATCGCGTCGAGATCCAGAAGCGCATCGACCCGCCCCGCCCGGCGGAGGCGCCGGAGGCCCCCGAGGGTGCCGCGCCCAGGGCCGCCGGGTGACCATGCGCACGCGCTCCTGCTACTGATCGGGAACCATGACCGTCCTGCGATCCGCCATCGACGTGCGTAGCGACGCCTTCCGCGCCAACGCCGAGGCCATGCACGCCGCCGTCGCCGACCTGCGGGCGAAGGTCGCCGCGGCCGCCGAGGGTGGCGGCGCCACCGCGCGCGAGAAGCACGTCGCCCGCGGCAAGCTGCTCCCGCGCGAACGCATCCGGCTGCTGCTGGATCCCGGCTCGCCCTTCCTCGAGCTGTCGCAGCTCGCGGGCCACGGCATGTACGGCGAGGGCGTCTCCGGCGCCGGGATCATCACGGGCATCGGCCGCGTCTCCGGCCGGGAATGCGTCGTCGTGTGCAACGACGCCACCGTCAAGGGCGGCACCTACTTCCCGATGACGGTGAAGAAGCACCTGCGCGCGCAGGAGATCGCGCGGGAGAACGCGCTGCCCTGCATCTACCTCGTCGATTCCGGCGGCGCGAACCTGCCCAGCCAGGACGAGGTCTTCCCCGACCGCGACCATTTCGGGCGCATCTTCTACAACCAGGCCACGATGTCGGCCGCCGGCATCCCGCAGATCGCGGTGGTGATGGGAAGCTGCACGGCGGGCGGCGCCTACGTCCCGGCGATGTCGGACGAGGCCATCATCGTGAAGGGGCAGGGGACGATCTTCCTCGGCGGGCCGCCGCTGGTGAAGGCCGCGACCGGCGAGGTCGTCTCCGCCGAGGAACTCGGCGGCGCCGAGGTCCATGCCCGCGTCTCCGGCGTCGCCGACCACATGGCGCGCGACGACGCCCACGCCCTGGCGCTCGCGCGGCGCTGCGTCGCCAACCTGAACCGCCCGGCGCGTCGCGCGCCCGCCGAGGCGCCGCGCGAGCCGCTCCTCGACCCCGCCGAGCTCCACGGCGTCGTCCCGCCGGACCTGCGCCACCCCTACGACGCGCGCGAGCTCGTCGCGCGCATCGTCGACGGCTCCGAGCTCGACGAGTTCAAGCCGCTCTACGGCACGACCATCGTCACCGGCTTCGCCCGCATCTGGGGGCACGCGGTCGGCATCGTCGCCAACAACGGCATCCTGTTCTCGGAATCCGCGCTGAAGGCGGCGCATTTCATCGAGCTCTGCGCCCAGCGCGGCATCCCGCTGGTGTTCCTGCAGAACATCTCCGGCTTCATGGTCGGGCGGAAATACGAGAGCGGGGGCATCGCCAAGGACGGCGCCAAGCTCGTCATGGCGGTGTCCTGCGCGCGCGTCCCGAAGTTCACGGTGATCGTCGGCGGCAGCTTCGGCGCCGGCAACTACGGCATGTGCGGCCGGGCCTTCGGGCCGCGCTTCCTGTGGATGTGGCCAAACGCGCGCATCTCGGTGATGGGCGGGGAGCAGGCCGCATCGGTGCTGGCGACGATCCGCCGCGATGCGCTGGCGGCGCAGGGCAAGGCCTGGAGCCCGGAGGCCGAGGACGACTTCAAGCGCCCGATCCGCGCGCAGTACGAGGAGCAGGGCCATCCCTACTACGCGACGGCGCGGCTCTGGGACGACGGGATCATCGACCCGGCGCAGACGCGCATGGTGCTGGGGCTCGGCCTCTCGGCGGCGGCCAACGCGCCCGTCGAGCCGACGCGCTTCGGCGTCTTCAGGATGTGAGGCGGCTATGGCCGGCGGATTGCGGATCGAGGTGGCGGAGGGTGGCGTCGGGCGGCTGGTGCTGGACCGGCCCGAGCTCCACAACGCGTTCGACGACGCGCTCATCGCGTCGCTCACCGAGGCGCTGCTCCGCCTCGAGGCCGATCCAGGCGTGCGTGTCGTCGTCCTCGCGGGCGAGGGCAGGAGCTTCTCCGCCGGCGCGGACCTCAACTGGATGAAGCGCATGGCGCTCTATTCGGAGGAGGAGAACCGGCGCGACGCCGAGGCGCTGGCCCGGCTGATGCGCACGCTCGACCAGCTGGCCAAGCCGACCATCGCGTCGGTGCATGGCGCGGCGATCGCGGGCGGATGCGGGCTCGTGGCGTGCTGCGACGTCGCGATCGCCTCGGAGCGCGCGAGCTTCTCGATCTCGGAGGTGCGGCTTGGCCTGATCCCGGCGGTGATCGGCCCCTATGTCGTCGGCGCGATCGGCCAGCGCGCCGCGCGCCGCTACGTGCTGACCGCCGAGGCCTTCGACGCGCACGAGGCGCTGCGGCTCGGCCTCGTCCATGCCGTCGTGCCGGCCGACGCGCTCGCCGCCGAGGTCGATGCGCTCTGCGCGCGCATCGCCGCCAACGGCCCCGCGGCGGTCGCCTCGGCGAAGCGTTTGCTGCGCGACGTCGCGCGCGCGCCGCTCGACGACGCGCTGGTGGCGGAGACCGCGCGCCGCATCGCGGCGATCCGCGTCTCCGCCGAGGGCCGCGAGGGCATCGCGAGCTTCCTCGAGAAGCGCAAGCCCGGATGGACGGCCGGATGACGCGGCGCAGGCACGGCGCCGACGCGGGGGCGATCGGCTTCACGCTCGTCCTGTCGGCGCTCGTCGCGTTCGCCGCGGCCGAGCAGTTCGACGCGCTGTTCACCGCGATGATGCTGGCGGTGGTCGCGGGCGCGGTCGCCTTCTTCCTCAAGGCCTTTCCCGGCAGCCGCTTCTTCGCCATCGCCTTCGCCAACGGCCTGGCGGTCTATGCCTGCCTCTTCGCGGTGTTCACCGACGTGAACTTCGCGCAGGCCCGCCCGCTCGCCACGCGCATCGGCTTCGTCCTGCCCGTCGCGGCGTTCCTGGCGGGGTCCTGGCTGCGCCGGGACCGCATCCGCCGCATCGTCCTTGCGGAGCGCATCGCCGACCCGGCGGAGGTCGCGCGCAGCTTCGCGTGGCTGCTGCCCGTCTTCGGCATCGGCGCGCTGACCTTCGCGTTCCCGGCCCTCGGGCTTGGCCCGCAGGGCGCCGACCTCGCCTTCGTCGCCGCGATGGCGGCGATCGCGGGCATCGTCTTCGCGGTGAGCGCGGACGTCTCCACCTTCCTGATCGAGACGGGGCTGCTCTTCGAGGAGTTCTTCGCCCGGATCGCGAGGCTGGTCGTGCCGACCTTCGCCTTCCTGACCTTCTACTCGGTCGCGGTGATCGCCTTCGCGACGCTCTACCGGATCATCGACAGGCTCTCGGCCGAACCCAACTTCTCGATCGGCGGGGCGTCGCGCGCGATCACCTTCGCCGAGAGCCTCTATTTCTCGATCGTCACGATGGCGACGGTCGGCTATGGCGACATCGTGCCCGCGAGCGACGCGGCGCGCGCGCTCGCGGCGCTGCAGGTCGTGCTCGGCGTGCTGCTGCTCCTCGTCGGGTTCTCCGAGATCTTCAGCTACACGCGCGAGCGCCAGCGCCCGCGCGGGGAGGGTTGAGCCGTGTTCGCCAAGCTGCTGGTGGCCAATCGCGGCGAGATCGCCTGCAGGGTGATGCGCACGGCGCGACGCCTCGGCATGCGCGTCGCCGCGGTCTACAGCGACGCCGACGCCGGCGCGCTGCATGTCCGCTCGGCGGACGAGGCGCTGCGCATCGGCCCGGCCCCGGCCCGCGAGAGCTACCTGTCCATCGACGCGGTGGTCGCCGCGGCGCGCGCCTGCGGCGCCGACGCGATCCATCCCGGCTACGGCTTCCTTTCCGAGAACGCGGCCTTCGCCGAGGCCTGCGCCGCGGCGGGGATCGCCTTCGTGGGCCCGCCTCCCGCGGCCATCCGCGCGATGGGCGACAAGGCGGCATCGAAGGCGCTGATGGAGAAGGCCGGCGTGCCGGTCGTCCCCGGCTACCACGGCGCCGCGCAGGACGACGCGACGCTCGCCGCGGCGGCGGCGCGCATCGGCTACCCGGTCCTCGTGAAGGCGTCGGCCGGCGGCGGCGGGCGCGGGATGCGCCTGGTGCGCGAACCAGGCGCGCTCGCCGAGGCGCTGGCCTCCGCGCGGCGCGAGGCGGCGTCGGCCTTCGGGGACGACCGCCTGCTGGTCGAGCGCTATGTCGAGCGCCCGCGCCATGTCGAGGTCCAGGTCTTCGCGGACGGCCATGGCGGCTGCATCCACCTCTTCGAGCGCGACTGCACGCTGCAGCGCCGGCACCAGAAGGTCGTGGAGGAGGCGCCCGCGCCGGGCATGACCGCGGCGCGCCGCGCCGCCATGGGCGAGGCCGCGGTGCTCGCGGCGCGTGCCGTGGGCTATGCCGGCGCGGGGACGGTCGAGTTCGTGATGGGGCGCGACGGCTCGTTCTTCTTCATGGAGATGAACACGCGGCTCCAGGTCGAGCATCCGGTCACCGAGATGATCACCGGCCTCGACCTCGTGGAGTGGCAGTTGCGCGTTGCCGCGGGCGAATGCCTGCCCTTGCGGCAGGACCAGGTCGCGATCTCCGGCCATGCCTTCGAGGCGCGGCTCTACGCGGAGGACCCGCGGCGCGACTTCCTGCCTGCCGCGGGCAGGCTGGCGCGGCTCGACCTGCCCGATCCCCGCCCCTGGCTTCGCGTGGATGCCGGCCTTGAGGCGGGCGACGCGGTCGCCGTCGACTACGACCCGATGATCGCGAAGCTGGTCGTGCACGGGCCGGACCGCCCGGCGGCGCTGCGCCGCCTGCACGAGGCGCTGTCCGCGCTGCGCATCGGGGGCGCCACGACGAATCTCGACTTCCTCCGCCGCGTCGCCCGCGACCCGGCCTTCGCCGAGGCCGGGGAGGAACTCGACACCGGCTTCATCGCGCGCAGGCGCGACCTGCTCGTGCCGCCCGCCCGGGCGGCGGGCGACAGGGAACTCGCCTTCGCCGCGCTGTCGATGCTGCAGGCGGGTGCCGGGGCCGGGCCGGCCGATCCCTGGTCGACCCGCGATGGCTGGCGGCTCAATGCGCCCGCGGCGCGGCTGCTCGAGTTCACCGGTGCCGGCGAGGCTCGGCATGTCGTCCATGCCTCGCCTGGCGCCGCCGCGGGGACATGGACGCTCGGGCTTCCCGGCGGCGAGGCCGAGGCCGCGTGCGCGCCGGGCGGCGATGCCAGGCGCATGCGCATCCTGCTCGCCGGCCGCGTCCTCGAGGCGAGCGTGACGCGGACCGGGAGCGCCATCGAGGTCGATGACGGCGAGGAGGTCGTGCGCCTCGCCGAGGCCGGCGGCTTCGACCTCGGTGGCCCAGAGGAGGGCGGGGGCGGGAGGTTCCTCGCACCCATGCCGGGGAAGTTGCTCGCGATGCGCGTCTGCGCGGGCGAGCGCGTGGAACGCGGCAAGGTCCTTGCGGTCCTCGAGGCGATGAAGATGGAGCACAGCGTCCTGGCGCCTTGCGCCGGGGTGGTCGGCGAGGTGCGCTTCCGCTCCGGCGACCAGGTGGACGAGGGCGCCGAGCTTCTCGTATTCATCCCGGATCGGCAGGAAAGCCCCGAGACGTGATCTTCGAGCCCGGACGCCTGACCATACTGGTCCTCGACGAGGAGTTCGCGAGGCGCAACGCGATGCGCGCGATGCTCGATCGCATGGGCATCCGCACGACGCGCGTCGCGGCGTCGTCGGGGGAGGCCGTGGAGCGCCTGCGTTCCGAGCACATCGACCTGATGATCGTCGACGAGTCCTTCGCGGGCAGCGCGGTCGAGTTCGTCTCCACGATCCGCCGGCGCACGCGTGGCCGCATCCAGCAGATGCCGATCATCATCTGCCTGAGGGCCGACGAGAAGATCGTGCGCGCGGCGCGCGACGCGGGCGTCAACGAGATGGTGGCCAAGCCGGTCACCCCGGAGAGCATGCGTCTGCGGCTGCGCGAGATCGTGATGCGCCCGCGGCCCTTCGTCCGCGCGAACCTCTATGTCGGCCCCTGCCGCCGGCGACGGAAGGAGCTGAAGCTGCTGGTGTCCGAGCGCCGCGGCTCGATGAAGGCCAAGGGTCCCGATCCCTTCAACCCGGCCCTGAAGCCGACGCCCCAGAAACGCTGACCGCGGCGGCCGGCTTCCTGTAGTCTCGGCGCATGGCGCTCCATATCGTCAAGCTCTGCGTCGGCGTCGACGAGGTCGACGAACTCGCCGCCTGGCAGAAGCAGCGCGCCGCCCAGCGCCGCGCCGCGGGCGAGAAGCATGGCGTCGTGCACCGCACCCGGATGATGCCGAAGCGCGTCGACGAGCTGCTCGACGGCGGATCCCTCTACTGGGTCATCAAGGGCGTCGTGCGCGTGCGCCAGCGCTTCAAGGCGGTGGAGCAGGGGACGCTCGACGACGGCTCGTCCTGCGCCCTGCTCGTGCTCGACCGCCAGCTCGTGCGCACCATGCCCAAGCCCATGCGGCCCTTCCAGGGCTGGCGCTACCTCGCGGCTGGCGACGCCCCCGCCGACCTGGGCGAGGCCGGCGGCGACATCGCCCGGATGCCCGCCGCCATGGTCGAGGAATTGCGCAGCCTCGGGCTGCTCTGACGCGCGCGACGGAGGCCCGATGCCAAGGATCCTTCTCACCTATCCGGCGGGCGAGCGCGAGCAGCGCTACGGCGCCGCGCTCGAGGGCCTGCGCGCGCTCGGCGAGGTGGTGCTCAACCCGCTGGCGCGGACGATGACGGCGGACGAGATCGCGGAGGCCGGCGCCGGTTGCGCCGCGATCGTCAGCGACCGCAACACGCCCTTCGCCGCCGACCTCGTCGCGCGGCTTCCATCGATCGTCGCGCTGGTGCGCGCGGCGATGGACGTGCGCAACATCGACGTACCGGCGGCCTCGCGCGCGGGCATCCTGGTGACGCGCGCCGGGCCCGGGTTCCGCGACGCCGTCGTCGAGCTGCTGCTCGGCCAGATGATCGACCTCGCGCGCGGCCTCAGCGACGGCGTGATGGCCTACAGGCGCGGCGAGGTCCCCGAGCGCCGGTCGGGCATCCAGCTCGCCGGCCGCACCGCCGGGATCCTCGGCTACGGCAACCTCGGCAGGCGCATGGCCGAGGTGCTCGCGATGCTCGGCATGCGCGTGCTGGTCCACGATCCCCACGCGACGTCGGTCGCGCCGCCGGTGATCGCCGCGTCGCGCGACGAGGTGATCGCGGAGGCGGACTTCCTCGTCTGCCTCGTGGTCCACGACGCCTCGACCGACCAGTCGATGGACCTCGGCGTCTTCCGGCGCATGAAGCGCAGCGCCTTCTTCCTCAACCCCTCGCGCGGGCGCGTCGTCGACGAGGCGGCCCTGGCGCAGGCCCTGCGCGAGGGGCTGATCGCCGGCGCGGGCCTCGACGTGGGCTCGGATCCCGACGACGTGCCGCCCGTGGCGCTCGGCGCGCTGCCCGGCGTGGTCGCGTCCGCGCATATAGGCGGCATGGTGCCCGAGGCGCTTGCCTCGCAGGCGCAGGACACCGTCGAGCAGGTCGCCGACATCCTGGCGGGGCGCATGCCGCGCCACGCCCTGAACCCCGAGGCCTCGCGTCGCCTCGCGTCCACGGCCACCGGCAAGGGACGCGGGCCGGCAGAGGGAGGCGGAACATGACCATACTGCGCAGGACCATCCTCGCCGGCATCGGGCTCGCGGTGCTGCCGCGCCTGGCCGCCGCCCACGCGTCGCCGTTCTCGGCGCAGGCCTTCGAGGCCGCGCAGGCGGCCGACCGCCCGATCCTGGTCGACGTCACGGCGTCCTGGTGCCCGACATGCCGCACCCAGAAGCCGATCCTCGCGCGGCTGCTCGCCGATCCCCGCTTCGCGGAGATGGCGGCCTTCGAGGTCGACTACGACCGCCAGAAGGACGTCGTGCGCCGCTTCGAGGCGCGCATGCAGAGCACGCTGATCGTGTTCAGGGGGCGCGACGAGCTTGGTCGCAGCGTTGGCGACACGAACCCCGCCTCGATCATGTCGCTGCTCGAGATGACGCTCTAGGGGCGCGGCGTGGCGGCCACGCTCCTGGCGGCGTTCGGGGCGGGGATCCTGTCGCTGCTCTCGCCCTGCGTGCTTCCCATCCTTCCCATCCTCGCGGCCGGCGCGGCCGCCGAGGGGCGCGGAGGCCTCGTCGCGCTCGCGGCCGGCCTCGCCCTCTCCTTCGTGGTCGCGGGCATCGCGCTCGCCACGCTGGGCTTCGCGCTCGGCATCGAAGGCGAGGCGGTCCGCTCGGTGGCGGGGATCCTGCTCGTCCTCCTCGGCGGCGCGATCGCCGTGCCCGCGATCCGCATGCGCGCCTCGGCCTTCCTCGCGCCGGCGACCGGCCTCGCGGGGCGCGGCCTCGCGCGCCTCGACGGCAGGGGCGCGGCCGGCCAGTTCGCGATCGGCATGCTGCTCGGGGTCGCCTGGAGCCCCTGCGTCGGCCCGACGCTCGGCGCCGCGTCGCTGCTCGCGTCGCGCGGCGAGCATCTCGGCGCCGTCGCCGCGACGATGGCCGCCTTCGCGGCCGGCGCCGTCCTGCCTCTGCTGCTCGCCGGCGCCCTGCCTGCAGGGCGCCTGGCCGCGGCGCGCGCGCGGCTTGGCGCCGCTGGCCGCGCGGGAGGGACCGTGCTTGGCGCCTGCCTCGCGCTCGCGGGCATCCTGGTGCTGACGGGCCTCGACAAGCGGCTCGAGGCCTGGGTGCTCGACGTCTCGCCCGATTGGCTCGTGCGGCTGTCGACCGCGTTGTGACCTAGAACGTCACGTCGTCGAGGATCGCCTCGATCCCGGCATTGGCGCAGGCCGCGTCGGCCGCGCCGCCCGGCGCGCCGGAGACGCCGATGCCGCCAAGGATCGCGCCCGCGCCCTCGACCGGGACGCCGCCGCCGACCGCGACGACGCGCTGGAAATGGCGCAGGCCGGACATCTCTCCGCCCTCCGAGGCCTTGGCGAGCGCCAGCGTGTCGAGGCGCATGGTCACCGCGGTCCATGCCTTGTCGGTCGCCACCTGCACGGTGTGCGGGCCGGCGAAGCGGTCGCGCAGGAGCACCTGCGTCGTGCCGCCGCGATCGACCACGGCGACCGCCACCTGGAAGCCCGATGCGCGGCAGGAGGCGAGCGCGGCCTGCGCGGCCTTCAGCGCGGTCTCGGGCGTCAGGAGGCGCAGGGCGAAGGTGCCTTCCTGCGCCAGGGCTGGCGTCGTCGCCGAAAGGACCGAGGCGGCGATCGCCGCGGCGGCGATCCCGCCGCGGCCGGGATGCTTCGTTGCGTGACGCATGTCCTGGATCTCCTCGCTTCTGGCTTATGCCTGCGCGCCTCGGGCCATGATGACCGCTTGAGCGGATACCGGGAAATGATACCATCACAAAAAAAACGGGGATTGGGGATGGGGAGAGACGTCGAAGGGGCGGGAGGCGTCCCGGGCCGGATCCGCAAGGCGCCGGAGAACTTCCTTTCCGCCGCGGACATCGCCGCCGTGGCATCCGGTCGCCGCGACGTCCTGCGGCGCGGCTTCGCCGCGGCCCTCGGCCTTGGCGCGGCGGCCGCTGCCGGCGCCGCGCGGGCCGACGACCCCGACATCCTCGACCTGCCGCCCTGGAGCACCACGCTCGGGCTTCCGGTCGCCGCCACGCCCTACGGCATGCCCTCGCGCTACGAGCGCAACCTCGTGCGGCGCCAGAGCCCGGGGCTGACGCAGGTCGGCGCGGCGAGCGTCGCCTTCACCCCGCTGCAGGGCAGCTTCGGCATCGTCACGCCCTCGGGCCTGCATTTCGAGCGGCACCACCAGGGCTGGACCGACATCGACCCGCGGCGCCACCGCTTCATGGTCAATGGCTCGCGGCCGGGCATGGTCGCGCGGCCCATGGTCTTCACCATGGACGACCTGATGCGCCTGCCATCGGTGTCGCGCATGCATTTCCTGGAGTGCGGCGCGAACACGGGCATGGAATGGGGCAATGTCGCGGTGCCGACCGTGCAGTACACGCACGGCATGGTCTCCTGCAGCGAGTTCACGGGCGTCGAGCTGCGCGTCCTTCTGGAGATGTGCGGCGCGGACCTCTCGCGCGGCCGCTTCGTGCTGGCCGAGGGCGCCGATGGCTCCTCGATGACCCGCACCATCCCGATGGAGCTCGTCGCCTCGGGCGAGGTGCTCGTCGCCTGGGGGCAGAACGGCGAGATGCTGCGGCCGGAGAACGGCTATCCGCTTCGCCTCGTGGTGCCGGGGGTGCAGGGCGTGTCCTGGGTGAAGTGGCTGCGCCGCATCGAGGTCGGCGACCAGCCCTGGGGCGCGAAGGACGAGACGATCCACTATGTCGACCTCATGCCCGACGGGCAGCATCGCCAATACACCTCCATCCAGGAGGTGAAGTCGGTGATCACCACGCCCTCTGGCGGGCAGTCCCTCGTCGGCAAGGGCTTCTACGCGATCAGCGGCCTCGCCTGGTCGGGCCGCGGCTCGATACGCCGCGTCGACGTCTCGGTCGATGGCGGCAGGAACTGGCGCGAGGCGACGCTGCAGCAGCCGGTGATGCCGAAATGCCTCGTGCGCTTCGTCTTCCCGTGGACGTGGAACGGCGAGAGGGCGATCCTGCAGTCGCGCGCCATCGACGATGGCGGCCATGTCCAGCCGACGTACCGGCAACTGCGCGAGGTGCGCGGCACGCGGTCGATCTACCACAACAACGCGATCCAGTCCTGGCTGGTCGACCAGGGCGGGGAGGTCAGCAATGTCCAGACGGCCTGAGCGCGCGCCGCGCGGCCGGCTCGCGGCGGCCCTCGCGATCGTCGCCGCGACCCTCGTCGCGGCGACGGCGATCGCGACCGACAGGTTCCCGGGCATCGGCCGTCCCGCGACCGAGCGCGAGGTCGCGGCCTGGGACATCGACGTGCGGCCGGACTTCCTCGGCCTGCCCAGGGGGTCTGGCACGGTCGAGCAGGGCATGGAGCTCTGGGAGGCGAAGTGCGCCTCGTGCCACGGCACGTTCGGCGAGAGCAACCAGGTCTTCACGCCGCTCGTCGGCGGGACGACGGCGGCCGACATCGCGTCGGGCAACGTCGCCAACCTCAGGCGCGTCGACTACCCGCAGCGCACGACGATGATGAAGGCGCCCTACGTCGCCACGCTCTTCGACTACATCCGCCGCGCCATGCCGTGGAACGAGCCCAAGAGCCTGTCCAACGACGAGGTCTACGCGGTGCTCGCCTACATGCTCAACCTCGCCGAGGTCGTCCCCGACGACTTCACGCTCGGCGACGCGAACATGGCCGAGGTGCAGGCGCGGATGCCCAACCGCAACGGCATGACCACCGCGCACGCGATGTGGCCCGGGCGGGAGTTCCCCTCCGCGACGCCGCGGCCGGACACGGCCAACGCCGCCTGCATGTCGGACTGCGTCGCCTCGGTCGAGGTCGCCTCGGCGCTGCCCGACTATGCGCGGCCCGCGCATGGCAACCTCGCCTCGCAGCATCGCCGCATCGGCCCGGTGCGCGGCGTGGTGACCGGCGACGACGATCCCGACGCGGTCGACGACCCGTCGCCGCCCGCGCTCAAGCGCGCGCGTGATGCCGGGTGCATGGCCTGCCACGGCATCTCCAGCAAGCTGGTCGGCCCGAGCTATGCCGACGTCGCGCGCCGCTACCGCGGCGTCGCCGACGCGCTCGACCAGCTCGCCGGCAGGGTGCGCAACGGCGCCGAGGGCGTCTGGGGCGCGCTCGCCATGCCGGCGCAGGAGGACTTGTCGGACGCCGATGCGCGGCTGATCGTGGAATGGATACTCGCGGGCGCGCCCGAGCGCTGATGCCCGCGCGCATGGACAGGCAACAGGAATCCAGGAGGAAGGCATGATCGACATCGAGAGGCGAAGGGTGCTCCGGGCAGGCGGCATTTTCGCCGCGTTCGCCGCGGCGGGGCTGCTGCCGGCGGGGCGCGCGCGCGCCGCGTGGAACAAGGCGGCCTTCGAGGGCAAGACGGTGCAGGAGGCGCTCGCCTCGATCGGCGCCGGGGCGCCGGCCACCAGCGACGACGTCCAGATCATCGCCTCGGACATCGCCGAGAACGGGGCCGTGGTCCCGGTCCAGGTCGTGAGCCGCGTGCCTGGCACGACGCAGATCGTGCTCTTCGTCGAGAAGAACCCGAACGTCCTCGCGGGGATCTTCGACATCGGCCCCGACGTCGCGGCCGACGTCACCACGCGCATCAAGATGATGCAGACCTCGAATGTCGCGGCCGTGGTCAAGGCCGACGGCAAGTTCCTGGCCTCGGTCAAGGAGATCAAGGTCACGCTGGGCGGCTGCGGCGGCTGAGCCGCGCCCCCGCCACGAGATCGGAAGGAAGGCACGCCATGGCAAACCCGATGCGCATCCGCGCCGCGGCCAAGGACGGGATCACCGAGGTCCGCATCCTGATGAACCACGAGATGGAGACCGGCCAGCGCCGCGACTCCGCGGGCGCGATCGTCCCCGCCTGGTTCATCCAGGAGGTGACCGCCCGCCTCAACGACAAGGACGTGATGTCGGCCCAGTGGGGGCCCTCGATCGCGAAGAACCCGTACTTCGCCTTCAAGATCAAGGGCGGCAAGGCGGGCGACACGGTCAGCGTGACCTGGGTCGACAACCGCGGCGAGAGCCGGACGGACAACGCCAAGGTGACGTGAGGCTGCCCCGCGAGGGGCCTTCGGGGGGAGGAGTTCGATGGCAGGAAGGACAGGAGCAGCGGTCGCCGCGGTGGTGGCGGCGATCGCGGTTGCCGCGCTCGGCGTCGCCGGCGTGGCGCAGGAGAAGGACGACGCGGCGAAGAGCATCGAGGCCTACAGGCAGGCGCTCAAGGACGGCAACCCGGCCGAGCTCTTCGAGATGGCGGGCGAGGAGCTGTGGAAGAAACCGGCCGGGCCGCGCAACGCATCGCTCGAGAAATGCGACCTCGGCCTCGGGCCGGGCGTGGTCGAGGGCGCCTATGCCCAGCTGCCCCGCTACTTCGCCGACACGGACAGGGTGCAGGACCTCGAATCGCGCCTGCTGACCTGCATGGAGACCCTCCAGGGCATCGACACGCGCGCCCATGTCGAGGCGCGCTTCGGCACGCCGAGGAAGGACGAGCTCGTGGCCCTCGCGACCTATGTCTCGGGCCTCTCCAAGGACCAGCCGGTCAAGGTCGCCGCGTCGCATCCCAGGGAGCGCGCGATGTTCGAGCTCGGCCGGCGGATGTTCTACTTCCAGGCCGGGCCGCATGATTTCTCCTGCGCCACCTGCCATGGCGAGGAAGGCCGTCGCATCCGGATGCAGGACCTGCCCTACATCCCGGGCAAGGAGGGCGCGGCCGCCGGCTGGACGAGCTGGCCCGCCTATCGCGTCAGCGCCGGCCAGATGTGGTCGATGCAGTGGCGCATCAACGACTGCTTCCGCCAGCAGCGCTTCCCCGAGCCGGTCTACGCGTCCGACATGACCATCGCGCTGTCGATGTTCATGGCGGCGACGGCCAACGGCTCGACGATGGCGACGCCTGGCATCAAGCGGTGAGGGGGGACAGGGACATGGCTTCGATCCGAATCCGCGCCGCGCTCGTCGCGGCATTCCTCGCCCTGGCGGCCGATGCAGGCGCCCAGTCCTGGGGCCCGGGCGCCGACGACAAGGCCTTCGCCGAGATGCTGCGCACCGGCTTCCGCAACGCCGGGCCGGTCTCCGTCGACCGCCTCGTGCAGGACGAGACGCAGGCCTTCTGCTCGGATCCCGTCGCATCGGGCAGCGCCGCCGGCGCCAAGCGCGCCGAGCAGCTCGAGGCCGCGAACCTCGCGACCGTCAAGTGGCCGGCCGACGGCAAGTTCCTCGGCGACTGGCGCGCCGGCGAGCGCATCGCGCAGAGCGGCCGTGGCCTGACATGGACCGACGCGCCCAGCCAGGCCAATGGCGGCAACTGCTACAACTGCCACCAGATCTCCATGGCGGAGATCTCGCACGGCACGCTGGGGCCGAGCCTGCATGGCTACGCGAAGCTCAAGGGGACCGACGAGCGCGCGCTGCGCGAGGCCTGGGCGAAGATCTGGAACTCGAAGTCGAGCAACGCCTGCTCGAACATGCCGCGTGCCGGCCACATGGGCATCCTCAAGGAGAAGGACATCCAGGACCTCATGGCGCTGCTCTTCTCGCCGGACTCGCCGGTGAACAAGTAGGGCGGGCGCGACGGTGGACAGGCGCGAGTTCCTCGGCGTCCTCGCCGCCGCATCGGCGGCGGGGATGTCCCTCCCGGCCTCGGAGGCGCGCGCCGCGTCCGACGCCGAGGCGACCTATGACGCGCCGGCCTTCGGCAACGTCTCCCTCCTGCACTTCACCGACTGCCACGCGCAGCTCCTCCCGGTGCATTTCCGGGAGCCCAGCGTCAACCTGGGCGTGGCCTCGATGCGCGGCAGGGTGCCGCATGTCGTCGGCGAGGCCCTGCTGGCGCGCTTCGGCATCGCGCCGGGGAGCCGCTCCGCCTTCGCCTTCTCGCATCTCGACTTCGAGCGGCTGGCGCGCAGCTATGGCCGCGTCGGCGGGTTCGCCCACCTCGCGACGCTCGTCCGCAGGCTGCGCGCGACGCGGCCCGGCGCGCTGCTGCTGGACGGCGGCGACACCTGGCAGGGATCCGGGACCTCGCTGTGGACCGAGGCCGCGGACATGATCGAGGCGACCAAGCTGCTCGGCGTCGACATCATGACGCTCCACTGGGAGTGCACCTACGGCCAGGACCGGGTGCTCGAGGCGGCGAAGAACGAGCTCGCGGGCCGGATCGAGATCGTCGCCCAGAACATCAAGACCGCGGATTTCGGCGACCCGGTCTTCGAGCCCTTCGTCCTGCGCGAGATGTCGGGCGTCCCGGTCGCGATCATCGGCCAGGCGTTCCCGTACACGCCGATCGCGAACCCGCGCTACATGGTCGCCGACTGGACCTTCGGGATCCAGGAGGAGAACATGCAGGCGACGGTCGAGGCGGCGCGCGCGGCCGGCGCGCGCGCGGTCGTGGTGCTGTCGCACAACGGCATGGACGTCGACCTGAAGATGGCGTCCCGGGTGCGCGGCATCGACGCCATCCTCGGCGGGCACACGCATGACGGGGTGCCGGTGCCGCTCGTCGTCGAGAACCCCGGCGGCAGGACGATCGTCACCAACGCCGGTTCCAACGGCAAGTTCCTCGGCGTCCTCGACCTCGATGTCGGCACGAGCGGGGTGCGCGACTGGCGCTACCGGCTGCTTCCCGTCTTCGCCGACCTGCTGCCGCCCGACCCCGGGATGGCCGCCCTGGTCGAGCGCATCCGCGCGCCGCACCTCCCGCGGCTGCGCGAGGAGCTGGCCGTCAGCGAGGGGCTCCTCTATCGCCGCGGGAACTTCAACGGCAGCTTCGACCAGCTGATCCTCGATGCGCTGATGGCGGAGAAGGACGCGGAGATCGCCTTCTCGCCCGGCTTCCGCTGGGGCACCACGATCCTCCCCGGCGAGAAGGTCACGATGGAGAACCTGCTCGACCAGACGGCGATCACCTATCCCTACACGACGCTGTCGAGCATGACGGGCGAGCAGGTCCGCCTCGTGCTCGAGGACGTCGCCGACAACCTCTTCAACCCCGATCCCTACTACCAGCAGGGCGGCGACATGGTGCGCGTCGGCGGCCTGTCCTATCGCTGCGACCCGACCGCGCCGGCCGGGCGGCGCATCAGCGCCATGACGCTGCGCGGCGAGGCGGTCCAGGCCTCGCGGAGCTATCGCGTGGCGGGCTGGGCGCCGGTCTCGGAGGAAGCGCGGCAGGCGGGTGGCGAGCCGATCTGGGACCTCGTCGCGCGCCACCTGCGCGCGCGCCGCACGATCCCGGCGCCGCGCCTGAACCTCCCGGAGCTCGCCGGGATGGATGGCAATCCCGGCATCGCGCCCTGAGCCGGCCCCCGCGCTGGCCGCGCGGGGACGGGCTCAGCTGCCCCAGATCTCCCGCGTCGCGGACGCGTACCAGCCCTCGGCGTAGTGCGCCTCCTGGTCGCGGAACTGCGCCGCGTTCTGCGGCGTGCGCGGGCTGACGCCGCCGGCGCCCTGCACGGCGACGATGCCATTGGGCGTCGCGCGGAAGATGTCCGCCACCGAGATGCCGTAGTCGGGCGCCACGAGCGAGTAGCAGGTGTTGGCGTAGACCGGCGCCTCCTGCGGCCGCCCCGCGAGCGAGGCGGCGATGGCGCGGGCGACGAACTTCGCCTGGCTCGACGCCGCGAAGCCCGACTTGGGCATGGCGCCGGCGATCGACGCGTCGCCGATCACGTGGATGTCCTTCGCGCGGGTCGACTCGAAGGTGAAGGGATCGACGGGGCACCAGCCGGCCATCGCCCCCTCGGTGGCGGCGAGGCCCGCGTCGCGGGCGATCCTGCCGGCCATCTGCGGCGGGATGACGTTGACCACGTCGCCGCGATGCCTCTGGCCGAACTCGCTCACCAGCGTCTTCTCGCCGGGGATCGCCTGCGCGACCTTGCCGTCCTGCCCGAGCGGCACCCACTCGATCATCGGGCCGTAGAGCTCCTTCCACGCGTCCTGGAACAGGCCCTGCTTCGAGAAGGCGTCCTTGGCGTCGAGCGCCACGATCTTGGAGCGCGGCTTCGCCTTCTTCAGGTAGTGCGCGATCATCGAGATGCGCTCGTAGGGCCCGGGCGGGCAGCGGAAGGGGTTGCCCGGGATCGACATCACGACGACCCCGCCATCGGGCATGGCCTCGAGCTGCGCGCGCAGCAGCGTCGTCTGCGGGCCTGCCTGCCAGGCATGCGGCATGACGGCCGACGCGGCCTCGTCGTAGCCGGGGAGCGCGCCCCAGCGCATGTCGATGCCCGGCGACAGGACGAGCTTGTCGTAGGCGATCGTCTGGCCGCCGGCCGTGCGCACGATCTTGGCCGCGGGATCGACCGCGGCCGCCATGTCGCGCACATGCGCGACGCCGTGCTTGCCGGTCAGCGCGCCGTAGCCATGCGTGATGTCGGCCATCGTCTTGAAGCCGGCGAGCACGTAGTTCGAGAACGGGCAGGTCTGGAACTCGGCCTTCGGCTCGATCATCGTGACGTCGAGCGAGGCATCCGCGAGGCGCAGGTGGCGCGCCGCGGCGGCGCCGCCGAAGCCGCCGCCGACGACGACGACGCGACGACGCGCGGGTTGCGCGCGGACCATGCTCGCGACGGGCATGGCGGAGAGCGCGGCGCCGGCGAAGAGGCGGCGGGTGATTCCCTTGCAAGCCATGGCTTCCTCCCTCAGCGCCAGTTCGTGGAGATCTCGCGGGCGAGAGCGGCGAGTTCCTCGTCGCTGAAGCCCTTGGCGTGGCGATTCATCATGGTCGCCGGTCGCCGGTCGTTCTTGAAGTCCAGCATCGACTGGAGGAGGTCGGCCTCCGTGCGTCCATGCAGGGACGGGATCGCGCCGGCGCTGTGGCCGGACGGGCCGTGGCAGCCGGTGCATGTCGCGGCGAGGGTGGCGCCGCTCGGCGCCGCGATGTTCTGGGCGCTGGCCGCGCCGGCGGCAGCCATCGCGATCGCGGCATACGCCGCGGCATAGCGGAACCTTGTCATCGACTTCCTCCCCCCCGTGGGTCGCGGCCCGATTGCGGGACCTTCGCCATGACGTTACCAGCGCGGCGCCCGAACGCAAGGACAGGTGACCGCGCGGGCCGCGCGCTTGCGCCGTGACATCGGCCCGTGCCAGCGTCCTCGTCCAGGTATTCGGAGGGGGAAACACGATGATGATGGAACAGATCCTGCTGTCGCGCCGCCTCATGCTCGCGGGGGCCGCGGCGACCGGCGCGCTGGCGGCCTCGGGTGGCGCCGCCGCGCAGGGCCGCAAGAGCGTGCTCGTGATCGGCATGGACATCAGCGACGGGCGCAACTACGACCCGGGCCGCATGGCGGACTACTCGCCGCCGCTGACCAACGGGAACGTCTACGAGACGCTCGTGACGCAGTCGCCGGGCGACTACGTGAACGTGAAGCCGATGCTCGCGACGAAGTGGGAGCGCGTGAACGGCGGCAAGTCCTGGCGCTTCACGCTGCGCCAGGGCGTCAAGTTCTGGGACGGCAGCCCCTTCACCGCCGACGACGTGAAGTTCTCGCTCGACCGCCTCGTCAACCTGAAGGACCAGCCGGGCGTCTATGCCTCGAACCTCGAGGCGGTGCAGGTCGTCGATGCCTCGACGGTCGACCTGGTGATGAAGGACCCCAACTCGCCGCTGCTCATCAACTGCGCGGCGCCGGCCTTCGCCATCTACTCGCGGAAGCTGGTCTCGGCGAATGGCGGCGTCTCCGACGCCTCCGCCAACACCGCCGACAAGGCCACGCAGTACCTCAACTCCAGCTCGGCCGGCACCGCCGCCTACCGGATGGTGTCGTGGGAGCGCAACACCGCGGTCACGCTCGTGCGCAACGAGCACTGGTGGGGCGGCAAGGCGCCGTTCGAGCGCGTCGTGATCCGGCACATCGCGGACGGCGCGGCGCAGCTGCTGGCGGTGCGGCGCGGCGACATCGACGCGGCCTTCAACCTCACGGCCGAGCAGCTCGCCTCGCTCAGGGGCGACGCGAATGTCCGCCTCGAGTCGACGGTCAGCCTCGACTACGTCTACATGACGCTGACGGGCAACGCGGAGTTCAACCCCGCGCTCGCCAAGCGCGAGGCGCGCCAGGCCGTCGCGCACGCGATCGACTACGACGGCATCATCAACGGGCTCGTCGGTGGCTTCGCGGTGCGCCCGCCGTCCTTCCTGCCCATCGGCGCGGCCGGCACGACCGAGGCCTTCACGAAGGAGTTCGGCTACCGCCAGGACCTCGACAAGGCGAAGGCCTTCCTGCAGCAGGCGGGCCTGCCGAACGGGTTCGAGTTCGACCTCTCGATCACCAACGCGGCGATCGTCGGCACGAACTACCAGGTGATCGCGCAGAAGGTGCAGTCCGACCTCGCGCGCGTCGGGATCAAGGCGAACCTCAAGCCGCTCGACCCGGTCAACCTGCGCACGCAGTACAATGGCGGCAGGACGACCTCGGTCATCACCTTCTGGAACCCGCCCTCGCCGGAGACCGACCTCTGGGCCTCGGCGTCGATCGAGCGCGTCGCCAAGCGCGTCGGCTGGGACGTGCCCCAGCCCATGCGGGACCTGGTCAAGGCCGCCGCGGCCGAGCAGGACCAGGCCAGGCAGATCGCGCTCTACAAGCAGTACCAGCAGCAGCTGGTCGACAACGCCCACTACCTGATCCTGCTGCAGCCGATCTACCGCATCGCCGTGCGCAACACGCTGAAGAACTTCAACGTGACGGCGGCTGGCTGGTACGTCGAGATGGAGCAGGTCGAGCCGGCCTGATCGTCGCCGTCCCGCCGGCGCCGGCCATCGGCCGCGCGCCGGCGGGAGGGGTTCCTCCTCCGGTGGCGCGCGTCGTCCCCGGGCCCGGGAGAGGTCCATGTTCCGCTACCTGACGCTGCGCCTCGCCTCCATGGCTGTCATGGCCGTGCTGGCGACGCTGATCGTCTTCCTCATCGCGACGCAGGTGCCCGCGGATCCGGTGCTCGCGCAGCTCGGCGACCTGCAATCGGCCGACAAGGAACTCGTCGCCGCCTATCGCCGCAAATGGGGCCTCGACCTCCCGATCTGGCAGCAATACCTGCTCTTCCTCAAGGGCCTGTCGCAGGGCGACCTCGGCCAGTCGATCTCCACGCACCGGCCGGTCCTGGAGGACATCCGCCAATACGCGCCGGCGACCATCGAGCTGGCGACGGTGTCGTTCCTGCTCGCGATCGCGATCTCGATTCCCCTTGGCGTGCTCGCGGCGGTGAAGCGCGACACGCCGGTCGACCATCTCGCGCGCCTGGTCTCGCTGATCGGCGTCTCGGCGCCGACCTTCTGGCTCGCATTCATCATGCTCGCGGTGTTCTACGGCGGGCTGCAGGTCGCCCCGGGCCCGGGACGGCTCGACGTCACGGCGCTGCCGCCGCCGTCCTGGTCCGGGCTGCTGCTCGTCGACAGCGCGCGCGCCGGGCAATGGGACACGTTCCACGACGCGGCGGCGCATCTCGTCCTGCCGAGCATCGTGCTCGCGGCCTCGATCGTCGGGCTCCTCACCCGCACCGTGCGCGCGAGCATGCTCGAGGCGCTGGCGCAGGACTATGTCCGCGTCGCGCGCGCCAAGGGCCTGCGCGAGACCGCGATCGTCGTCCGCCACGCGCTGCCCAACGCGCTCGTCCCGGTGGTCACGCTGGGCGGCATCGCCTACGCGATCCTCCTCACCGGCGCGGTGATGACCGAGACGATCTTCAGCTGGCCGGGCCTCGGCCGCTACACGTTCCGCAGCGCCATCGCCCTCGACTTCCCGGGCATCATGGGGATCACGCTGGTGGTCGCCGTCGTCTACCTGGTCGTCAACCTGCTCGTCGACCTGTCCTACGCGCTGATCGACCCGCGGGTGGTGCGGCGATGAGCGCGGGCCTCGCCCCGTCGCCGGCGGCCGACGCCGTCGCCGCCGGCCGCGCGCGGCGCGGTCGCTGGCTCCGTCGCTACGGGCTCGCGGCCACCGGCGGCGCCATCGTGCTGGCCTGGATCCTCGTCGCCATCTTCGCCACCGCGCTGGCGCCCTGGCCCTACGAGCAGGTCGACGTCACGCGGCGCCTGCTGCCGCCGTCCGCGGAGAACTGGCTCGGCACGGACCTGCTTGGCCGCGACGTCTTCTCGCGACTGCTCGTCGGAGCGCGCATCTCCCTCGTCGCGGGCATCGTCGTCGTGGTCGTGGGCGGGCTCGTGGGCACGCTCATAGGCGGGATCGCCGCCTATGCCGGGGGGCGCGCCGAGGAATGGATGATGCGCGCGACCGACCTCGTGATGTGCTTCCCGCCGATCATCCTCGCGATGGCGATCGCGGCGGCGCTGGGGATCGGCGTGACCAACACGATCCTCGCGATGCTCGTCGTGTGGTGGCCCAAGTTCGCGCGGCTCGCGCGCTCGCTCGTGCTCGTGCAGCGCAACCAGGAATACGTCGAGGCCGCGCACGTGCTGGGCTTCGGCCCGGCGCGCATACTGTTCCGGCATATCGTTCCCAACGCGGTGGGCCCGCTCGTCGTGCTGCTGACCCTCGACGTCGGCACCGCGATCCTGACCTTCGCCGGGCTCAACTTCCTCGGCCTCGGCGTCATCCCGCCGACGCCGGAATGGGGCCAGATGGTCTCCGAGGGCCGCGAGCTCGTCGAGCAGTGGTGGGTCGCGACCTTCCCGGGCATCGCGATCCTCAGCGTCGTGATCGGCTTCAACTTCCTGGGCGACGGGATCCGCGACTGGCTCGACCCGAAGTCGAGGCGGCGATGAGCGACCCGGCGCCGCTGCTCGAGGTGCGCGACCTGCGCACCGAGTTCGCGACCGATGCCGGGACGGTGCGCGCCGTGGATGGCGTCAGCTTCTCCATCGCCGAGGGCGAGACCGTCGGCATCGTCGGCGAATCCGGCTCCGGCAAGAGCGTCACCGCCCGCTCGATCATGCGGTTGCTCGACGAGGGCGCGCGGATCGCGGGCGGCACGATCTCCTTCCGCGGCCGCGACGTCATGCATCTCGACCGCGAGGGCCTGCGCGCGCTGCGCGGCAGCGACATCGCGATGGTCTTCCAGGACCCGATGACCTCGCTCAACCCCGTGCGGCGCATCGCCGGCCAGCTGGTCGAGGGCATGACCGTCCATGGCCGCTACGGCAAGGGCGCGGCGCGCGCGCGCGCCATCGACCTGCTGCGGCGCATGGGCGTCAGCGCGCCGGAGCGCGCGCTCGATTCCTACCCGCACGAGTTCTCCGGCGGCATGCGCCAGCGCGTGATGCTGGCGATGGGCTTCTCCAACGGCCCGAGCCTGCTGATCGCCGACGAGCCGACGACCGCGCTCGACGTCACCATCCAGGCGCAGATCCTCGACCTGCTGCGTGACCTCAACGCCGAGTTCGGCACGGCCGTGCTCCTCATAAGCCACGACCTCGGCGTGATCGCGAATGTCTGCCGCCGCGTCATCGTCATGTATGGCGGCGAGGTGGTGGAGGAGGGGCTGGCCGAGGACCTGCTCTCGGACCCGCGCCATCCCTATACCTGGGCGCTGCTCAACGCCGTGCCGCGCGTCGACCGGCAGGCCGGCGGCGACCGCAGGCTGCTCGC
>JBEGVV010000218.1:0-21820 GCA_041178225.1 Pseudomonadota bacterium | reverse complement strand
GCAGGAAGCCCGCGCAGGATTCGCGCAGGCCCGGCGTCCCGACGACCGGCGGGTAGAGGTTCCAGCGCTTGCGGTCGCCGGCGATGATGTCGATCGCGAAGTCCGGCGGCTGGTGCTGGGGTTCGCCGATATGCAGCATGATCGGGCGATCGTTGCTGCGCGGGTCGTTGCCCTTCAGCAGGTCGGCGAGGCGCTGGAACGGATAGTCGTTGAGCCGTTCGAGGCGGGCATTGATCATGGATGGACCGGCCGGGGCGAGGGCGCGGCGCCGGAACCCCTCCCGGGCGCCGCAGGAAAACGAAACCGAATCAATCCTATCGGCCGCCTCCTTGAAGCACAAGTCGAGCTATCGGGACCGCCATATGTCGTGGGTGGTGCCGGTGTTCCCCACGAAATCCCCGAGTCGCGTGAACGACGGAACGAAAGGCGTACGCAACGAACGAAGACCGCCCGGCGCGCGGGGGGCTGCGCGCCGGGCGGTGGACGGCGGGACGATCAGTGGATCGTCTCGCCGTGCAGCGCGAGGTCGAGGCCGTCGCGCTCCTGCTCGTCGCTGACGCGCAGGCCGATGGTGGCGTCGACGATCTTCAGGATCACGAAGCTCGCGATCGCCGAGTAGGCGATGGTGAACGCGACGGCGACGAGCTGTGTCACGACCTGGCCGGCGTTGCCCTCGAGAAGGCCCTGCGAGCCGGCCGGTGTCGCCTCCGTCGCGGAGAGCGCGCCGACCGCGAAGACGCCGGTGAGGATCGCGCCGACGATGCCGCCGACGCCGTGCACGCCGAAGACGTCGAGGGAGTCGTCGTAGCCGAGCTTGCGCTTGAGCGTCGTCGAGGCCCAGAAGCAGACGAGGCCGGAGGCGACGCCGATGGCGAGCGCGCCGCCGGGCATCACGAAGCCCGAGGCCGGCGTGATCGCCACCAGGCCCGCGACCGCGCCGGACACGATGCCCAGCACCGACGGCTTGCCGCGCGTCATCCACTCCGCGAACATCCAGGACAGGGCCGCGGCAGCGGTGGCGATCTGCGTCACCGCCATGGCCATGCCGGCGCGGCCATTGGCGGCGGCGGCGGAGCCGGCGTTGAAGCCGAACCAGCCGACCCAGAGCAGCGAGGCGCCGATCACCGCGAGGGCGAGGTTGTGCGGCGCCATGTTGTCGTGGCCGTAGCCGCGGCGCTTGCCGAGCACGATCGCCGCGACGAGGCCCGCGATGCCCGCGTTGATGTGCACCACCGTGCCGCCGGCGAAGTCCAGCGCGCCCGAGGCGAAGATCCAGCCGGAGGGATGCCAGACCATGTGCGCGACCGGCGCGTAGACGACCACGAGCCAGACGCCCATGAACCACAGCATCGCCGAGAACTTCATGCGGTCGGCGAAGGCGCCGCAGATCAGCGCCGGCGTGATGATCGCGAAGGTCATCTGGAACATCATGAACACGACCTCGGGGATCGTGGTCGCGACGGCGGCGTCGCCGGTGCCCAGCGTGAAGGGCTTCTCCCAGCCCATGCCGGAGAGCAGCACGCGCGAGAAGTCGCCAACGAGGCTGCCGCCATTGCCGAAGGCGAGGCTGTAGCCGACCACCATCCACAGGATGGTCACGAGGCTGCAGATCGCGAAGGACTGCATCATCGTCGACAGCACGTTCTTCTTGCGCACCATGCCCGCGTAGAACAGCGCGAGGCCCGGGATCGTCATCATCAGGACGAGGGTGGTGGCGGTCAGCATCCATGCCGTGTCGCCGGCATCGATCTTGGCGTCGGCGGCCCAGGCCGGGGTCGTGGCCAGGAACGCTGCGACCGTCGCGAGGCCGGCGCGCGCCGGCAGTCGGGTCGAGGTCGTCATCTTGTCTCTCCTTGGTGTCGTGGCCGTCGGCGCGCGGGAAGCGCCGCCTCCGGCCGTCTCTCGGGTGGGGGACTCAATTTCCGTGCCAGCGGCGCTTCTCCCCCGGGAAGGGGATTTTCCGCCTTCGCGGCGAGCACCTGCCTGAGATGCACAATAAATGTGCATTTTCAGTTGGACGCGGGAGCCTATTTTCCGGGCAGGCGATCAGAGCGCTTCGGCGTCGGTCTCGCCGGTGCGGATGCGCACCGCGCTCGTGAGCTCGTAGACGAAGATCTTCCCGTCGCCGATCTTGCCCGTGGCCGCGGCCTTCTGGATCGCCTCGACGACGCGCGCAGCCGTCGCGTCGGCGACCGCCACCTCGATCTTCACCTTCGGCAGGAAATTCACCTGGTACTCGGCGCCGCGATAGATCTCGGTCTGGCCCTTCTGGCGCCCGAAGCCCTTCACCTCGGTGACGGTGAGGCCCTGCACGCCGAGTTCGGTGAGCGCCTCGCGCACCTCGTCGAGCTTGAACGGCTTGATGACGGCCATGATCATCTTCATGTCGGGTTCCTTTCCTTCGCTGGCCGCGGCGGGGGCGCGCGGCGTCCGATCGTGGCGTTCCCATTCAAGTCCCGTGCCGCTCGCCGCCACCTGCCGCGCGGAACTGGACAGGCGACGGCGCGCTGCTGCAGTTTCCGCGCGCCATGGATGTCGCGCGCGAGACAAGGCCGCCTGCCGAGGAGGAGTGCGACGTCGCCATCGTCGGCGGCGGCCTCGTCGGGCTGAGCCTCGCCCTGGCGCTGGCCGGCGCCGGGCTCGGCGTGGTCGTCGTCGACCGCGACGCGCCCGCCGACTCGTCCGCCGACGCCGCCGATGGAAGGTCCTCGGCCATCGCCTGGGGCTCGCAGCGCGTGCTGGCCGCGATCGGCGCCTGGGACCTGCTCGCCGCCGACGCCGCCGCGATCGAGGACATCCGCGTATCCGACGGGCAATCGCGCCTCTTCCTGCACTACGACCACCGCGAGGTGGCCGACCATCCGCTCGGCTTCATCGTCGAGAACCGCTTCACGCGCCGCGCGCTCCAGGCCTGCGCGGCGCGCACGCCCTCGCTGCGCTGGCTCGCGCCCGCGCGCGTCGCCGGCTTCGGCCAGCGCCCGGGCGCGCGCCTCGTCGAGCTCGCCGATGGCCGGCGCATCGCGGCGCGCCTGCTCGTGGGCTGCGACGGAAAGGCCTCTGCCGTGCGCGAGGCCGCCGGCATCGGCGTCTTCCGCCACCGCTACGGCCAGTCCGGCATCGTCGCCACGCTGCGCCACGAGAAGCCGCACGCCAACGTCGCGCATGAGCGCTTCCTGCCCGCCGGGCCCTTCGCGATGCTGCCGCTGCCCGACCGCGACGGCGCGCATCGCTCCTCGATCGTCTGGACGGAGCATGAGGCGCTCGTGCCCGCGCTGATGGCGCTCGACGCGGAGGCCTTCGCGGCCGAGGCACGGCGCCGCTTCGGCGACTGGCTCGGCGCGCTCTCGCTCGAGGGCCGGCGCTTCGCCTACCCGCTGGAGATCGTGCAGGCCGACGCCCTCGTCGCCGAGCGCGTCGCGCTCGCCGGCGACGCGGCGCACGCGATCCACCCGATCGCCGGCCAGGGCTTCAACCTCGGCCTGCGCGACGTGGCGGCGCTCGCGGAATGCGTGGTCGACGCGGCGCGGCTCGGCCTCGACATCGGCGGCGGCGAGGTGCTCGAGCGATACCAGCGCTGGCGGCGCGTCGACAACATGTCGCTGCTCGCGGTCACCGATGCCCTGAACCGCCTCTTCTCCAACGACCTGCCGCCGCTGCGCCTCGCGCGGCGCCTCGGCCTCGCCGCGGTCGAGCGCGTCGCGCCGCTCAAGCGCCTCTTCATGCGCCATGCCATGGGCGTGGTCGGGGACCTGCCGCGCCTCGTGCGCGGCGAGCGGCTGTGAGCGCCGTCTAGGTTCCCGGCGCGTCGTCGCGCTCGCGCCAGCCGAGCGCATGACCGACGACGCGCGACACCTGCGGCCGCTGCGCGAGGAAGGGCAGCGGCCTGCAGGCGTGCATCGTCGCGATGCCGAGCCGCGCCACGCGCATGCCCGCGAAGGCGCCGACGCCCAGCCGCGCCGACACGGTGCCGGCCAGCTTGTGGCCGAGCCCGCCGATCGCCTCCGCCGTCAGCTCGCCGAGGATGTCGGCGCCGGCGACGCCCGCGGCGTTGGCCAGCACGCGGCGCATGAGCGCCAGCGCGACGAACCCGCCCGGCCGGAAGCCGTAGCAGCCCGCGACCTCGCGGATCATGCGCAGCGAGCGCAGGACGACGATCGCCGCGTCGAGCGCGGCGAGCGGGCTTGCCGCCGTGCCGATCGCGCAGTCGCGCGCGGCGCGGCTCACCGCCGCCAGGGCCGCGCGGTCGAGGTCGAGGAGCGCCTCGCGCTCGAACAGGGCCAGCGCGTCGGGCGCGGCGTAGCCGTCGGTCGCCATGGACTGGAAGCGCGCGACGCCCGGCCCGGCGCCTGGCGTCGCGGCGAGCTGCCGCGCGACCTCGGCGAACCATGGCTCGGCGGCGCCCGCGCCGCCCGCGGCGAGCAGCCGCGTGGCCTCTTCCTGGAGCGCCTCGACGCGCGCGATGCGTCGCAGCTCGGCTGCCTCGCCGCGCGCCCAGAGCGTGCCCGCGCCGATCGTGGCGAGGACGAGCGCGCCGGAGAGCCAGCCCAGGGGCGGCGAGATGGCAGCCGCGGCGGCGACGGCGCCGGCGACCTGCATGGCCGAATAGGCGGCGATGCAGGCGAGCAGCAGCCACAGGAAGCGGCGGCGCCAGCGCGACGGGCGCGGCGCGGCCACGAAGCCATCCTCGGCCGGCAGCAGCGCGTCGCCCTGCGCCGCCGCCTTGCGCCGCGGCACGAAGTCGGCCGGATCGTAGAGGCCGGGCTCGATCGGTCCGCCCTGGGTCATCGCAGCCAGTCTCCGAGGAGCAGGTCGAGGGCCTTGTCGAGGTTGACGTTGGGGAAGGGCTTCCCCGCGTGGCCCGACAGGTCCGGTGGCGCGAACGCGGCGTAGACGAAGCCGCCCTCTGGCCATGCCTCGCGCGCTGGCGGCTCCGGCGGCACGTCGCTGGGCACCAGCAGGCGCCTGGCGGCCTCGCCGGTGCCCTTGAGCGCGCCGCAGATGGCGGCGCGCTGCGCGCCGTCGCGGCGCATCCATCCATCCTGCGTGGCACGCACCGCCGCCACCACGTCGAAGCGCAGCATGTCCTCGTCGATCGCGTCGGCCCAGCGCGTGCCGGAGAAGCGGCCGGCGACGAGCTGGCGCAGGTTCAGGTACTGCGTGGTCGTGACGTGGTCGGCCTTGGTGGCGAGCACGAGGACGCGGTCGATGCGCCTGCGCAGCTGGTCGAGCAGCGGGATGCGCCGGTAGCGGAAGCTCGCCAGCGTCGCCTCGAGCGCGCCGCCCGCGTCGGCGAAGACCGCCTCGCCCGCCGCCAGCGCGCCGATCGCGTCGAACAGCACGACCTGCCGGTCGAGCCGCGCGAAATGCGCGCGATAGAAGGGCTCGACCACCTCCTCGCGGTAGCGCGCGAAGCGCGCGGCCATCGCCGCATGCAGGGCGCCGCCCGCCATGTCAGCGGGAAGCGGCGCGGGCGCGAATTCCGCGGCGCCCGCCTGCGGCACGACGAGGCGCCCGGGCTGGAGGTGGCGCAGCCCGGCGGCGGCGCAGGTGGCGAGGAGCTCGCCATGCGCCTCGACGAGGCCCGGCGCGGCGCGCGCGTCCGATGCCGCGTCGCGCGCGCGCGCGAGCCACGAATCGACGGCCTCGCGGCAGGGCGCGCCCTCGGCGCCGAGGCGCGCGAGCGCGGCGACGCTCCACGCGGGGTAGTCGAGCTGGAGCAGCTCGAGGTCGAGGAGCCATTCGCCCGGGTAGTCGACGATGTCGAGCACCACCTCGTCGCCAGGGCGGTGCCGGCGCGCGAGCCGCAGGCGAAGCCCGCAGAGCTCGCGCGTCGGCTCCGGCCAGCGCGGCGGGTCGGCGGTCAGGCCCTCGACATGGCGCGCGAGCGGGAAGGGCGGCAGGTCCTCGAGCCGCTCGACCGTCGCGGTCCAGCCGCGCGGGCCGAGCGCGCCCGCGAGCAGGGGCATCGCCGCGGGATGGGCGCCGCCATGGCGCAGCGCATGGACGAGCGCCGTCGTGAACACGGACTTGCCGGCGCCGGAGAGCCCGGTGATGCCGATGCGCAGGTGGTTGCGGCCGAGCGCCGCGCCGCCCGCCCGCCACGCCTCGCCGGCCTTGCCGCCGAGCCAGCTCGCGGCGCGGCGCAGCTCGTCGAGCGTCGGTGGCCGGAACGCCGACACGCGCGCCCCGCGCCGTCAGCGCGCCCGCGCCGGGGGATCGCGGCTCAGCCCGCGCGCCTCGAGGCTGGCGAGGTAGTCGGCCCAGACCTTGTCCTGGTTCTCGCCGAGCTCGCGCAGGTACTGCCAGGAGAAGATGCCGCTGTCGTGCAGGTCGTCGAAGCGGATGCGCACCGCGTAGTTGCCGACCTGCTCGAGCCCGAGGATGCCGACATGCCGGCGCCCCGACACGACCTGCTTCTGCGAGGCGCCATGGCCCTGCACCTCCGCGGACGGGCTCTCCACGCGCAGGAGCTCGGCCGGGTAGGAGAAGCTGCGGCCATCGTCGAAGGCGACGTCGAGCCGCTTCTCCGCCTTGCGCAGGCGGATCTCGACGGGCCAGTGCCTGGTCTCGAAGCCGGTCATCGCCGCGGCGCTCAGCCGGCCTCGTCGAGGCGGCGCGCCTCGTCGACCAGCATGATCGGGATGCCGTCGCGCACCGGATAGGCAAGGCCGGCGGCGCGGCTCACGAGTTCCTGTCGCTCGCGGTCGTAGTGGAGCGGCTGGCGCGTCGCCGGGCAGACGAGCATCTCGAGGAGCCTGGGGTCGATGCCGCCTTCGCGCGTCGCGTCCATGGTCGCGTCCTCAATGCCTCGGCCGGTCGCCGGCGTCGCCGGCCTGCAGCGAGCCCATCTCCATCAGGGCGATGAGCGTGCGCGCCCGCTCGGACGGGTCGGCCGCCTCGAGCAGCGCCTGCTTCTCGTTGGGCGAGAAGGGGCAGACCATGGCGAGGGTGGTGATGAGCCGGTCGTCCGGCGTCTCGGTGATCGCGCGCCAGTCGGCCGAGATCTCGTTGGTCGCGAAGTAGCGCTTGATGGTGGCGAGCAGGCGCTGGCGGTCGGCCATCGGCTCGGGCGCCTGGCCCGTCGCCAGCAAGTCGCGGCGCCAGGGATTCCAGTCGACGCGCATCCGGCGATAGCCGCGCGCGCCGTCGACCTCCTCGACCACGGTGAAGCGGCTGACGCCGGTCAGCGTGATCAGGAAGCGGTAGCGCCCGCCCTCGTGCTCGGCGAAGGAGGTGATCCGGCCGAGGCAGCCGATCGGGTAGAGCGGCGGCGCCGCATCGGCCGCCGCGGGATCGAGCGGCTGGATCATGCCGATCGCGCGCTGCGGCGAACCGAGCGCGTCCTCGACCATGGCGACGTAGCGCGGCTCGAAGATGTTGAGCGGCAGCCTTCCTCCCGGCAGCAGCAGGACGCCGGGCAGCGGGAAGACCGGGATGGTCTCTGGAAGCCTTTCCTCGTCGCCGCCGGCGGTCATGCGCGCGTCGCCCCGCCCGCTCAGGCGAACATCATCGAGGACAGCCGCCTGCGGCCGGCGACGGTCAGGGCATGGGTCGGCCCCAGCGCCTCCCAGAACTTGATGAGCTGCTTGCGCGCGGCGGCGTCGTTCCAGTTGCGGTCGCGCCTGAAGCTCTCGAGCAGCTGGTCCATCGCCGCCTCCTGCTGGCCGCCGGCGAAGAGCGCGACCGCGAGGTCGAGCCGCGCCTGGTGGTCGGCGGGATCGTGCGCGATCTTCTCGAGCAGCTGGGCAACCTCGCCGCTGGCCTTCTCCGCCTGCTCGGCGAGCTCGACCTGGCTCAGCACCTGCTGGGCCTCGGCGGACTTGCGTGCCTCGGCGGGCAGGGACTCGACGAGCTGGCGCGCGCGCGCCACGTCGCCGGAGCCCGCGTAGCAGCGCGCGAGGCCGATCGTCGCGGGCACGTTCCCGGGCTCGTGCGCAAGCACCTGGCCGAAGATCGCGCTCGCCGTGCCCTCGTCGCCGGCCTCGAACGCGGCCTTGGCCTGCTCGATCGCCTCCTGCACCGGCGAGGGCGCCGCGGCGCCGCCGAGCTTCTTCACGAACTGGCGGATCTGGCTCTCCGGCAGGGCGCCGACGAAGGCGTCGACGGGCCGGCCGCCCTTGAAGGCGTAGACCGCCGGGATCGACTGCACGCGCAGCTGCTGCGCGAAGTAGGGATGCTCGTCGGTGTTGATCTTGACCAGGCGGACCGCGCCGTTGGCCTCCCGGACCACCTTCTCGATGACCGGGCCGAGCTGCTTGCACGGGCCGCACCACGGCGCCCAGAAGTCGACGATGACCGGCGTCTGCTGCGAGGCGACGAGGACGTCCTGCTCGAAGCTGTCGTCCGTGCCGTCCTTGATGATGTCGCTCGGCGTGGCGGAGCGTCCGCCGATCAGGGTTTCCATCGATGTCCTCGAACCGGTCTCGTTTCCGGGCCCCGCCGCGAGGAGGAGAACCTCGGGGCCGCCCGCCTCGGGCCGCCGGCGCATTAGATGGACGGTTTGCGTCGCGCTGACAACCCCGCCCTTCCCTTTGCGACGCTTGCAATCCGATCGTCTCTGGCTATTATCCGCGCCCGCTTCGCAACTCCGGTCCGCCGGTGCGCGATGCCCCGGAATGGCGCCCGCGGGAGTAGCTCAGTGGTAGAGCATCACGTTGCCAACGTGAGGGTCGAGGGTTCGAACCCCTTCTCCCGCTCCATTCCGAACCCGCAAGCGAAGCCCTGATCCATGCTCCGCCGCTCGATCCTCATCGCCACCCTCGCCCTGGCGACGTCCTGCGCCTCCGTGCCGCAGGACCACGACCGCCATGCGATCTTCTTCGCGCCGGACTCCGCCGATCCCGGCCCCGATGGCCGGGACCTCGCGAAGCGCCTGGCCGGCGAGATCCGCAGCGGCGGCGCGCGGAGCGTGCGCATCGAGGCGCATGCCAACAAGATGCCCGACGGCTCCGAGAACCTCGTCCTCGCCCGCCGGCGGGCCGACGCGGTCGCCGACGCCCTGCGCGAGGCGGGCGTGCAACCCGCGGCCATGCGCCGCGTCGTCCTGGGCGAGGCGCAGCGCACCGGCCCGCTTCCCGTCGAGGGACGGCGGGTGGACATCGTCCTCGAGCGCTGACGCGCCCGGCCGCCCGCGCGCCCGTCAGGGCGTCGCGAGGAAGACCTGCCCCTTCGGGATCTCGCCCACGACCTCGCGGCGGGAGCGGAACTCGACCTCCTGCACGCCGTAGCCGTGGCCGGCGAAGAACTTCACGGCGTCCATCAGCTCGAGGTCCTGGCGGTGCCAGTAGCTCGGCTCGTAGAGGAAGAAGATCTTCGGGCGGTCGCGCTCGATCAGCCCGCGCATGCCCTGCAGCGCGTTGTATTCCTCGCCCTGCGCCAGCAGCTTGACGACGTCGACGCGCGGCAGCGGGTTGTCGCGCATCCACTCGTCGATCGAGACGACCTGCATCTCGACCGAGGCGGTCTGCTTGCCGACATTGGCGGCGACCAGGCTCGCGTTCGCGAAGTTCCCGATCGTGTCGTCGTGCAGGTAGAAGGTCCGCGTCTCGCTGCGCGCCGAGACCGCCGCCTCGACCGTGGTCACCCAGTCGATGCCGTTGAGCGCCATGTTGCGGCGCAGCCGGCCCATCGGGTGCGGGTCGGGCTCGAACACGACGACATGGCCGGTGGGGCCGACGCGGTTGGCCATGATGACGGAGTGCATGCCGACATTGGCGCCGATGTCGATGGCGACCTGGCCCGGGCGCAGCATGCGGTTGATGAGCCTGGACACCTCCGGGCGGAAGGCGCCGTAGAAGAAGATGTACCACTCGAGGAAGGACTGCGTGTCGCAATGGAAGAGCAGGCCGTCGTCGTAGTCGACGACGCTGCGGATCGGCCGGTCGTTGCCCGGCGGGTAGAGCATGCGCACGATCCGGTCGATGCCCTTGGGCTGGAAGCGACGCGTCGCCCAGGCGAGCCAATGCACCCATTCGGGCGCCGGGGGGGAGGGCTGGTCGCTCATCGAACCTCTGGAGGCCGGATCCAGCGATCCGGCAAGTGAGTGCTGCATCTGCGTGTCCGGTTATCCGTTGCCCGCGCGCCCTGTCAAGGACGGGGGTCCCGGACGGGCTGCGCGGGGAGAACGCGGGCAGCGCGGGGTTTCTTCCCCCGCGCCGCGCGCTCAGTGCCGGAAATGCCGCATGCCCGTGAAGACCATGGCGAGGCCCCGCGCGTCGGCCGCCGCGATGACCTCGGCGTCGCGGATCGAGCCGCCGGGCTGGATCACCGCCGTGACGCCGGCCTCGGCCGCCGCGACGAGCCCGTCGGCGAAGGGGAAGAAGGCGTCGGAAGCCACGACCGAGCCGATCGCGCGGCTGCGCGCCTCGCCCGCCGCCGTGGCGCCCTCGGCGGCCTTCCACGCCGCGATGCGCGAGGAATCGATGCGGCTCATCTGCCCGGCGCCGATGCCCACCGTGGCGCCGTCCCTGGCGTAGACGATGGCGTTCGACTTCACGTGCTTGGCGACCGCGAAGGCGAAGAGCAGGTCGTCGAGCTCGCGCGCGTCGGGCGCGCGCTTCGTGACGACCTTGAGGTCGGCGCGCGCGACGCGGCCCGCGTCGCGGTCCTGGACGAGGTAGCCGCCGGCGAGCGTGCGCACCGACAGCCCGCCCGCCGCGGGATCGGGCACGCCGCCGGTGACGAGGAGGCGGAGGTTCTTCTTCGCGGCGATGATCGCCTGCGCCTCGGCGGTCGCCTCCGGCGCGACGATCACCTCGACGAAGAGCTTGGCGATCTCCGCGGCCGTCCCGGCGTCGAGCGGGCGGTTGAGCGCGACGATGCCACCGAAGGCGCTGACCGGGTCGCAGGCCAGCGCCCTGAGATAGGCCTCGCGCGGCGTCGCGCCGCGCGCCACGCCGCAGGGATTGGCGTGCTTGACGACGACGCAGGCCGGCTCCGCGAACTCGGCCACCGCCTCGAAGGCGGCGTCGGTGTCGTTGTAGTTGTTGTAGGAGAGCTCCTTGCCCTGCAGCTGGCGCGCGGTCGCGACGCCGGGCCGCGCCGGGCCGCCGGCGTAGAACGCGGCGGACTGGTGCGGGTTCTCGCCGTAGCGCAGCACCTCGCGCCGCTCGCCCGCCAGCACGAGGCGCGTCGGCCAGGCGTCGCCGTTCTGCGCCGCGAACCAGCGCGAGATCGCGGCGTCGTAGGCGCCGGTGCGCGCATAGGCGGCGGCGGCGAGCCGGCGGCGCAGCGCAGCGGTCGTCGCGCCGCCATGCGCGTCCATCTCCGCGACCAGCGCGGCGTAGTCGGCGGCCTCGACCACCACCGCGACCGAATCGTGGTTCTTGGCGGCGGCGCGGATCATCGCCGGGCCGCCGATGTCGATGTTCTCGATCGCGGTCGCGAAGTCGGCGCCGCGCGCGATCGTCGCCTCGAACGGGTAGAGGTTCACCACCAGCAGGTCGATCGGCGCGATGCCGTGCGCCTGCATCGCCGCGACATGCGCCGCGTCGTCGCGTCGCGCCAGGAGCCCGCCATGGATCCTCGGGTGCAGCGTCTTCACGCGCCCGTCCATGATCTCCGGGAACCCGGTGTGGTCGCCGACCTCGACGACGCGATGGCCGGCCTCGCGCAGCGCCTTCGCGGTGCCGCCGGTGGAGAGGATCTCGACGCCGTGCCGCGCGAGGCAGGCGGCGAGCTCGAGGAGCCCCGTCTTGTCGGAGACGGAGACGAGGGCGCGGGTGATCCTTGCCTTGTCCATTTCACGTGACTCGCTGGCTGGTGGTGGCGCGACGAGGGCGCCCGTCTAGCAAGAAACCGCGGCGGCTTGTAACCCCGCGTCAGGACGTCGCGGCGAATTCCGGGACCATGCGTCGGAGCGCGGCGAGCAGTTCCGGCTCGCGGCCGGCGCGCGCCAGCGCCTCGAGCTCGTCGAAGCCGCGCGCCAGCGCCTCGGCGTCGCCGGCGCGCGGCTCGGCGAGCCTGATCCCGGCCAGCGTCGTCGGCGCGAGCGGCTCGGCGGCGTGGAACAGCTCCTCCTCGAGCTTCTCGCCCGGCCGCAGCCCGGTGAACACGACCTTGACGTCGCGCTCCGGCTTCAGCCCCGCCAGCAGGATCATCCGCCGCGCCAGGTCCGCGATCCGCACCGGCGCCCCCATGTCGAGGACGAAGAGCTTGCCGCTCGTGGCCGCGGCGTCGCGCGTGCCGAGCGCGGAGGCCTGCAGCACCAGCTCCACCGCCTCGCGCACGGTCATGAAGTAGCGCTTCATGTCGGGGTGGGTCACGGTCAGCGGCCCGCCCGCGGCGAGCTGGCGCTGGAAGAGCGGCACGACCGAGCCCGTCGAGCCGAGCACGTTGCCGAAGCGCACCGTGACGTAGCGCGTCCCGCCCGCGCCAGCGGCGCGGTCGAGGGCCTGGCAATAGGCCTCGGCGAGGCGCTTGGTGGCGCCCATCACGTTGGTCGGGTTGACCGCCTTGTCGGTCGAGATCGCGACCATCGCCGCGACGCCATGGGCGCGGGCGAGGTCGGCGACGTTGCGCGTGCCGCAGATGTTGGTGAGCGCGCCCTCGGCCGGGTGCGCCTCCACCATCGGCACGTGCTTGAGCGCGGCGGCGTGGAAGACGAGCTCCGGCCGCGCCTCGGCGAAGGCGCGCGCAAGCCGCTCGCGGTCGCGCATGTCGGCCAGCACGGCCCGGCGCGCCAGGGCGGGCTGGCGCTCGCCGACCTCGAGGTCGATCGCGTAGAGCGCGTATTCCGAGCTGTCGAGCAGCACGAGCTCGGCGGGCGCGAGGTCGGCGATCTGGCGCGCGAGCTCCGAGCCGATCGAGCCGCCCGCGCCGGTGAGCAGCACGCGCCGCCCCGCGACGAGCGCCTCGACCGGCGCGCGGTCGAGCACGGCCTGCGAGCGCCCGAGGAGGTCCTCGATCGCGATCGGGCGCACGTCCTGGCGCGCCTGGCCGGCGCTGCGCAGCTCGGTGAGCCGTGGCAGGCGCGCCACGGCGATGCCGAGCCGCTCGCCCTCGTCGAGCAGCTTCTCGAGCCGCTCGCCCGCGAACTCGGCGCGGGTGACGACGATGCGCTGGGGCTTGCGGTCGCGCGCGGCGAGCTGCTCGACGATCAGGGGCAGCTCGTCGACCTGGCCGAGCACCTGCAGCCCGCGCAGGGAGCGGCCGCGCCGGGCGCCCGTCTCGTCGAGGAGCCCGACCACCGCGTAGGGCGCGCCGGGGCGCTCGCTCGCCTCGATGAAGCGCTCGGCCTCGGCGCCGGCGCCGACCAGCAGCACGGGCACGCGCCCGGGATCGCCGCTGCCGCCCGACAGGTCGAAGCGGCCATCCTTGGCCAGGCGATAGAGGATGCGCGGTCCCGAGAGCAGGAGGATGAGCACGAACCAGGCGATGACGAGCGCCGAGCGCGGGTAGTCCTCGAGCCGCGTGAACGCGAACATCGCGGCGAGGTGGAAGAGCACGATCAGCGTGCTCGCCCGGGTGATTCGCGCGAGGTCGGGGAAGGAGGCGAAGCGCCAGATGCCGCGATAGAGGCCGAGCCAGCGGAACACGGCGGCGGCGATGGCGGCGAAGAGCGCGCAGCCGCCCAGCAGCAGCGTCGCGTCGGCGCGCGCGAAGTCCTCGCCCAGGCGCAGCCACAGCGCGAGGACATAGGCGATCGCCGCCATCGCCACGTCGTGGGCGAAGGCGATGGCGAGCTTGGTCGAGGTGCCGATCGTCAGGCGCATGTCCGGTCCGCGAACGCGTGTCGCGGCCTGTCTAGCACAGGTCGCGCGCGCGGGGTCATGGCGGCGGCAGCAGCGCGCGCAGGCGGTAGAGCGCCTCGAGCGCCTCGCGCGGCGTCAGGTCGTCGGGCGCGACGCGGCGCAGCTCCGCCTCGACCGCCGACGGCGCCGCGCGCGCGGCCGGCGCGGCGGCGGCGGCGCTGAACAGCGGCAGGTCCTCGGCGAGTCGCGCCACGTCGCCGCGCGCGTCGTCGCGCTCGAGCGCCGCGAGCACCTCCTCGGCGCGGGCGACGACCGGCGGCGGCAGCCCTGCGAGCCGCGCGACATGGATGCCGTAGGAGCGGTCGGCCGTGCCGGGCGCGACCTCGTGCAGGAACACGACCTCGCCCTGCCACTCGCGCACCCGCATCGTGTGGCAGGCAAGGCCGGGCAGCCGCGCGGCGAGCGCGGTCAGCTCGTGGTAGTGCGTCGCGAAGAGCGCGCGGCAGCGATTGGATTCGTGCAGGCTCTCGATCGTCGCCCAGGCGATCGACAACCCGTCGAAGGTCGCCGTGCCGCGGCCGATCTCGTCGAGGATGACGAGCGAGCGCGGGCCGGCGCGGTTCAGGATCGCGGCCGTCTCCACCATCTCGACCATGAAGGTGGAGCGCCCGCGCGCGAGGTCGTCGGCCGCGCCGACGCGGCTGAACAGCCGGTCGACGAGGCCGATGCGCGCGCGCGCCGCCGGCACGAAGCTCCCGGCCTGGGCGAGGATGGCGATCAGCGCGTTCTGGCGCAGGAAGGTCGACTTGCCGGCCATGTTCGGGCCGGTGAGCAGCCACAGCCGCGCGCCCCCGCCGGCATCGAGCCGGCAGTCGTTGGGCACGAAGGATTCGCCCGCGGCCAGGCGCGCGGCCTCGACGACGGGATGGCGGCCGCCCTCGACCTCGAAGGCCGCGGACTCGTCGACGACCGGCCGGCGCCAGTCGCGCGCGACGGCGAGTTCGGCCAGCGCCGCGGCGACGTCGAGCCGCGCGAGCGCGCGGGCGGCCGCCGAGATCGCCTCGGCGCGCGCCGCGGCCTCGGCGCGCAGCGCCTCGAAATGCTGCATCTCGAGCGCCAGCGCCCGGTCGCCGGCCGAGACGATCCGCTGCTCGAGGTCGGAGAGCTCGGTGGTGGAGAAGCGCACGGCGCCCGCCATCGTCTGGCGGTGGATGAAGGCGGGGTCGGCGCGCAGCCTGTCGCCGTGCTGCGCGCCCACCTCGATGTAGTAGCCGAGCACGTTGTTGTGCCGCAGCTTGAGCGAGGCGATGCCGGTGGCGGCGGCGTAGCGCGCCTGCAGCGCCGCCACGTGCTGCCGCCCGTCGTCGCGCAGCGCGCGCAGCTCGTCGAGCGCGGGATCGAAGCCCGGCGCCACGAAGCCGCCATCGGACGCGGCGAGCGGCAGCGACGGGGCGAGCGCGCGCCCGAGCAGGTCGACGATCTCGCCATGCGCGCCCAGCGCGGCGCGGGTCTCCTCGAGCAGCGCCGGCGCCGCCGCCAGCCCGGCGGGCGCGGTGGTCGCGCGGATCCGCGGCACCGCCGCGAGCCCGTCGCGCAGCGCCGCGAGGTCGCGCGGGCCCCCGCGGCCGAGGCCGAGGCGCTGCAGCGCGCGCTCGATGTCCGGCAGGCGCTTGAGTTCCGCGCGCAGGTCGCCGCGGGACTGCGCCGCGTCGACGAGGAAGGCGACCATGTCGAGCCGCGCGTCGATCGGCGCGCAGGCGCGCAGCGGCCCCGCGATGTCCGCGCCGAGCAGCCGCGCGCCGGCGCCGGTCAGCGTCCAGTCGACCGCGTCGAGCAGCGAGCCCTTGCGCGCGCCCTCGAGCGTCGATTCGACCTCGAGGTTGCGCCGCGTAGCGGGGTCGATCTCCATGAAGCCGTCGCTGGCGCGCGGCGAGGGCGGCGACAGGCGCGGCAGGCGGCCCTTCTGCGTGAGCTCCACGTAGTCGACCAGCGCCCCGGCCGCGGCGAGCGCCGCGCGGCCGAACTGCCCGAAGGCGTCGAGCGTGCGCACCCGGTAGAGCGCCTCGAGCCGCCGCCGGCCGTTGTCGCTGTCGAAGCGGGCCGCCGGCAGCGGCGTCAGCGCGGCCTTCCACTCGCCAAGCGCCGCCGCGACCTCCTCGCGCTCCATCGCGCGGTCGGAGACGAGCAGCTCGCCCGGCGCGACGCGCGCCAGGGCCGCGGGCAGGTCGCCCGCGCCGGCCACGTCCTGCACCAGGAACGTGCCGACCGACATGTCGATCCAGGCCAGCGCGACCTCTCCCTGGGCAAGGCCAAGCGCGGCGAGGTGGTTGTGCCGCCGCGCGTCGAGCAGCGCATCCTCGGTGAGCGTGCCGGGCGTGATCACGCGCGTGACGTCGCGCCGCACCACGGACTTCGCGCCGCGCTTGCGCGCCTCCGCGGGGTCCTCGAGCTGGTCGCAGATCGCGACCCGGTGGCCGGCGCGGATCAGGCGCAGCAGGTAGGCCTCGTGGCTGTGCACCGGCACGCCGCACATCGGGATGTCGGCGCCGAGGTGCTTGCCGCGCTTCGTCAGCGTGAGGTCGAGGGCCCGCGCCGCGACCTCCGCGTCCTCGAAGAAGAGCTCGTAGAAATCGCCCATCCGGTAGAAGAGCAGCGCGCCCGGGTGCCGGGCCTTCACGTCGAGGTACTGGGCCATCATCGGCGTGATGGCGCCGTCGGCGGTGGCCTCCGTCGTCGGGGCGGGATTCGGGTCCATGGGCGTGCCCGGCGTAAACCAGCGCAGGCCCCGCTTCAAGCCGCCTGCCATCTTTCGTGTGCAGTGCAGCGTGCGCGCGCTTTGACGGGCCCGTGGCCAAGCCCCTAGTTTCGCCTGACGGCACGATCCGGGCGGGTGCCCGCAGGACCGGGAGCGCGCCGCCACCAATGGCGAGGACGAGAATGGCGAACGAAGCGACCCCGGTCACCGAGGAGGAAGCCCTCCAGTTCCACGCCAACGGCAAGGCCGGGAAGATCGAGATCACCCCGACCAAGCCGCTGACGACCCAGCGCGACCTCAGCCTCGCCTACTCGCCGGGCGTGGCCTGGCCCTGCCTGCACATCGCGAAGAACCCCGCGACCGCCTACGACTACACGTCGAAGGGCAACCTCGTGGCGGTGATCTCGAACGGCACCGCGGTGCTCGGTCTCGGCGACCTGGGCGCGCTGGCCTCCAAGCCGGTGATGGAGGGCAAGTCGGTGCTCTTCAAGCGCTTCGCCGACGTCGATTCGATCGACCTCGAGGTCGACACGAAGAACGTCGACGAGTTCGTCAATTGCGTTCGCTTCCTCGGCCCCAGCTTCGGCGGCATCAACCTAGAGGACATCAAGGCGCCGGAATGCTTCATCATCGAGCAGCGCCTGCGCGAGCTGCTCGACATCCCCGTCTTCCACGACGACCAGCACGGCACCGCCATCGTCGCCGCGGCCGGGCTGCTCAACGCCCTCGACCTCACGGGGCGCGACATGCGCAACGTGCGCATGGTCATCAACGGCGCCGGTGCCGCCTCGATCGCCTGCGCCGAGCTCATCAAGGCCATGGGCGTCCCGCACAACAACGTCGTGCTCTGCGACACCAAGGGCGTGATCTGGCAGGGGCGCAGCGAGGGCATGAACCAGTGGAAGTCGGCGCATGCCGTGCCGACGAAGGCGCGCTCGCTGCGCGACGCGATGGAGGGCGCCGACGTGTTCTTCGGCCTCTCGGCCAAGGACGCCGTCGACAAGGACATGGTCCGCGCGATGGCGGCCAAGCCGATCATCTTCGCGATGGCCAACCCCGACCCCGAGATCACGCCCGAGGCCGCGCGCGCCGCGCGCAGCGACGTCATCGTCGCCACGGGCCGCTCGGACTACCCGAACCAGGTCAACAACGTCCTCGGCTTCCCGTACATCTTCCGCGGCGCGCTCGACGTGCGCGCCTCGACGATCAACGAGGCGATGAAGATCGCCGCGGTCGAGGCGCTGGCGAAGCTGGCGCGCGAGGACGTTCCCGACGAGCTCGACGCGGCCTATTCGGGCCGCCGCCTGCGCTACGGGCCGGACTACATCATCCCCGTGCCCTTCGACCCGCGCCTGATCTCGGTCGTGCCGGCGGCGGTCGCCGAGGCGGCGATGAAGAGCGGCGTGGCGCGCAAGCCGATCGCCGACATGAAGGGCTATCGCCGCGCGCTGTCCTCGCGCCGCGACCCGACCGCCGCGATGCTCGACCTCACCTTCGAGCAGCTGCGGTCCTCGCCGCCGCGCCGCGTCGTCTTCGCCGAGGGCGAGGAGGAGCGCGTGATCCGCGCCGCCGCGCAGTTCCAGTCCGCGGGCTACGGCACGCCGGTGCTCGTCGGGCGCGAGGAGCGCATCGCCGCGACGATCAAGGCGGTGGGCATCCATGGCGCCGAGCGGCTCGAGATCCAGAACGCGCGGGTCAGCGGCAAGAACCGCGAGTACACGGACCTGCTCTATGCGCGCCTGCAGCGGCAGGGCTACCTGCTGCGCGACTGCCAGCGCCTCGTGAACCAGGACCGCAACGTCTTCGGCGCGCTGATGGTCGCCGCGGGCGACGCCGACGCGATCGTCACCGGCACCACGCGCGCCTACCACCAGGCGCTCGCCGACATCCGCATGGCGCTGCCCGGCGAGGCGGGTCGGCCGGTGATGGGGCTCACCATCGTCGTCACCAGCAGCCACACCGTCTTCATGGCCGACACGACGGTCAACGAGCTGCCCAACGCCGAGGAGATGGCGGACATCGCGATCCAGGCCGCCGCCAAGGCCCGCGCGATGGGCCACGTGCCGCGCGTGGCGCTGCTCTCCTACTCGAACTTCGGCAAGCCGATGCGCGAGAAGATGCTGGCCGTGCGCGAGGCCGTGATGGCGCTCGACTCGCGCGAGGTCGACTTCGAGTACGACGGCGACATCTCCGCCGAGGTGGCGCTCGACGCGCAGCTGATGCGCAGCATCTATCCGTTCTGCCGGCTCTCGGGTGCGGCGAACGTCCTGGTGATGCCGGGGCTGCACTCCGCGAACATCTCGAGCCAGCTGCTGCAGAAGCTCGGTGGCGGCACGGTGATCGGGCCGCTGCTCATCGGCATGTCCAAGCCCGCGCAGATCGTGCCCACCGGGGCCACCGTCGCGGAGATCGTCAACATGGCGGCGCTGGCGGCGGCGGAAGTCCGCCGCTAGGCGCCGGCCCTCCCATGGCGCGGCGCCTGCTCGACGCGCGGCCCGACCGGCTCGACCTGCGCGACCTGCCCTATCGGCCGCCACTGCGCTCGCTGCCGCCGCAATGGCCCGTCGACGCGGACATCGCGCGCCTGGTCGGCGCCTATGCGCGCGCGGGCCTCGTCCTCGACCAGGGGACGGAGGGTGCGTGCACGGGCTTCGGCCTCGCCTGCGTCGCGAACTTCCTGCTCTGGCGTCGCGCCATCGAGGCGGGCCGGTCCGCCGCGTTCGAGCCCGTCAGCCCGCGCATGTTCTACGAGCTCGCGCGGCGCTACGACGAATGGCCCGGCGACGACTACGAGGGCTCGAGCTGCCGCGGCGCGCTCAAGGGCTGGCACAAGCACGGCGCCTGCGCGGAGCGCCTGTGGCCCCATCGCGCGCGCGGCAGGCGCGGGCAGGACCGGGCGACGCCCGCCGCCGACTGGGCGCGCGACGCCGCGACGCGGCCGCTCGGCGTCTACTACCGCGTCGACCGGAATTCCGTGGTCGACCTGCAGGCGGCCATCCGCGAGATCGGCGCGGTCTATGTCTCCGCCGAGGTCCATGGAGGCTGGGACAGGCTGCTCGGCAAGCGGCCCTCGTCCCCGCCGCGTCGCGCCGCCGACCTGCCCGTCGTTCCGCCGCGCCCGGACAAGGGCGAGGCGGGCGGCCATGCCTTCGCGCTGGTCGGCTACGACGCGCGTGGCTTCATCGTCCAGAATTCATGGGGCCCGGCCTGGGGCCGCGGCGGCTTCGCGGTGCTGCCCTACGAGGACTGGGTGCGCCACGCGACCGACGCCTGGGCCTGCGCGCTCGGCGTGCCGGTCGCGGCGTCGCCCGCGCGCCTCGCCGCCTCGGCCTTCCCGGTCGCGAGCGGCAGGTCGCTCGCGACGCTCTCGCGCGCCGCGCGCGCGCCCGGCAACCCGCAGGACGATCCCTGGCCCGTCGACCGCGTCTTCGCGCATGCGGGCTACGAGCCCTGGGGCACGGCGCGCGCCTATGCCCATGCGCTTGTCAGCGGCAACGACGGCCGGCTCGCGGCCAGCGACGTCGCCCTCGGCGCCGGCGCGGCGGCGAGCGCCGCCCATGCGCGTCGCGTCGTGCTCGACAACGCGCTCGCCTTCCTTTCCGCGCAGCCGGGCAGGAAGGCGCGGCTGGCGCTCTACGCCCATGGCGGGCTCAACGGCGAGGCCGGCTCGATCGAGCGCATCCGCGTGCTGGGGCCGTGCTTCGCCGCCAACGCGATCCATCCGCTCTTCCTGGTCTGGAGGACCGGCCCGCTGGAGACGCTCTCCTCGATGCTGCGCGACGCGCTCGGCCTCGACCGCGACATCGAGGCGGCGCGCGCGGGAGGCTTCCTCGACGGCGTGCGCGAGGCCGCGGACCGCATGCTCGAGGCCAAGGCGCGGCTCTTGCTGCGCGGCGTGTGGAGCGAGATGCGCGAGAACGCGGAGCGCGCGGCGCGGCCGGGCCACGCGATCGACCTGCTCGCGGGACTGCTGCTCGACCTGCGCGACGCGCTGGCGGCGCGTGGCAAGGAGCTGGAGGTCCATCTCCTCGGCCATTCGGCGGGCAGCATCCTGCTTGGCCATCTCCTCGAGCGCTGGCGCGCCGACGACCTGCGCGCCCGCGGGCCGAAGGTGGCCTCGGCCGCCCTCTTCGCGGCGGCATGCTCGGTGGAGTTCGCGCTGCGCACCTACGGCGCCGCGGCGCAGGACCGGATCATCGACCTCTCGCGGCTGTCGATGTCCTATCTCTCGGACGAGAACGAGCGCCGCGACGCGCTGCCCGCGCCGGGCCTCGCGCTCTACGGCAAGTCGCTCCTCTACCTCGTCTCGCGCGCGCTCGACGACGCGCGCAAGATCCCGCTTCTCGGCATGGAGCGCGCGAACCTCGCCGCGCACGCGGCGGACGAGGGCCAGTGGGCGCGCGAGCATCTCGAGCATGTCGCGCGCTGGCAGCGCCTCTGGCGGCCCTCGCCGGCCTCCTGCATCTCCGAGCCGCAGGTCGTGGTCGACGCCGCGGGCACGCGCCGCCAGGCCGTGCATGGCAGCTTCGACAACGACATCGCGACGATGACGCGCGCCATCGAGTCGATCGCCGGGCGCGGCCTCGTCGCGCCGCTCGAATGGCTCGACTACTGACCGCCGCCGCGAAGGGATCGACAGCATGAGCAAGCGCGAGGAGCTCCCGCCCGAGGAATGGTGGTCGACCGCGATCATCGACATGAAGCCGGGGTCGATCCGGCTGCGCGGCTACGCGATCGAGGACCTGGTCGGCCGGCTCGGCTTCGTCGAGATGATCTGGCTGATGACGCGCGGCGAGCTGCCCGGGCCGGGCGCGGCGCGGCTGCTCGAGCATGCGCTCGTCGCCGCCGTCGACCACGGCCCGCAGGCGCCGTCGATCGCGATCGCGCGCATGGCGATGACCTGCGGCGTCGGCATCAACAACGCGATGGCCTCCGCCGCCAACGTCCTGGGCGACGTGCATGGCGGCGCGGGCGAGCAATGCGTCGCGTTCTACGCCGCGATCGACGCCAGGCTCGCGCATGGGCAAGCGCGCGACGGGGCGGCGCTCGCCGCGGCGGTCGACGCCGCGCTCGACGAGGCCAGGGCCGCGGGCACCAGCCATGTCCCCGGCTTCGGGCACCGGTTCCATCCCGTCGATCCGCGCGCGCCGCGGCTGCTCGCGCTGGTCGACGAGGCCGTGGCCGCGGGCGTCGTCGAGGGGCGCTTCGCCGCGATCGGCCGCGCCGTGGAGGCCGCGATCGCGCGCCGCCGCGGCGGCCGGCTCGTGCCGATGAACATCGACGGCGCCACGGCGGTCATCTTCGCCGAGCTCGGCTTCGCGCCGCAGCTCTGCCGGGGCCTCTTCGTGCTCTCGCGCTCGGTCGGCATCCTCGC
>JBEGVV010000217.1:0-3006 GCA_041178225.1 Pseudomonadota bacterium | reverse complement strand
GGCGAAGCCGTCGAGCTCGGCCTTCCCGTGCGGCAGCGACAGCACGAACATGCCGCGGAAGGTCATGTAGTAGCCGCGCGCGAGCATCTCGAGCTGCAGCAGCTTGAGCCAGTCCTTCGACGACGCGGCCGAGTCGGCCGGGCTGTTCACCGGCCCGCGCACGAAATGCACGTTCATCATCGAGCCGCGGCCCGAGACATGGACGCGCAGGCCACGCTTCTCGATCGCGGCGTTCATGCGCGCGCGCAGCGCGTCGCCGCCGGCGTTGAAGGCGATCGAGCGCTCGGGCGTCAGGACCCTGGTCAGGCCCGCGACGCCCGCCGCCATCGTCAGCACGTTGTTGTTGAACGTGCCGGCATGGGCGAGCGCGTCGGGGCGCGCCGGGTCGAAGCGCTCCATGATCCGGGCCGCGCCGCCGAAGGCGCCGAAGGACAGGCCGCCGCCAAGGTACTTCCCGAGCGTGACGAGGTCCGGGACGATGCCCAGCGCGCCATGCAGCCCCGAGGGCGAGAGGCGCGAGGTCATCACCTCGTCGAAGACCAGCAGGCTGCCGGCCTTGCGCGTCTCCTCGCGCAGCATGCGCAGGAACTCCATCGAGGCGGGGATGCAGCCGCCGCCGCCGAGCATCGGCTCGAGGATGACGCAGGCCAGGTCGGCGGCGTTGGCGCGGATCATCGCGCGCGTGCCCTCGACGTCGTTGTAGTCGGCGAGCAGGAAGGGGAACGGCACGTTCAGCGGCGAGCCGTTGCCCGAGAAGATGAAGACGCCGCCGTGGTAGCCGCCCTTCATCACCAGCACCTTCGAGCGGCCGGTGAAGACGCGCGCGACGCTGACGGCCATGAGGTTGGCCTCGGTGCCGGAATTCGTGAAGCGCACGAGCTCGAGCGCGGGGAAGCGCTCGACCAGGATGCGCGCGAGCTCGGCCTCGTAGCGGTTCGGCGCGCCCAGCACGATGCCGTCGGACAGCGCCTCCTTCACCGCCTCGACGATGGCGGGCTCCGAGTGGCCGTAGAGGCCGGCCGTGTACTCGGCCACGAAGTCGGTGTAGCGGTTGCCGTCGAGGTCCCACACGAAGCAGCCCTCGCCGCGCGCGATCGTCACCGGGAAGGGCGGGTAGTAGATGACCGTGCGCGTGTTGCCGCCGGGCATGACCTTGCGCGCGTCGTCGTGGCGACGGCCGCTCCTCGGATGCGCCTCCACGAAGCGCTTCTCCGCCTCCGCCAGCGCCGCGCCGAGATCGAGATTCCGCTGCCCGCCCATGATGGTTCCCCCGTGCCGTTGACGCATCGGACGCTAGCGCCTGCCGGCGGGCGGCATCAACGCCCGCGGTCGCCACGCCGGCGAATCCCCCCTTGGCCGCGCCGCTCGCGCGGGCCAATCTCCATCGTCCTGCCGCCGGGCGACGCGGGGTCGCCGGCGCCATCGAGGGGAACGCACATGAAATTCCTGACCTTCCAGTCCGGCAAGGACGCGAGCTACGGGGCCGTGGTCGGCGACGGCGTCGTCGACCTGGGCAAGCGCCTCGGCAAGAAGTACCCGACGCTGCGCGCGGCGCTGGCCGCGGGCGCGCTCGCGGAGCTGGCCAAGGTCGCGAAGGCGGCGAAGAAGGCCGACCTGCCGCTCAAGAAGGTGAAGTACCTGCCGGTCATCCCCGACGCGCGGAAGATCATCTGCGTCGGCCTCAACTACAAGGACCACCGCGCCGAGACCAAGAGCGCCGAGTTCGCGCACCCGACGCTGTTCCTGCGCATGCAGGCGAGCCAGGTCGGCCACGGCCAGCCGCTCGTGAAGCCGAAGGAGAGCGAGAAGCTGGACTGGGAAGGCGAGCTCGCGGTGATCATCGGGCGCGGAGGGCGGCGCATCGCGCGCGAGAAGGCGATGGGCCATGTCGCGGGCTATGCCTGCTACCACGACGGCTCGGTGCGCGACTTCCAGCGCCACACCACGCAGTTCACGCCGGGCAAGAACTTCGCGGGCACCGGCGGCTTCGGCCCCTGGATGGTGACGAAGGACGAGGTCGGCGACATCACGAAGCAGACGCTGACCACGCGCGTGAACGGCGTCGTCAAGCAGCAGGCCGGCATCGACCTGCTGATCTTCGACATCCCCTCGCTGATCGCCTACATCTCGACCTTCGTCCCGCTCGAGGGCGGCGACGTGATCGTCACCGGCACGCCTGGCGGCGTCGGCGCCGCGCGCACCCCGCCGGAGTTCATGAAGCCCGGCGACGTCGCCGAGATCGAGATCACCGGCGTCGGCACGCTGCGCAACGTCGTCAAGGAAGGCTGAGGCCAGCGGGGGTCTATCGACCGGGCGCCCCTTCCGTCCGCGCGCCTGCGCGGATGGAGCGGCCACGCTCCCTCCCGTCCGCGCCAAGAAGAGGATGGAGGGAACCACGCTCCCCTCCCGTCCGCGCGCAGCGCGGATGGGAGGGGTGGCGACGCGCGGCAGCGCGGCGACGGGGAGGGCATGAGTGCTGGAGGCCTGGAGCGGAGCGAGGGCTCTGGCGGTGGAACCCTGATCGCATCCCGCACCGACCGCTCGCCGAGCAAGGGACACATGCCCCCTCCGTCGCGCGCCTTGCGGCGCGCGCCACCTCCCCCACCCGCGCTGCCGCGCGGCCGGGGGAGGAGCCGGTTCCGCCACTCTTCGCCGCTCCTCTCCCTTCCACTTCCACGCTCCCCTCCCGTCCGCGCGCCGGCACGGATGGGACGACCACGCTCCCCTCCCGTCCATGCGCCTGCGCGGATGGGACGACCACGCTCCCCTCCCGTCCGCGCGCAGCGCGGATGGGAGGGGTGGCGCCGCGCGGCAGCGCGGCGACGGGGAGGGCAATGGTGCTGGAGGCCGGGAGCGAAGCGGCGGCTCTGGCGGTGAAACGCCGCTCGCGCCGCGCACCGACCGCTCGCCGAGCGGAGGACCCCTGCCCCCTCCGTCGCGCGCCTTGCGGCGCGCGCCACCTCCCCCACCCGCGCTGCCGCGCGGACGGGGGAGGAGCCGGTTCCG
>JBEGVV010000216.1:0-6587 GCA_041178225.1 Pseudomonadota bacterium | reverse complement strand
CCGCTCGATCGACGCCGACGGCCTTGGCCATCCCTCGGGCCTGCCGACGCCGGTGGATGGCGAGACGCTGCGCCTCGACGACCAGCTCTTCGCGGCCGATGCGCTCATCATGGACCGTCTGGCGAGCCGCCGCGCCTGGTTCGGCGTCCCGGGGATGCACGGCCTGCGCGTCGACTTCCCCGACTGCCCGCATCTCGGCATCTGGACGAAGCCGGGCGCGCCGTACCTCTGCATCGAGCCCTGGCAGGGCTTCGCGCCGGGGATCGGCGACGATGGCGACCTCGCGCGGCGCCCGGGCATCGTGCTGGTGCCGCCGGGCGGCGCGCTGGAGCGCAACCTCGTCCTGTCGCCGGACCGCGTCCCCGCCGCCTGAGAAATCCGATCCAGACAACTATTTCCGACCGGAAATAGTTGTCTGGATCGGATTTTAGCGGGATTCAGCGCGGCAGCTGGCTCGCGCCCATCAGGCTCTCGTCGATCGCGCGGGCGCATTGGCGGCCCTCGCGGATCGCCCAGACGACCAGCGACTGGCCGCGGCGCATGTCGCCGGCCGCGAAGAGGCGCGGCACCGAGGTGCGGTAGGCGCTGGTGTCGGCCTTGACGTTGCCGCGCGCGTCGAGCTCGACGCCCGCCTGCTCGACGAGGCCGGGCCTGCGCGGGCCGACGAAGCCCATGGCGAGGAGCACGAGGTCGGCCTTCAGCTCGAAGGCGCTGCCCGCGACCTCCTGCATGGCCATGCGCCCGTCGGCGCCCTTGCGCCACTCGACGCGCACGCATTCCAGCGCGCGCAGCCTGCCACCCTCGCCGAGCGCGCGCTTCGTCAGCACGGCGAAGTCGCGCTCGCATCCTTCCTCGTGGGAGGAGGAGGTACGCATCTTGAGCGGCCAGTCGGGCCAGGTCAGCGCCTTGTCCTCCTTCTCGGGAGGCTGCGGCATGACCTCGAGCTGCGTGACCGAGGCCGCGCCGTGGCGGTTGGACGTGCCGACGCAGTCCGAGCCGGTATCGCCGCCGCCGATGACGACGACGTGCCTGCCCTTGGCGCTGATCGTGCCACGCGGCGCGGCGCGCGCCTCGTCGTCGCCGGCGACGCGACGGTTCTGCTGCGTGAGGAAGTCCATCGCGAAGTGGATGCCGGAGAGCTCGCGCCCCGGGACCTGCAGGTCGCGCGGCACCTCGGCGCCGCCGGTCATGGCGACCGCGTCGTAGCCCTCGAGCAGCGACTTCACGGAGATCGTCGCGCCGACCTCCACGCCGGTGCGGAACTCGACGCCCTCGGCCTCCATCTGCCGCACGCGGCGGTCGATGAGGTGCTTCTCCATCTTGAAGTCCGGGATGCCGTAGCGCAGCAGCCCGCCGATGCGGTCGGCCTTCTCGAACAGCGTCACGGCGTGGCCGGCGCGCGCGAGCTGCTGCGCGCAGGCGAGGCCCGCGGGGCCGGAGCCGATCACGGCGACGCGCTTGCCGGTGCGGCGCGCGGGCGGCTGCGGGACGACCCAGCCCTCCTGCCAGCCTCGGTCGACGATCGCGCACTCGATCGACTTGATGGTCACCGGGCTGTCGTCGATGTTGAGCGTGCAGGACGCCTCGCAGGGCGCCGGGCAGATGCGGCCCGTGAACTCCGGGAAGTTGTTGGTGGAGTGCAGCATCTCGAGCGCCTGCTGCCACTTGCCGCGGCGCACGAGGTCGTTCCAGTCGGGGATCAGGTTATTGACCGGGCATCCGTTGTGGCAGAACGGGATGCCGCAATCCATGCAGCGCGCGCCCTGGCGGCCGATCTCGTCGGCCGACATCGGAAGGACGAACTCCTTCCAGGTCTTCAGGCGCTTCTCGACCTTCTCGTAGGGACGATCCTGTCGCGCGATCTCGAGGAAACCCGTGGGCAGGCCCATGGTCCGGCTCCGGCTCTTTCAGGGTTGCGTCTTCACTCCGCGGCGGCGCGCGAGGCGGCGTCGCGGAGGTCGCGCAGGGCGCGACGATAGTCCTTCGGCATGACCTTGACGAACTGGGCGCGCGCGGCGTCCCAGTCGGCGAGGATCTCGCGGGCGCGCGCGGAGCCGGTGAAGGCCGCGTGCCGCTCGACGAGGATGCGCAGCCGCTCGGCGTCGAAGCGCAGCATGTCGCCCATGCCGGCGTCGTCGACGGAGGGCGACGCCGCGAGCGGCGCGCCAGCCTCGCCCGCGCCCTCGCCCGAGGGCTCGCCCACGGGCTCGAGCTCGACCATCGCCGGGTTGCACAGCGCGCGGAAGCGGCCCTTCGGGTCGTGGACATAGGCCACGCCCCCGGACATGCCGGCGGCGAAGTTGCGCCCGGTCTCCCCGAGCACGACCACCACGCCGCCCGTCATGTACTCGCAGCCGTGGTCGCCCGTGCCCTCGACGACGCAGACCGCGCCGGAGTTGCGCACGGCGAAGCGCTCGCCGGCGACGCCCTCGAAATAGGCCTCGCCCGCGATCGCGCCGTAGAGGACGGTGTTGCCGACGATGATGTTGCGCGTCGGGTCGCGGCGCACGCCCGCGGGCTGGCGCACGACGATGCGCCCGCCGGACAGGCCCTTGCCGACATAGTCGTTGCCGTCGCCGGAGAGCTCGAGCGACACGCCGCGCGCGAGGAACGCGCCGAAGCTCTGCCCGGCGGTGCCCTTCATGCGGATGGAGATCGTGTCGGGCGGCAGGCCGGCATGGCCGTGGCGCCGCGCCACCTCGCCAGACAGCATCGCGCCGACGGAGCGGTTGACGTTCCGCACCTCGCGCTCGATCGCGACGCGCTCGCCTCGCTCGAGTGCGGGGCCCGCGGCCGCGATGAGGTCGCGGTCCAGCGCCCTGTCGAGACCGTGCTCCTGGCGCTCGCTGTTGCGGATGGCCACGCCCTTGCGCGCCGCCGGCTGGTGCAGGATGCGCGACAGGTCGATGCCGCGCGCCTTCCAGTGGTCGAGGGCACGGCGCGTGTCGAGGCGGTCGACCCGGCCGATCATCTCGTCCAGCCTGCGGAAGCCCAGCCGCGCCATGATGTGGCGGAGCTCCTCGGCGACGAAGAAGAAGTAGTTGATCACGTGCTCGGGCTGGCCGGTGAAGCGCTTGCGCAGGACCGGGTCCTGCGTCGCCACGCCCACCGGGCAGGTGTTGAGGTGGCACTTGCGCATCATGATGCAGCCCGCGGCGATGAGCGGCGCGGTGGCGAAGCCGAACTCGTCGGCGCCGAGCAGCGCGCCGATCGCGACGTCGCGCCCGGTGCGCAGGCCGCCATCGACCTGGACGGCGATGCGGCCACGCAGGCCGTTGAGCACCAGCGTCTGCTGCGTCTCGGCGAGGCCGATCTCCCAGGGCGAGCCGGCATGCGTCAGCGAGGTGAGCGGCGAGGCGCCCGTGCCGCCCTCGAAGCCGGAGATCGTCACGTGGTCGGCGCGCGCCTTGCTGACGCCCGCCGCGACCGTGCCGACGCCGACCTCGGAGACGAGCTTCACCGAGATGCGCGCCGCGGTGTTGACGTTCTTGAGGTCGTGGATGAGCTGCGCGAGGTCCTCGATCGAGTAGATGTCGTGGTGCGGCGGCGGGCTGATCAGCCCGACGCCCGGCGTCGAGTGCCGCACCCGCGCGATGTTGCGGTCGACCTTGTGGCCGGGCAGCTGGCCGCCCTCGCCGGGCTTGGCGCCCTGCGCCATCTTGATCTGGATGTCGTCGGCGTTGACGAGGTACTCGGCGGTCACCCCGAAGCGGCCCGAGGCGACCTGCTTGATCGCCGAGCGCATCGAATCGCCGTTGGGCAGCGGCTTGAAGCGATCCGCCTCCTCGCCGCCCTCGCCGGTGTTCGACTTGCCGCCGATGCGGTTCATCGCGATCGCCAGCGTGGTATGCGCCTCGCGGCTGATCGAGCCGAAGCTCATCGCGCCGGTGGCGAAGCGCCGCACGATGTCCTTCGCGGGCTCGACCTCGTCCAGCGGCACGGGCGCGTCGGCCCAGCGGAACTCCATCAGCCCGCGTATCGTCAGCAGGCGCTCGCTCTGCTCGTTGATCGAGCGCGCGAACTCCTCGTAGTCGGGCGCGCTGTTGCCGCGCACCGCGTGCTGCAGCTGCGACACGCTCGCCGGCGTCCAGGCATGGTCCTCGCCGCGCAGGCGGAAGGCGTAGTCCCCGCCCGGGTCCAGCAGGTTGCGGTAGACCGGGCTGTCGCCGAAGGCGTCGCGGTGGCGGCGCACGGTCTCCTCGGCGATCTCGCGCCAGCCCGCGCCCTCGATCGTGGTCGCGGTGCCGGTGAAGTACTTCTCGACGAAGGCCGAGGACAGCCCGACCGCGTCGAAGATCTGCGCGCCGCAATAGGACTGGTAGGTGGAGATGCCCATCTTGGACATCACCTTCAGCAGGCCCTTGCCGACGGCCTTGATGAAGTTCTTCTGCACCTCGTAGGACTTGATCGGCAGCCCGTTCTGGACGCGCAGCTGCTCGAGCGTCTCGAAGGCGAGGTAGGGATTGACCGCCTCGGCGCCGAAGCCGGCGAGGCAGCAGAAGTGGTGGACCTCGCGCGCCTCGCCCGTCTCCACGACAAGCCCGGTCTGCGTGCGCAGGCCGCGCTGGATCAGGTGGTGGTGCACGGCCGCCGTCGCGAGCAGCGACGGGATGGCGATGCGCTCGGCGCTCACCGCGCGGTCGGAGAGGATGAGGATGTTGTTGTCGGCGAGTACCTCGTCGACTGCCCGCGCGCAGAGCCGCTCGAGCGCGCGCTCCATGCCCTCGGCGCCATCGGCGGCGGCCCAGGTCGTGTCGATCGTCGCCGTGCGGAACGCGCCGTCGAGCAGCTCGGAGATCGAGCGCACCTTCTCGAGCTCGGCGTTGGTCAGCACGGGCTGCGACACCTCGAGCCGCTTGTGCGTGCCGGCCTGGCGCCCGAGCAGGTTGGGCCGCGGCCCGATCATCGAGACCAGCGACATCACCAGCTCCTCGCGGATCGGGTCGATCGGCGGGTTGGTGACCTGCGCGAAGTTCTGCTTGAAGTAGTTGAAGAGCAGCTTGGGCTTGCGCGACAGCACCGCGATCGGCGTGTCGGCGCCCATCGAGCCGATCGGGTCGTCCGGCTCCTTGGCCATCGGCTCGAGGAAGAACTGCAGGTCCTCCTGCGTGTAGCCGAAGGCCTGCTGGCGGTCGAGCAGCGCCGAGGCGTCGTTGGCGGGCGCCTGCGGCGCGGCCTCGGGGATCGCGCTCAGCTCCTCGAGCTTGTACTGCGTCGCCTTGAGCCACTCGGCATAGGGCTGCGCCTCGGAGAGGTTCCGCTTGAGCTCCTCGTCCTCGACGATGCGGCCCTGCTCGAGGTCGATGAGCAGCATCTTGCCGGGCTGCAGGCGCCACTTGCGGACGATCCGGTCCTCCGGGATCGGCAGGACGCCGGACTCGGAGGCCATGACCACGCGGTCGTCGGAGGTCACGAGGAAGCGCGCGGGCCGCAGGCCGTTGCGGTCGAGCGTCGCGCCGATCTGCCGGCCGTCGGTGAACGCGATCGAGGCGGGCCCGTCCCAGGGCTCCATCAGCGCGGCGTGGTACTCGTAGAAGGCCTTGCGCCTCGCATCCATCAGCGGGTTGCCGGCCCAGGCCTCCGGGATGAGCATCATCATCGCGTGCGAGAGCGAGTAGCCGCCCGCGACCAGCAGCTCGAGCGCGTTGTCGAGGCAGGCCGTGTCCGACTGGCCGTGCGGGATCAGCGGCCACATCTTGTCGAGGTCCGGGCCGAGCAGCTCGGACTCCATCATGCGGCGGCGCGCGTACATCCAGTTGACGTTGCCGCGCACGGTGTTGATCTCGCCGTTATGGGCGATGAACCGGAACGGGTGCGCCAGCTTCCAGCTGGGGAAGGTATTGGTCGAGAACCGCTGGTGGACAAGGCCGAGCGCCGAGACGCAATCGGGATCGCGCAGATCGTCGAAGAACGAGCCGACCTGGGTCGCCAGCAAGAGGCCCTTGTAGACAATGGTGCGGGTCGAGAAGCTGGGCATGTAGAGCTGGGTCACGCCCGGCAGGTCATGCTTCAGCGCGAGTTCGGCCAGCGGGTTCTGGGTCTGCTTGCGGATGGCGAGCAGCTTGCGCTCGAACGCGTCCTGATCCTCGGTCCCCGCACCGCGCTTCACGAAGCACTGGCGGATCACCGGCATCGATTCGATCACGGTCTTGCCCAGCCCGTCGAGGGTGGTGGGCACATCGCGCCAGCCGATCAGTTCCTGGCCTTCCTTGGCGATGAAGGTCTCGAGGCTTTCAGTCACGAAGGCGCGCGCGGCGTCGTCCTGCGGGAGGAAGCACATTGCCACGGCATAATCGCCGGGGGCGGGAAGGTCCTTGCCCTCGGCTGCCGCCCACTTGCGGAACAGCTGGTCGGGCAACTGGATCAGGATGCCGGCGCCGTCACCCAGCAGCGGATCCGCGCCAACCGCGCCGCGGTGGTCGAGATTGCGCAGGATTTCCAGAGCCTGCCCTACGATCGCATGACTTTTGGCGCCTTTGATATGGGCGACGAAGCCCACGCCGCAGGCGTCATGTTCATTGCGCGGATCGTAAAGGCCCTGGGGCGACGGAAATCCCATTTCAGCAAAAGTCCTGCATGAGGTTTGG
>JBEGVV010000215.1:0-15223 GCA_041178225.1 Pseudomonadota bacterium | reverse complement strand
AGCCGGTGGGCGGCTGCAGCGGGTTGGGCACCTCGCCCTGCACCGGCGTGCGCTGACGGCCCGACATCTGGATGTCCGGGATCGCGTCGAGCAGCATGCGCGTGTACGGATGGCGCGGCTGCGAGAACAGGTCCGCCTTGTCGGCCAGTTCCACCAGCCGGCCGAGGTACATCACGCCGACCTGGTCGGACACATGGCGCACCACCGCCAGGTTGTGCGAGATGAACAGGTAGGTCAGCTTCAGGTCGCGCTGCAACTGGCGCATCAGGTTGATGACCTGCGCCTGCACCGACACGTCCAGCGCCGAGACCGCCTCGTCGGCCACGATGAACTCGGGCTCCAGCGCCAGCGCGCGCGCGATGCCGATGCGCTGGCGCTGCCCGCCGGAGAACTCGTGCGGATAGCGCTCGGCGGCGTCGGCAGGCAGCCCGACCTCCTCGAGCAGCGAGGCCACGCGCGCGCGCACCTCCTGCGCGGAGCCGGCGATGCCGTGCACCTCGATGGGCTCGGCCAGCGCGCGGCCGATGCTGCGACGCGGGTTCAGGGAGGAATACGGATCCTGGAAGACGATCTGCAGCTTGCGGCGCAGCGCGCGCAGCGCGGCGCCGGACGCGGCGCGCACGTCCTGGCCGCGATAGACGATCTCTCCCGCGTCGGGCTCGATCAGCCGCAGGATCGCCCGCCCCGCCGTCGACTTGCCGCAACCGGATTCGCCGACGATGCCGAAGGCCTCGCCCGCGCCGACCTCGAAGCCGATGCCGTCGACGGCGCGCACGGTCACGGCGGCGGCGCGCGACAGGCCGCCGCCGGTGGCGAAGTGCTTGCGCAGGCCGCGCACGGTGAGGACGGGATCGGTCATTCGCCACGCAGCTTCGGGTCGGTGGCGTCGCGCAGGCCGTCGCCGAGCATGTTCAGCGAGAAGATCAGCGCGAGGATGGCGAGGCCCGGATAGATGCACAGCCAGGGCGCGTCGAGGATGTTCTCGAAGCCGTCGCGGATCATGCCGCCCCATGTCGGCGTCGGCGGGCGAACGCCCAGGCCGATGAAGCTCAGCGAGGCCTCGACGCGCACGGCCGTCGCCATCCAGAGCGACGCCATCACCAGCACCTCGGAGAGGATGTTCGGCAGGACGTGGACGAAGAGGATGCGCGCATGGCCGAAGCCGAGCGCGCGACCGGCCTCCACGAACTGGCGCTCCTTCACGATCAGCGTCGGCGCGCGGGCGATGCGCGCGAAGGGCGCGAGCGCGGTCAGCGCGATCGCCACGATCAGGTTGGCCTGGCTGGGCCCCAGCAGCGCGACGATGATCAGCCCGAGGATCAGCGCGGGGAAGGACAGCAGGATGTCCATCACCTGCATCACGAGCATGTCGAAGCGCCCGCCGACATAGCCCGAGACCAGGCCGATCGTGCCGCCGACCACCAGCGCCAGCGTGATCGCGGAGACCGAGACCGAGAGCGAGATGCGCGCGCCCCAGACCAGGCGGGCATAGACGTCGCGGCCGAACTCGTCGGTGCCGAACCAGTGCTCGGCCGAGGGTGGGCGCAGCTTCGCGATGATGTCCTGCTCGAGCGGGTCCGTGCCGGCGATCCAGGGCGCGAGCAGCGCCATCGCGCAGATCGCCACGAACATGGCGAGGCCGACCCAGGACGTCTTGTTCGTCCCGAAGACCTGGAACAGGCGGGCGAGGATGCGCATGGTCATGCCTGCTTCACCCGCGGGTCGATCAGGCCATAGGCCAGGTCGGTCAGCAGGTTCGTGACGACGATCAGGAAGCAGTAGATGACCATGAGGCCCTGGAGCATCGCGTAGTCGCGCTGGTTCAGCGCCGTCACGATGACCTTGCCGAGGCCGGGGCGGTTGAAGACGATCTCCGTCAGCACCGAGTTGCCGATGTTGATGCCGAGATAGAGGCCGACGACGGTCACGACCGGGATGAGCGCGTTGCGCAGCGCGTGGCGCCTGATCACCAGCCGCGCCGGCACGCCCTTCGCGCGGGCGGTGCGCACGTAGTCCTCGGACAGGACCTGCAGCATGGCCGAGCGCGTGACGCGCGTGATGTAGGCGACCATCACCAGGCCGAGCGTGATCGTCGGCAGCACCAGCTTCCAGGTGCGGTCCCCAAGGTCCGAGAGGTCGGACGTGCCGATCACCGGGAAAAGCCGGTAGTGCAGCGCGAAGACCATGAGCAGGAAGATCCCCGACACGAAGACCGGGAAGGAAAGGCCGACCAGCGACACGATGCGGATGACGTAGTCGGCCAGGCGGTTGCGGCGCAGCGCCGCCCAGACGCCGAGCGGCACGCCGAGCGCGGTGCCGAGCAAGAGCGAAGAGATGGTCAGGTCGAGCGTGTGCGGAAGGACCGCGACGACCTCCTGGATCACCGGGCGGCCGGAGACCAGCGAGCGGCCGAGGTCGCCGGTGAGCGCGGCCGTGATGAAGTCGAAGTATTGCGCGAGCAGCGGCTTGTCGATCCCGAGCTTCTCGCGCAGCGCGGCGAGCGCCTGCGGCGTCGCCTGGTCGCCGAGCACGGTCAGCGCCGGGTCGCCGGGGATGATCCGGACGATCACGAACACGACCGTCAGCACCGCGACCAGGGTCGGCATCGCGGCGAGGAGGCGCTTGGAGACGTACCAGATCATCTCACGCCGCCCGCGCGCCGGCCGGCGCGCGCACGCCGCAGCGCACCGAATGCCCGGGCGCGACCTCGACCAGCGCCTGCGACGACGCCTCGCAGGACGGCCGCCGCGCCGGGCAGCGCGGGGCGAAGCGGCAGCCCGCCGGCATGCGGTCGATCGGCGGCACCTGCCCGGCGATCGCGTCGAGCGCTTGTTCCTCGCGGTCGATGCGCGGGATCGCGCGGAACAGCGCCTCGGTATAGGGATGGACCGGGCCGGAGAAGATGCGCGCGACGGGCGCGATCTCGACGATCTCGCCCGCGTACATGACGGCGACGCGGTCCGCGATCGCCGCCACGACGCCGAGGTTGTGGGTGATGAACAGCATCGACATGCCCTGCGCGGACTTGAGGTCCGCGAGCAGGCCCAGCACCTGGGCCTGGATCGTCACGTCGAGCGCCGTGGTCGGCTCGTCGGCAAGGAGCAGCGCCGGCTTGAGCGCGATCGCCATGGCGATCATCACGCGCTGGCGCATGCCGCCCGAGAACTGGTGCGGGTAGTCCGCGAAGCGCCGGCGCGCGGAGGGGATCTTGACCTCCTCCAGCAGGCGCAGCGCCTCCGCGTCCGCCGTCGCGGCGTCGATCGCGCGATGGACGCGCAGCGCCTCCGAGACCTGGAACCCGACGCTGAGCACGGGGTTCAGCGACGTCATCGGCTCCTGGAATATCATCGCCATGCGGTCGCCGCGCAGGCGCTCGAGCTCGTCCTCCCGCATCGCGGCGACATCGCGGCCCTCGAAAAGGATCCGCCCGGAGCCGATACGGCCCTGCGGCCTCGGCACGAGCCCCATCACGGACAGCGCCGTGATGCTCTTCCCGCATCCGGACTCGCCGACCAGTGCGAGCGTCTCGTTGCGGGCCACGTCGAAGGAGAGCCCGCGCACGGCCGGCCACCACGCGCCGCGCACGCGGAACTCGACCGATAGGCCTTCCACGCGGAGAACGGGCTTGTCGTCGATGGCGCCGGACATGGGGCGCGCAAGTTGATCGACGCAGGGACGCTTGTCCACCGTGCCGGAGGCCCGCCGGCTCAGAGCCAGCGGCGGACCCAGCCAAGCCCGGCGCTGCTGCCCGCGCGCGGCCTGTACTCGCAGCCGATCCAGCCGCGATAGCCGACCTCGTCGAGCAGGTCGAACAGGAACGGGAAGTTCACCTCGCCGCGGTCGGGCTCGTGCCGCTCCGGGACCCCGGCCACCTGTACGTGCCCGACATGCGCGATGTCGCGGCGGATCTTCGCCGCGAGGTCGCCCTCCATGATCTGGCAATGGTAGAGGTCGAGCTGCACCTTGAGGTTCGGCGCGCCGACCTCCTCGCGGATGCGATGCGCCTCGTCCTGCCGGTTCAGGAAATAGCCCGGCATGTCGCGGGTGTTGATCGGCTCGATCAGCAGCTCCCTGCCCGCCTTCGCCGCTTCGGTCGCCGCGAGGCGCAGGTTGGCGACATAGGTCGCGCGGCAGGCCGCGCGGTCCGCGCCGGGAGACGGGATGCCGGCCATGACGTGCAGGCGCGGGCAGTCGAGGACCATGGCGTACTCGAGCGCCTTGGCGACCGTCGACGCGAACTCCGCCTCCCGCCCGGGGATGGCAGCCATGCCGCGCTCGCCCGCGTCCCAGTTCCCCGGCGGGAAGTTGAAGAGCACGTTCGCGAGGCCGGCGCCGCGCAGCCGCGCCGCGACCTCGGCCGCGGGATGCGCGTAGGGGAAGAGGAACTCGACGGCGCGGAAGCCATCCGCGGCCGCGGCGGCAAAGCGGTCCAGGAACGCATGCTCCTGGTACATCATCGAGAGGTTCGCGGCGAAACGGGGCATCTGCTCCTCCTCAGGCCTTGGCGGCGGGATCGCCCGGCGGCGCGGGCGCGGGCAGCTCGATACCCGCCAGCGCGCTGAACACCTTGATAACGGCGGCATCGTCCTCGCCGCCATGCCCATGCGCCGCCGCCATGGTGAAGAGCTGGTGGGCGGTCGCCGCCATCGGCGTCGGGAAGAGGTTCTTCTTCGCGGCCTCGAGCACGATGCCCAGGTCCTTGACGAAGATGTTGACGGCGGAGCGCGGCGCATAGTCGCCGTCCAGCACGTGCGCCATGCGGTTCTGGAACATCCAGGACCCGCCGGCGCTGTTGGTGATCACCTCGTAGACGGCGCGCGGGTCGGCCCCGAGGCGGATGGCGAGCGCCATGGCCTCGGCGGCCACGGCGATATGCGCGCCGGCCAGCAGCTGGTTCACGAGCTTCACCTGCGATCCGGGGCCCGGACGGTCGCCGAGCCGGTAGACCTTGGCCGCGATCGCCGCGAGGACCGGCTCGCAGGCCGCGAAGGCCTCGGGCGCGCCCGAGGCCATGATCGTGAGCTTGCCCGACTGCGCGCCCACCGCGCCGCCGGAGACCGGCGCGTCCACCAGCAGCAGCGCGTGCTCGGCGAGCCGCCTGCCAAGGGCCTCGGGATAGTCCGGTGGCACCGTCGCGCTCTGCAGCACGACGCTGCCCGGCGCCATCGCCGCTGCCGCGCCATGGGCGCCGAACAGCGCGTCGTCCACCTGCGCGGCATTGACCACCAGCAGGATCGCGGCCTGCGCGCCGGAGGCGGCCTCCGCCGGGCTCGCGCAGGCGCGACCACCGAGCCGCGCGAGCGCCGCGCCGGCCTCGGCGCGCACGTCGTAGCCGGCGACCTCGTGGCCCGCGCGCAGCAGCGACGCCGCCACGCCCATGCCCATCGAACCAAGCCCGATGACGGCGACCTTCATGCCCTACCTCCACCGCGCCCAAGTTCCGATTGCCGGCGGCGCCCTTCCGGCGCGACAAATTACAGGCAGCGGCCGTGCGCCGCGAACGCAAAACGCATGACGCGCGACGACCGCGGGAGCCACGCAAGATGACTTCGACCTGCCTGCTCGGCGCGATCGCCGACGACCTGACCGGCGCGACCGACCTCTGCAACACGCTGGTGCGCGACGGCATGCGCACCGTCCAGGCCGTGGGCGTGCCACCAGCGGGCTTCGAGGTCCCCGACGCCGACGCCATCGTGGTGGCGCTGAAGTCGCGGACGATCCCGGCGAAGGACGCCGTCGGCCAGTCGCTGGCGGCCCTCGACTGGCTGCGCGGCGCCGGCGCCCGCCGCTTCTTCTTCAAGTACTGCTCGACCTTCGATTCGACCGACGAGGGCAATATCGGCCCCGTGGCCGATGCCCTGCTCGACGCGCTGGGCGCGAAGCTCGCCATCGCCTGTCCCGCCTTCCCGGAGACAGGTCGCTCGGTCTTCCAGGGCCATCTCTTCGTCGGCGACGCGCTGCTCTCCGATTCCCCGATGCGAGACCATCCGCTGACCCCGATGCGCGACCCGAGCCTCGTGCGGGTGCTCTCGCGCCAGACGCGGCGAAAGGTCGGGCTCGTGCCCTTCGCCGACGTCGAGGCCGGCGAGGCGGCCATCGCGGCGCGCCTCGATGCCCTGCGCGCGGCCGGCGTCGCGCACGCGATCGTCGACGCCTGCAGCGACCGCCACCTGCGCGCCATCGGGGACGCGATCGCCGACATGGAACTCGCGACCGGCGGCTCGGGCGTCGCGCGCGGCCTGCCTGCGGCCTGGCGCCGCCGCGGCCTGCTCGGCGCCAACGACGCGGCCGACGCCCTGCCATCGATCCCGGGCCATGCCGCGGTCCTCGCCGGCAGCTGCTCGGCGGCCACGCTCGCGCAGGTCGAGGCCTTCGCCGCGCGCCATCCCGCGCGCAAGCTCGCGCCGGCCGACCTGCTCGCCGGGCCGGCGGCGGTCGAGGCCGCGCTCGACTGGGCACGCGCGCTCCTGCCCTCGGGCCCGGTCCTCGTCTACGCGAGCGCGCCGCCGCAGGAGGTCGCCGCAGCCCAGGCCGCGCTCGGGCGCGAGCGCGCGGCCGGGCTCGTCGAGGACGCGATGGCGCGCCTCGCCACCGGCCTCGTGGCCCAGGGCGTGCGCAAGCTGGTGGTCGCCGGCGGCGAGACCTCCGGCGCGGTCGTCTCCGCGCTGGGCGCGAAGGCACTGCGCATCGGCAGGCAGATCGATCCCGGCGTGCCCTGGACCTCCGCGCTCGGCGGCACGCCGCTCTCGCTCGCCCTGAAGTCCGGGAACTTCGGCGGCCGAGACTTCTTCGCGAAGGCGATCGCCGAGGCGCCCTGACCGGCAGGCCAGTGGCCGCGGTCTTTTAGCTTTGGTCCGTTCCGGGGCGATGGGGCATATTCGTCGGGCATTCTCTCCATCCCGGACGGATCCATGCGGCGATCGCTATCGGTACTGGCCCTCGCGGCAACCCTCGGCCTCAGCCACGGCGCGGACGCGCAGTCGCTGGCCGCGGAAATCCGCGTCCTGCTCGAGACGAACCCGCGCATCGCCGCCGCGCAGCGAAACGCCGACGCGGCGCGCGACGGCGAACGCAAGGCCTGGGGCGCATTCCTGCCGACCCTCTCGGTCGAGGCGGACTCTGGCCCGGACCGCATCGACAGCCCGACGCGCCGCTCGCAGGGCAACGACGCCTCTCGCTACCGCAAGGACGGCGTCAGCCTCTCGATCGTCCAGAACGTCTTCGACGGCTATCGCCGCCCCGAGCAGTACAACAGCGCGCGCACGCAGACGGCCATCCAGGACAGCACCTTCGAGGCGACCCGCCAGACCGTGCTGTTCGAGGCCGTCGCCACCTATCTCGACGTGCTGCGCACATCGCAGCTCCTCGACATGTCGCGGCGCAACGAGCAGACCATCCAGCGCCAGCTGAACCTCGAGAGCGAGCGCGTCCAGCGCGGCGGCGGCATGGCCGTCGATGCCCTCTTCGCGCGCTCGCGCCTGCAACTCGGCAAGGAGCGCCGCGTCGCCTTCGAGGGCCAGCACAACGACGCGATGTCGCGCTACGTCCAGCTCTACGGGAAGCCGGCCTCGCCCGCGACCATGGCGGATCCGCTCGCCCCCGCGGCGGCACTGCCCACGACGCTGGAGGAAGCGCTGCGCATCGCCGAATCCGGCAACCCGAACCGCATCGCCTCGTCGATGCAGGTCGACCTCGCCGATCGGCGTCGCACCATCGCCGCCTCCGACTACTACCCCCGCGTCGACCTGGTCGCGCGCAACTCGGTCGAGCGCAACGTCGATGGCATCGAGGGCATGCGCCGCGAGTTCGCCGCCTTCGTGAAGGTGTCGTGGGAGCTGTTCAACGGCTTCCAGACGCGTTCGGCGGTGTCCGAGGCCGCGCAGCTCCACGGCGCCGCGCAGAGCAACCATGGCCAGACCACCCGCAAGGTCGCGGAGGAGACGCGCCTCGCCTGGAACGAGCTCGCGATCGCGCGCGAGCGCGTCCAGCTGCTCGAGAACGCGGTCAACATCGCCTCCGAGGTCTTCGACGCCCGCGAGCGGCTGCGCCGCGCGGGCCGCGAGACCGCGATCAACGTCCTCGACGCGGAGAACGAGGTCTACAACGCGCGGATCAACTACATCCAGGCCGCCTATGACGGTCGTCGCGCGATCTACCGGCTGCTCCAGGCGATGGGCCAGCTGACGCCCGGCGTCCTCGGCCTCTGAGCGCGTGGCACGCGCGAGGGAGATGCGCGCCGGGGGCAGGAAGCGGGCGAAGGGGCCGGGCCGCCCGGCGCGGGCCCCCGGCCCGATATCGACGCCGCCCGCTTCGCCCGGCGCGCCCCGCGAGGCGGAGCTCGCCCGGCTGCAGGACCTGCTCGCGAGGGCGCCCGAGGACACCCGCGTCCTCAACAACCTCGCGGTGACCCTGCGTGCGCTGGGCCGGCGCGACGAGGCGACCCGGCATCTCGAGCGCGCCCGCGCGCTGAACCCGGACGACCCGGACATCAACCACAACCTGGGCAACGCGCTCGGCGACGCTGGCAGGGACGAGGACGCGATCCTCGCCTATCGCCGCTCCCTCGCCGCGCGTCCCGGCGCGACGCGGACCTCGATCCAGCTCGCGGCGACGCTCCAGCGCCTCGGCCGCAAGGCGGAGGCGCTGCGCGTCACCTCCGACGCCCTCGCCTTCGCGCCTGCGGACGCCGAGCTGCGCAACGCCCACGGGGCCCTGCTCTACGAGCTCAAGCGGCCAGAGGCCGCGCTCGCCCATCTCGACCTCGCGCTCAGGCTCTCGCCCTCGCTGCGCGCCGCGCGCGCCAATGCAGGGCTCGCGGCCAACGCGCTTGGCCTGCACGCGCGCATCGTGGCCTCGGCGCGCGAGGTCCTGGCGCGCGAGCCCGACTGCCCCGCGACCCACGCCCAGCTCGGCCAGGCGCTGATCTCCCTCGGCCAGATCGAGGAAGCCCGCCCCCATGTCGAGGCGGCCCTCGCCGCCGCGCCGGACGACCTCGAGGCGCTGATGGCGCGCTCGCGCCTGCTCTTCCTCGCCGGCGAGTGGGAAGCGGCATGGCCGGCCTACTCCGTGCGCTGGCGGCGCGCCGACAACCCGCCGCCGCGCACCAGGCTCCCGCGCTGGCAGGGCGAGCCCGCGGGCGACCTCTCGATCTTCGTCCATGCCGAACAGGGCCTCGGCGACAGCATCAACTTCTGCCGCTACCTCGTCCCGCTCGCCGCGCGCGCGCGGCACGTGCGCTTCGGCTGCCAGGAGCCGCTCGTCGGCCTGCTGCGCGCAAGCCTGCCCGGCATCGAGGTCGTCCCGCATCCCGAGGGGCCCGGAAGCTGCACGCATATCGTGCCGCTGCTCGACCTGCCGATGCGCCTTGGCATGCACGCACCGTGGTGGCCGGGCGCGCCCTACCTGCGCGCGGAGGGACCGCCGCCGCTGGCGCTGCCCGACGATGGCCGGCTGGCCGTCGGCATCGCCTGGGCGGGCAACCCGGACCATGGCAACGACCGCTTCCGCAGCATCGCCGCGGAGCAACTGCTCTTCCTCGCGGGCAACCCCCGCGCGCGCGTCGTCTCGCTCCAGCGCCAGGTCCCGGACAGCCTCCTCGAGAGGATCGACGCCGCGGGGCTGATGCTCGATGCCGGCAGCCGCCTGTTCTCCTTCGCCGACAGCGCCGCGATGCTCGCCCGCCTCGACCTCGTCGTCGCCGTCGACACCTCGATCGCGCACCTGGCCGGCGCGATGGGCAAGCCCGTATGGATGCTCCTGCCCGCGGCGCCGGACTGGCGCTGGGGCATCGCCGGAAGCGCGACGCCCTGGTACCCGACGATGCGCGTCTTCCGCCAGCGCGAGCATGGCGACTGGTCGGCGCCGCTCGCGGAACTGGCGAAGGCGTTCGAGGCGCTGGGCGCGCAAGGGAAGCCGACGCATGCGTAGCCTGCTCGCGCGCCTCGACGCCATCGGCTCCGGCAGGCTCACCGCCACCCTGCTGCTGCTGTCGCTCGTCGCGCTGCGCATGCTCAACCCGCCCTTCCTCGAGATCCTTCAGCTGCGCGGCTTCGACCTCATGCAGCAGCTCGCGCCGGAGCAGCGCCGCGACATCGTCGTGAAGGTCGTGGACATCGACGAGAAGAGCCTGCGCGCGCTGGGCCAATGGCCGTGGCCGCGCGACACGATGGCCGAGCTGATCATGCGCGTCGGCCAGGCCGGCGCCGTCGTCATCGGCATGGACATCGTGCTCGCCGAGCCCGACCGCACGTCGCCCGCGCGCCTCGCGGAGCGGCTCGGCGAGGAAAGGCCGGACATGTCGGCGCTGCTGCGCGCCCTGCCCGACCATGACCGCGTCCTCGCCGGGATCCTCTCGCGCTCGCGCATCGTGCTCGGCCAGACCGGCGTGCCCGATGCCGGCTCGGGCGCGGACCGCGCCCCGATCCGCACGCCGGTCGCGGAGTTCGGCACCTCGGCGCGCGCCTTCCTCCCCGACTACGCCGGCCTCGTCCGCAACCTCGACCTTTTCGAGCAGGCCGCGCCCGGCCGCGGCGTCTTCACCCTGAACCCGGAGCCCGACGGCATCGTCCGCCGCGTGCCCGCGATGATCCAGGCGCGCGGCGACCTCTATCCCGCGCTGTCCCTGGAGATGCTGCGCGTCGCCTCCGGCGAGACCACCTTCCGCATCCGCGCCGACGGGACGGGCATCCTGGAGCTGGGGATGGGAGGCTTCACCATCCCGGTCGACGCCCGCGGCCGCCTCTGGCCGCATGCGCGCCGCCACGAGCCATCGCGCTACGTGCCGGCGATCGACCTGCTCGAGGGGCGCGTCGCCCCGGACGCGCTCGCCGGGAAGATCGTGCTGTTCGGCACCTCGGCCGTCGGCCTCCACGACCTCAAGACCACGCCGCTCGAGCGCGCGCTTCCCGGCGTCGAGGTCCACGCGATGATCCTCGAGGGCATCCTGCAGGGCGGCCTGCTGACGCGGCCCGCCCATGCCGACGGCATCGAGGTCGGCGGCTTCCTCCTGGTCGGCCTCGTGCTCATCGCCGTCATTCCCGCGATCGGCGCGCGCTTCACCGGCCTTGGCCTGCCGGCGCTGCTCGGCTCGATGGGCTTCGGCGCCTGGCATTTCTTCTCGGACCGGGGCGAGCTCTACGACGCGCTCCTCCCGGCGCTCGGCCTCGCGCTGCTCGCCGGCTACCTGATCTACTCCAACTACCGCGTCGAGGAGCGCAAGCGCCGCGCCATCCGCTCCACCTTCAGCCACTACATGGCGCCCGCGCTGGTGGACCGGCTCGTGAAGGACCCGGAGGGCGTGCGCCTCGGCGGCGAGCGCCGCGAGATCACGATCCTCTTCACCGACATGCGCGACTTCACGACGATCAGCGAGTCGATGGATGCGCAGGAACTGCTGCGCTACACAAACCGCTATCTGGGGCCCACGACGCAGGCGATCGTCGACCGCAACGGCACGATCAACAAGTACATCGGCGACGCCGCGATGGCGTTCTGGAACGCGCCGCTGGACGACCCCGACCATGCGCGCAACGCCTGCCTCGCCATCCTCGGGATCCGCCGGGAGATCGCCGCGCTGAACGAGACCATCGCGCGCGAGGCGGAGGCCGCGGCGGCCGCGGGCCAGGCACGGGCGACCGACCGGCAGGTGCGGATCGGCATGGGCGTGGGAACCGGCATCTGCTCGGTCGGGAACGTGGGTGGCGAGACGCGGCGCGAATACACCGCGCTGGGCGACCCGGTGAACGTCGCGGCGCGGCTGGAGTCCCAGAGCAAGTCCTTCGGCGTCGACAACGTGGTGGCGGAGACCACGATCGAGCGGGCCGGCACCTTCGCGGTGCTCCGCCTCGGCGACATCCACGTGAAGGGCCGCGGACAGGCTCTTCGTGTCTACACGGTCGTCGGGGACGAGGTGCTTGCCCGCAGCGAGGAATTCGCGGGCTGGGCGCGCGCCCACGAGATGATGCTCGACCACGCCGATGCGGGGCGATGGGACGAGGCCTCCGACGCGCTGGCGCTGCTCGAGCCGATCGGCGAGGCCCATGGCTTCGGCTCGATGTACGCGGTCTACCGCCGCCGCATCGCCGAGCGGGACTGGATGGACGCCGCCTGACGGCGGGCGCGGCGATCAACGCTCGCGGAAGGCCTCGTGCCGGAGCTTGAGGACCGGGCGCACGAGATAGTCGATCACGCTGCGCGCGCCGGTATGGATGTCCACGCTCGCCTGCATGCCCGCGACGACCGGGTAGTCCCCGGGCTTCTCGCCGAGATGCCCCTGCGTCTCGACGACGACGCGGAAGAAGACGCCGCCCGAGTTCTCCGTCGTCGAATCCGCCGCGATCAGCGCGACCTTCCCCTCGAGCGCGCCGTAGCGGACGTAGTCGTAGGCCGTGACCTTGACCACCGCGCGCTGGCCCTCGCGCACATAGCCACGGTCGACGGGGTTCAGCTTGGCCTCGACCACGAGCGTGTCGTCCGCCGGCACGACCTCCATGATCGGGTCGCCGGCGCGCACGACGCCGCCGACCGTGGTGTAGCGCACGTTCTTGACCACGCCGTCGCTGGGGCTGCGGATCTCCGTGCGCACGCGCTGCCCCACCGCGTCGGCGAGCAGCTCGCGCGTGCGCTGGATCGTGGCCTCGACGCGCCCGAGTTCCTCGTAGGCCTGGCGCTGGAACTTGACCTGCTCCTCCTTGATGCGCTCGCGCATCTCGGCGATCGCGGCCTCCGCGCGGGGGATCTGCTGCATCGTGACGGCGAGCTCGCCGTCCAGCCGCTCCACGTCGCGCTGCATCTGGATGTACTCGATGCGCGGGATCAGGTTGCCGCTGAGCAGCGAGGCCCCGAGCCGCGCGCGCTCGCGCGCCAGCGCGATGTCGCGGACCTTCGACGCGCGCGATGCCTCGAGCTCCGCGAGGACCAGTTCGCGCTGGCGGACCTGCTCGTGGATGCCCTGCAGCGCGGCCTGGAATTCCCGCTTGCGCGCCTCGAAGGCCTCGCGCTCGGCCCGCTCGATCTCGGGGCGCCGCGCCGCCTCGGCCTGCGGGAAGGTCGGCGCGCCGCCCTTGGCCTCGGCCTCGAAGCGGCCTCGGCCCAGAATCGCCGCGTCGAGGCGGATCTGCAGTTCCTCGCGGTTGATCGCGGTGGGCGACAGCTCGAGGGTGAGGAGCAGGTCGCCGGCGGCGACCTTCGTGCCCTCCTGGACCGCGAGCGACTGCACGATGCCGCCCTCGAGGTGCTGGATCACCTTGACGCGCCCCTGCGGGATGACCTCGCCGCGCGCGATCGAGACCTCGTCGAGGCGGGCCTGGAAGGCCCAGGCGATCGCGGCGCAGACGAACCCCACCGTGATCAACGCCGGCAGGCGCAGCGACGGCACGGGATGGCTGGCGAGCAGCCTGTCGAGTGGCGAGGACGCGCTCATGCGCCACCAGTCCCGGTCGCGGCGGGCACGGCGGCGGGCGTCGGCGCGGCCATGCGCGGCGCGGCGCGCATGCGCGCCAGCATCTCGGCCGCCGGGCCTGTGCCCATGATCCTGCCCTGGTCGATGATGGTGATGGTCGACGCGGCGGAAAGCATCGCCGGCGAATGGGTCACGGCCACGACGTTGCGCGTGCGCGCGAGCTCGACCAGCGCGCCGACGAACTCGGCCTCGGCCTGCCGGTCGAGGAAGCTCGTCGGCTCGTCGAGGACGAGCACCGGCGGGTCGGCCACCAGCGCGCGCGCGAGCGTCAGCCGCTGGCGCTGGCCGCTGGAGAGCCTCTGCCCCGCCTCGCCGATATCCGTGCCATAGCCGTCGGGAAGCTCGGAGATGAAGCCATGGGCGCGGGCGCGCTGCGCGGCCTGCGCGATCTCGGCGTCCGTCGCGCCCTCGTGGCCGCGCGCGAGGTTGTCGCGGATCGAGCCGGCGAAGAGCAGGATCTCCTGCGGCACGTAGCCGACCCATCGCAGCAGGTCGCGCCGCGCGAATTGCCGGATGTCCGCGCCGTCGAGAAGCACCCGGCCGGAGGATGGCGCATGCAGGCCGAGCAGCAGCCGCAGCAGCGTCGTCTTGCCGCCGCCATTGCGGCCGACGATCGCATGGAGCCCTGGCGCCGCGAAGGCGACGCTCGCCTCGTCGATCGCCGGGCGGGCGGCGCCGGCATAGGCGAAGCTCGCCGCCTCGACGCGCAGTTCGCCCGCGGGGCGGCGCAGCTCGACCGCGCTCTCCGCGAGCTCGGCCGGCAGGGCAAGAGTCTCGGAGATCCTGCCGATGGACTGGCGGCAGGTGACGTAGCTGCGCCAGCCGGCGAAGAGCTGGTTGAAGGCCGCGATCACGCGGCCGGAGAGCATGTTGACCGCGATGAGGCCGCCGACCGTCATCTGCTGGTCGATGATGGCCAGCGCGCCCACCGTGGTGACGACGATCGTCGTCGCGACGGTCATGACCGCGCCGATGTTCACCCAGCTGTCGGTATGGACGCCGCGGCGCAGGGATTCGCCGATCGCCGCGGCATGGCGCTCCTCCCAGAGGCCACGCATCACGCGGTCGAAGTTGAGCGCCTTCACCAGGCCCCGGGCATGGATCATCTCGCCCAGCAGGCGCTCGCGCTCCATCGTCGCGCGCGTCTCGGTCCGCGTGCGCCGGGCAAGCGCCAGTCCCGAGCCCCAGGACAGGGCGAGGAAGGCGGCGAGGATCAGCGGGAAGATCCACGCGATCGCCGGCGCGAAGACCCAGATCACCCCGAGGAACAGGACGGCGAAGGGCAGGTCGACCACGAGCAGCGCCGTCGCGCCGGCGAAGGTGTTGCGCACGACCTCCAGGTCGCGCATCACCGTGTGCCAGTGGACCGAGGGACGCGCCTCGAGCACGGCGAGCGGCACGCTCATGAGCTTGTCGACGAGCGCGCGGCCGAGGTCGGCGTCGAGGCGCACGGCCGTGCGCTGCAGCAGCCTTGCGCGGGCCTGGCGGAGCAGGAAGTCGAAGGCCAGCACCACGACCATGCCGGCGACCAGCCCCTCCAGCGTGGTCATGCCCGCGAAGGCGATGACACGGTCATAGACCTGCAGCGTGAAGACCGGTGCCGCGAGCGCCAGCAGGTTGATGAAGCAGGTCAGCGCGACGAGCTCGAGCGCGCTGCGCAGGACAGGCCGCAGGATCAGGCGCCGCGCGGCGCGGCGGTCATGCCCCGGGCCAGCGTTCAGCGAGGCCATCCGCAAGCCTCCTGCCCGGCCGGGCGTATGCGTG
>JBEGVV010000214.1:0-31269 GCA_041178225.1 Pseudomonadota bacterium | reverse complement strand
GAGGTCCCCTGCGACACCGTCGTGCTCGCCGTGGACGCCGTACCGATGGTCGAGCTTCCCGACCAGGCAGGCTGCGCCGTCGCATGGGATGCCGCGCGCGGCGGCTTCGTCCCCGTGCTGGGCAAGGATGGCGCGGCGAGCGTCGCGGGCCTGCGCGTCGTCGGCGATGCCGCAGGCACCGGCCCCGCCATGCGCGCGGACTGGATCGCGCGCGCGGCCGCCGCGGACGGCGCCCTGGTCTGCGCCTGCGAGGAGGTGCGCGCCGGCGACCTGCGCGCGCTGCGCCCGCCCCGCTACCTCGGCGCGGAGGGACCGCGCGAGGGCCTCGGCGCAATCCCGCGCCTCGACCAGGACCACGTGAAGCGGCTCACGCGCGCCGGAATGGGCGCATGCCAGGGGCGTCGCTGCCGCGAGAGCGTGCACGCGATCCTGTCGCGCGACGGGGCGCGGGTGGGCCTCGCGTCGCATCGGCCGCCGCTGCGGCCGCTGCCGCTCTCGGTGATGGCCGCGCTCGAGGAGGACCCCGAGGTCGCGGCCAACTGGACGGGCTGGTTCGGCATCGCCGGGCAATGGCTTCCGCACTGGGAGCCCGTGCCCGAGGGGGCGGAGTTCATCGGCGCGCGCCTCGGCGCAGGGAGTTCGGACAAGTGATCGTCGTCGTCGGCGGGGGCGTGACGGGCCTATCGACCGCCTTCTGGCTCGCGCGCGAGGGCCATGCCGTCACCGTGGTCGAGAAGGGGATCGTCGGCTGGGAGGCCTCGGGCCGCAACGGCGGCGGCTGCAGCCATGCCTATTCGCCGCTCTTCCGCGAGGAGCAGCGCCTCTGGCCGATGATGGACGATCTGCTCGGCCATCCGACCGAATGGCGGCCCAACCGCATCCGCATCGCGCTCGACAAGGCGCAGCTCGAGAGGCTCGAGGTCGGCTGCGGCATCGCCGCGGGCCAGGGCTTCCGGATCGAGCGCCTCGACCACGCGCAGCTGCGCGAACTCGTGCCATGGGTGGGGGACGACGTCGCCGGCGCCTTCTTCTGGCATTGCGGCGGACACGCCAACCCGCAGCGCACGAGCCAGGCCTACGCCTGGGCCGTCGAGCGCCATGGAGGGCGCGTGATGCAGCACACGGCGGCGCGCGCGATACGGGTGCGCGGCGGGCGCGCGGTCGCGGTCGAGACCTCGGCGGGCGAGATCGGCTGCGACGCCGTCGTCGTCGCGGCAGGGCCGCATGGCGCCGCCCTGATGGCGCCGCTGGGCCATCGCGTGCCGATCGCGCCCGCGCGCGTCGAGATGATCGTGACCGAGCCGCTGCCCGCGATCGCGCATGGCGGCGTCGACGGCAACGGCCTCTATGGGCGGCAGACGCTGCGCGGCAACCTCGCCTATGGCGGCGGGCCGCACGAGTGGCTCGACATCGACGGCGAGGCGACCCCGCGCGCGGTCAACACGCCGGTGGTGGCGAGCCTCGCGCGGCGCCTGTCGGAGCTCTTCCCGCGCCTCGGCCACGTGCGCGTCATCCGCTCCTGGGGCGGCGTCGTCGAGAACACGCCCGACGGGCGGCCGATCCTCGACCGGCTCGCCGATCCGTCCAACGTCGTCTTCGCGAGCATGTCCTCGGTGGGCTTCGGCCTGTCGCCCGCGACCGGCCGCGCACTCGCGCAGATCGTGCTGCAAGGACATTGCGACTTCGCCGACCTGTCGCAGCTGCGGCTGTCGCGCTTCGGGAACCTGCCGCTGGACTGGCGCGCGCGCATGGGCTGGGAAGCGCTGCCGGCCTGACCGGCGCGATGCCGCTGATCGGTTGAAGCGCCGGGGACGCCCTGTTAGGTTCCGCGCGCCTTTTCCCCCAGCCCCGAAGAAGCAGAGCCATGAAAATCATCGGCAGTGCCGTGCGCGCCGGCAACATCATCGAGTACGACGGCAAGATCTGGCGCGTCGTGAAGCACAACGTGGTCAGCCCCGGGAAGGGCTCGGCCTTCAACCAGGTCGAGATGCGCGACGCGCGCACTGGCACCAAGACCAACATCAAGCTGCGCGCCGACGAGACCGTCGAGCAGCTGCGCGCCGACGAGAAGGAGATGCAGTACCTCTTCCACGACGGCGACGCCTACACCTTCATGGACCAGGAGAGCTTCGAGCAGACGACGGTCAACCGGGACCTGATCGGCGAGGCGGCCGACTTCCTGACCGACAACATGGTCTGCACGGTCAACCTGATCGAGAGCGAGGTCGTGGGCGTCACGCTGCCGCAGAGCACGGTCTGCACCGTGGTCGAGGCCGACGCCGTCGTGAAGGGCCAGACGGCCTCCTCCTCCTACAAGCCCGCCGTGCTCGACAACGGCGCGAAGATCATGGTCCCGCCCTTCATCGCGGCGGGCACGCGCATCGTGGTGAACATCGAGGAGCGCACCTACCTCGAGCGCGCGAAGGACTGATGCAGGTCCCATCCACGACGATGGCTGGCTGAACCGGCATGGCAGCCCGTTCCGCGCTCTACACCGTGATGGATCGCGCCGCCCGCAAGGCGGGCCGCGCGCTCGTGCGCGACTTCGGCGAGGTCGAGAACCTCCAGGTGTCGGTCAAGGGGCCCGGCGACTTCGTCTCCGCCGCCGACCGGCGCGCCGAGCAGACGCTGCGCGAGGAGCTGCAGCGCGCCCGCCCCGGCTACGGGTTCCTGATGGAGGAAGGCGGCGAGATCGCGGGCGACGGGGTCCATCGCTGGATCATCGACCCGCTCGACGGGACGACCAACTTCCTGCACTCGATCCCGCAATTCGCGATCTCGGTCGCGCTCGAGCGCGGCGGGGACATCGTCGCGGGCCTCGTCTACAACCCGGTGCAGGACGAGATGTACTGGGCCGAGCGCGGGCACGGCGCCTTCCTGAACGATCGCCGCCTGCGCGTCTCCGGCCGCGCGAATCTCGGCGAGGCGCTTGTCGGCACGGGGATCCCGTTCCAGACGCGCGGCGACCACCCGACCTACCTGCGCCAGCTCGCCGCCGTCATGGCGCGCACGGCCGGCGTGCGTCGCATGGGCGCGGCGGCGCTCGACCTCGCCTACGTGGCGGCCGGTCGCCTCGACGGCTTCTTCGAGTATGGCCTCAACCCCTGGGACATCGCCGCGGGCGCCTTGATCGTCCGCGAGGCCGGCGGCTTCGTCGAGGACATCGACGGCCGCCAGAACGCGATCAAGACCGGCAACGTCATCGCCACGAACGGCAACTTCCTCGGCCCGCTTGGCCGGATTCTCCGCGCCGCCGCCAAGGATTCGCCAAGATCCCCGGCCTAGTCTCGCCGTGCTCCAGCCCGGACGGACGGCCATTGTGGCACCGCGAGGGGGTGGCTAACCTTCCGGACGACATGCGGAAACCCATCGCCAACCCCCTCCCCGCGGCCAAGAGCCTGGCGTCCATCGCCGGCACGACGCTCCTGCTCGCCGCCCTTCTCCTGCCCGCCGATGCCGGCGCGCAGCAGCACCTCCGCCAGCGTGGCGGCGGCGTCACGGTCGACTGGACCGTCGTCGACCAGTTGCAGGGCCGCCCGCCCGCGCGGCAGCAATCCGCCGCCGGGCAGCAGCGGCGCCCGGCCAACCGCGCCGCGGCGGCTCCACGCCAGGCGGCACAGGCCCCCGCCGCGCCTTCGCCCGCGCCGGCCGCGGCCGCGCCATCCTTGCGCCAGCCGCCGCCTCCGCCCGACACCGCGCCCGTCGCAGGCGCGGCCCCGCCGCCGCGCCCGCCTGCAGCCGCGGCGCAGCCCCGCCCCGCGGCGCCAGCGGCGCCAGCGCAGGAATTCCGCGCCCCGGCGCCGCCCCCGAGCTTCGCCGAGCAGGCCCCGGCCGTCGCGCCACCCGTGCCCGTGTCGCCGACGCCGCCACCGCCAAGCGTGGCCTCGTCCCTGCCCGCGCGCCCGGCTGCCGCCGCTGCCGCACCGGCTGCCGCTGCCGCCGCGGCCGCGCCGGCGCTCGCGGCCCCGGCGCCGGCCGCCGGCGCCCCGGCTGCCGCGGCGCCGGCGGCAGCCGCGTCCGCGCCGCCTCCCGCCGCGCCGCCGCTGGCCGCGAGCCTGCCGCCCTCGCGCGCGGGGCAACCCTCGGCACGCCTCGCCTTCGCCGCGGACAGCGCCGATCCTCCCGCCGACCTGCGCAACGAGATGCGCGACGTGGTCGAGCAGCTGCGCCGCGCGCCGGACGGACGGCTTCGGATCGAGGGCTTCGCCGCCGGGGAGGACGCCAACCGCTCGCGGCGCCTCAGCCTCAGCCGCGCGCTCGCCGTGCGTGCCTACCTGATCGACCAGGGCCTCGCCTCCACGCGCATGGACGTCTTCGCGCGCGGCAACCAGCCCGAGGATGGCCCGGCCGACCGCGTCGACGTGACGCTCGTCCGGCGCTGAAGGCGGCGCGACCATGACGCGGCCCGTCCGCTACCTCCTGCGCATGGCGATGTTCCTCGCCGTGGTCGGTGCCGTCGCGGCCTTCCTGCATGCCCAGCTCCTGCAGGCGTTCAACAACGCGCCGGTCCTGAACTCGATCATCGTCGCGGTGCTTCTCCTCGGCGTCGTGGAGAACATCCGCCAGGTGCTGATCCTCTATCCCGAGGTCGCCTGGATACGCGGCTTCCAGGCCGAGGCGCACATCCCGGGCTCGACGCTGCGCCGGATCCGCTTGCTGTCGCCGATGGTGGCCATGCTCGGCGAGCGGCGCAGCGGCCGGCTGCAGCTCTCGGCCACGGCCACGCGCGCCGTGCTCGACGGCATATCCTCCCGGCTCGAGGAATCACGCGACCTCTCGCGCTACCTCGTCGGGCTGCTGATCTTCCTCGGCCTGCTCGGCACGTTCTGGGGCCTGCTGGAGACGGTGAGCGCCGTGTCGGGCGTCATCGCGAGCCTCAGCGGTTCGACCGAGGTCTCGACCCTGTTCAACGACCTGCAGGCAGGCCTCAAGGCGCCGCTCTCGGGCATGGGCACGGCCTTCGGCACGTCGCTCTTCGGCCTTGCCGGGTCGCTGGTCGTGGGCTTCCTCGACCTGCAGTCGGGACAGGCGCAGAACCGCTTCTACAACGAGCTCGAGGAATGGCTGTCCGGGGTCACGCGCCTTGGTGGCGGCGGCCCGGTCGGCGACGGCGACCAGTCCGTGCCCGCCTACATCCAGGCGCTGCTCGAGCAGACCGCCGACAACCTGGAGAACTTCCAGCGCATCGTGCAGCAGGCCGAGCAGGGGCGCCAGGGCGCCAATGCAGCCCTCGTCACGCTGGGCGACCGGATGACCCAGCTGACCGAGGAGATGCGCGCCGAGCGCGACGTCGTCGCGAAGCTGGCCGAGGCGCAGCTCGAGCTGCGGCCCGCGCTCCAGCGCTTCGCCGATGCCGCGTCGCGCGGGGGCGGCGGTGGCGGCGACGAGGCGCTGCGCGCCTCGCTGCGCGGCATCGAGGCTCTGCTCGCGCGACTGCTCGAGGAGAACCAGGCCGGCCGCGCGCAGTTCACGCAGGATGTCCGCAACGAGTTCCGCCTCCTCGCGCGCACGATCGCCGCGCTCGCCGACGACCAGCGCTGAACGCGGGCCACGGCCGTGAGCGCCCAGACCCGTCGCCGACGCCGCCACGGCCTCGACATCTGGCCGGGCTTCGTCGACGCGCTCGCGACGCTCGTGATGGTCATCGTCTTCGTGCTGATGATCTTCACGCTGTTCCAGTACCACCTGAAGGACATGATCAGCGGGCGCGACCAGGCGCTCGACCGCCTGTCGCTGCGCATCGGCGAGCTCGCCGACCAGCTCGCCGTCGAGCGGCGCGCCGCGGCGGGGCTGCGGGAGCAGGCAGAGGCGCTCGCGGGCCAGCTCGCGGGCACGACGTCGATCCGCGACCGCCTGCAGTCCGAGCTCGCGATCGCGGAAGGCCGGCTGCGCGAGATCGCGGGCGCGCTCGACGCCGCGCGCGGCCGCGCCGACCAGCTGGCCTCCGCGCTCGCCGGCCGCGACGTGGAGGCGCGGGACCTCGCGGCGCGGCTGCAGGGCGCGGAAGGCCGCGCCAGCGCGGCCGAGGCCGAGGTGGTCCTGACGCGCGGCCAGGTGGCCGACCTCCTCCGCCAGCTCGCCGCGACCGCGACGCGCGCGCGCGAGGGCGAGGCCCGCGCCGCCGCGAGCGCGGAGCAGGCCGCGGCGCTGGGGCAGCGGCTCGAGCAGGCCGAGGCGCGCCTGCGCGAGGCCGAGGGCAAGGTCGTCCTCGGGGAGCGCGAGGCCGCGGAGCTCGCGCGGCGCCTCGCGGCCAGCGAGCAGCGCGCGCAGCAGGCCGATGCGCGCCTCGCCGACGCCGTGCGCAGCGTCGCGGCAGACCGGGAGAAGATCGAGGTGCAGCTGCGCGAGCTCGACGCGCTGCGCCGGAACATCGCGGCGCTGACGATCCTTCGCGACCAGCTCGAGCGCGACCTCGCCGCGCGCAGCACGGACTTGCGCGGCGCCGGCGAGGCGCTCGAGGCGGAGCGGCGCCTCTCGGCCGACGCCCAGTTCAGGGTCGACATGCTCGCGCGCCAGCTCGCGGAGCTGCGCGGCCAGCTCGGCCGGCTCGAGGTGGCGCTCGACGCGTCGGAGGCCAGGTCGCGCGACCAGCAGGTGCAGATCGTCGACCTCGGGCGCCGCCTGAACCTGGCGCTGGCCAGCAAGGTCGAGGAACTGGCGCGCTATCGTTCCGAGTTCTTCGGGCGGCTGCGCGAGGTGCTCGGCGAGCGCGCGGATGTCCGCGTCGTCGGCGACCGGTTCATCTTCGAGACCGAGGTGCTGTTCCAGTCCGCCTCCGCGACGCTCGAGCCGGAGGGCCGGCGCCAGATCGAGGGCGTCGCCTCCGCGCTCACCGAGATCGCCGAGCGCATCCCGGCGGAGGTGAACTGGATCCTCCAGGTCGAGGGCCATACCGACCGTCGCCCGATCGCGCGCAGCTTCGCCTCGAACTGGGAGCTTTCGCACGCGCGCGCCATGTCCGTGGTGCGCGCGCTGATCGCCGGCGGCGTGCCCGCCGAGCGCCTCGGCGCCGCCGGCTATGCCGAGTTCCAGCCCGTCGACCCGCGAGACGACGAGGCCGCCTATCGCCGCAACCGCAGGATCGAGCTGCGGCTCACCTCGCGCTGAGGCTCAGCCCGGCGCGCCGGGCTCCTCGCCGATGAACTGCAGCTGGGCCAGGCGCGCATAGAGGCCGCCCGCGCGCAGCAGCTCGTCGTGCCGCCCCTGCTCCACGAGCCTTCCGGCCTCGAGCACCAGGATCCGGTCGGCGCGCCGCACCGTGGCGAGGCGATGCGCGACCACGAGCGTGCTGCGCCCGTGCGCAAGCCGCTCGAGCGCGCGCTGGACGAGGCGCTCGCTCTCCGCGTCGAGCGCCGACGTCGCCTCGTCGAGCAGCAGCAGGGCGGGATCGCGCAGGATGGCGCGCGCGATCGCGATGCGCTGCTTCTGGCCGACCGAGAGCCGCATGCCCTTCTCGCCGAGATGCGTGGCGTAGCCCTGCGGCAGGCGCGCGATGAACTCGGCCGCCTGCGCGGCCTCCGCGGCCGCGCGCAGCTCGCCGTCGCTCGCGTCGGGCCGGCCGAAGCGGATGTTCGCGGCGACGTCGGCGGAGAAGACCACCGGCTCCTGCGGCACGAGCGCGATGCGCGCGCGCAGCGCGGCGGGATCGCAGCGCGCGGCGTCGACGCCGTCGAGCAGGACGCGTCCGGCCGAGGGATCGCGGAAGCGCAGCGCGAGCTGGAGCAGCGTCGACTTGCCCGCCCCCGACGGCCCCACCACCGCCACGGTCTCCCCCGGCGCGACGCGGAAGTCGACCTCGTCGAGCGCCCTCTGTTCGGGGCGCGAGGGGTAGCGGAACGTGACGCGCTCGAACGCGAGTTCGCCGCGCGCGGGGGCGGGCAGGACGAGCGGGGTCGCGGGCACGGGAAGGTCGGGACGCGCGTCGAGCAACTCGAAGAGTCGCTCAGCCGCGCCCGCCGCGCGCTGGAGGTCGCCGAGGAACTCGCTGATCGAGCCCACCGAGCCGGCGACGACGACGGCGTAGAAGACGAAGGCGGAAAGCTGGCCCGCGGAGAGGCGCCCCGCGATGGCGTCGTGGCCGCCGACCCAGAGCACGACGCCGATCGCGCCGAAGACCAGCAGGATGACCACGGCAGCGAGCGCCGCGCGCGCGCGGTTGCGCCGGTGCGCGGCGGCCACCGAGGCCTCGACCCTGGCGTCGAAGGCGGCCACGCGCTCGGGCTCCCGGCCGAAGGCCTGCACTGTCGCGATCGCGTTGAACGTCTCCTCGATGTCGGCGCCGGTATCGGCGACGCGGTCCTGGCTGTCGCGCGACAGCGCCCGCACCCGTCGTCCGAAGACGATGATCGGCACGACGACGAGCGGCAGGACCAGGAAGGTGAAGAGCGTCAGCCGCGGCGAGGCCACCGCCATCATCGCGGTGCCGCCCGCGACGAGGAGCACGTTGCGCAGCGCCATGGACGCGGAGGAGCCGACGACGGCCTGGATCAGCGTCGTGTCGGCGACCAGCCGCGAGATGACGTCGCCGGTGCGGCTCGCCTCGAAGAAGGACGGCGAGAGCGACAGGACATGGGCGAAGACGCGCTGGCGAAGGTCGGCGGCCACGCGCTCGCCGATCCAGCCGACCAGCAGCGAGCGCGCGAAGGTCGCCGCCGCGAGCAGAGCGACGATGCCAAGCATGGCAAGCAGGGCCTCGTCGAGCCGGCCAGGCGCGCCGGCGGCGAAGCCGTTGTCGACCAGCCAGCGCAGGCCGCTGCCGAAGGCCAGCACCGCCGCGGAGGCCGCGCAGAGGGCCAGCACCGCGCCCGCAAGCTGCGCCCTGTAGGGCAGGACGAAGCCCAGGAGCCGGCGCAGGACCCGCGGGTCGGGACGACCGCGGCCGCTTCCCCCGCCAGCGGGCTGGCCAGGCGCCTCAGCCAAGTTCGGGCCTCCGTCCGGCCGCGCGCTCGAGGTCGGCCGCGAGGACATCCTCGAGCCGCTCGCTGCCGCGGGTCGAGATCCAGGCCTCGCCGCGGCGGGCGTAATGCGAGGCGCCGGAGACCGGGCTCGAAAGCCAGATCTCGCGCGTCGGCGCGTGGCGGTTGACCACGAACTGGCCGCCGGCCTCGAGCTCGACGGTCAGGATCCCCCCCCGCAGCTCGACATCGGCGTCGTCGGCGAGCGCCTCCTCGAGGCGTTCGGCGAGCCGGTCCAGCGTCGCGCCGGCCAGCGCCTCGAAGGCACGCTCGTCCATGGTCGTCTCCGTCCCTTCCGGTGTCGCGCGGCTTTAGCATGGCCCGGGCCGCGCGGCGAAGCCCGCCGGCCCGAGGGCTCGGGGGCGTCGTGGAAGCCGGGTCCTGCGGCTTGATTCGCCGGGCGGGCTTCGCTACAACCCGCGCCTCTGTTTTCCGGGCCCCGCCCGGCCCGACCGCTGGAGAGTTGCGATGAAGCCCAACATCCACCCCGAGTACCACGACATCACCGTGGTGATGACGGACGGCACGCAGTTCACGACGCGCTCGACCTATGGCAAGGCGGGCGACGTCCTGCGCCTCGACATCGACCCGAAGACCCATCCGGCCTGGACCGGCCAGCATCGCGAGATCAAGTCCGGCGGCCAGGTCTCCAAGTTCAACAAGCGCTTCGCCAACCTCGGCGTGAAGAAGGCCGAGGCCCCGAAGGGCTGACGCCCGCGCGCCGCCACGCGGCGCAAGGCCAAGGATCGAAGGGGCGCCCTCGCGGGTGCCCCTTTTTCTTTGCTGGCGCGCGCCGCAGGCGACCCTGCCTTGGCGAGGCATCGCAGCCTTGCGCGCGTGTCATGCCGCGCCATCCCGCCGCGGCTTGAAAGCACGACGGCGCTTCCCACCTGCGTGTCGTCGCGGGGAGGTCGCCCATCAGGGGACCTGGCCCGCGGCGCAGAAGACCCCCGGACGGCCCAAGGGCGCCCGGAAGGTCACCGGACCTCGCTTCCTCAAGGAGGATCACATGAACGGCTTCGACTTCTCCCCCCTCTTCCGCAACGCCATCGGCTTCGACCGCGTGAGCCAGCTCATCGACACGGCCCTGACCGGCCCGGAGCAGAGCCCCGGCTACCCGCCCTACAACATCGAGAAGACCGGCGAGGATGCCTATCGCCTGACCATGGCGGTGGCCGGCTTCGGCCCCGAGGACATCTCGATCACGCAGCACGAGAACGCGCTGATCGTGACCGGCAAGCCCAGGCAGGGCGAGGGCGAGCGCCACTTCCTCTACCGCGGGATCGCGGGCCGCGCCTTCGAGCGCCGGTTCCAGCTGGCCGACTTCATCAAGGTCGGCGGCGCCGAGCTGGCCAACGGCCTCCTGCATGTCGACCTCGTCCGCGAGGTCCCCGAGGCGATGAAGCCGCGCCAGATCAAGGTCGCCTCGGCCAGGCCGCAGACGATCGAGGCGCAGCAGGCCGCCTGATCCGGCAAGCCGGGCAAGGCTGGCGAAGGGGTCGCCGGGACCGCGAGGTCCCGGCGATCTCGCTTCCGGGCCTTGACGCGCGGGGCTGCTTCGCCGCCTTCTTCGGCCCCATGACCGAGACCCGAACCGACATCGCCCGCGGCGCCGCCTGGATCGCCGGGCGCCGCCTCGCCCGCCGCGACATCGCCGACATGCCGGCGGACCTCAAGCCCGTCGACGAGGCGGGCGGATACGCGATGCAGGCCGCGCTGCGCGACCTGCTCGCGCCGAGTCTCGGCCCCTGCATCGGCTGGAAGGTCGGCGCCACGACCGCCGCGATGCAGTCCCTCCTCAACGTGCCGGCCCCCTGCGCCGGCGAGATGCACCGCGCGGGGCTCCACCACGGCTCGGCCGCGCTGCGCAGCGGCGATTTCCGCCGTCTCGGCATCGAATGCGAGATCGCGATGGAGCTCGGCGCTCCCCTGGGCGGCGGCGGCCCGGTCGACGAGGCTGGGGCAGCTGCAGCCGTGTCGCGGATCTTCCCCGCCGCGGAGATCGTCGACGACCGCTACGGGGACTTCAGGAGCTTCGGCGTCCCGGCGCTGGTCGCGGATTTCTTCTTCCACGCCGGCATCGTGCTCGGCGAGCCGGTCCAGGACTGGCGACGCCTGGACCTCGCCGCCGTGGCGGGCACGACGCGCGCGAACGGAGAGACCAGGGTCGCGGGGCGTGGCGCCGACGTTCTTGGCCATCCCATGCGCTCGCTCGCCTGGCTCGCGAACCGCGTCGCCGCGCTCGGGCGTCGCCTCGAGCCGGGGCAGGTCGTCATGACGGGAAGCCTTCCGCTGCCGCTCTGGGTCTCGCCGGGCGACCGGGTCGAGGTCAGGCTCGAGGGCCTGGGCAGCGTCTCGATCGCGGTCGACTAGCGCGCTCAGCCGAGCGCGCGCAGCCGCTCCAGCGCCTCGCGGATGCGCTGCGGGATCGGCGTCGGCCGCCCCGAGGCGCGCTCGACGAAGACATGCACGAAATGCCCGTCGGCGCGCGCGACGTCCTCGCCCGCGCCGAACAGCGCGAGCTCGTAGCGCACCGAGCTCGTGCCGAGATGGCCGATGCGCATCGCCGCGAAGATCGTCTCCGGATAGGCGAAGGGCCGGTGGTAGCGGCAGCCTGTCTCCGCCGCGAAGCCGATCACCGGGCCGCGATCGATGTCGAGCCCGCCCTGCTCGATCAGCCAGCGATTCACCAGCGTGTCGAAGTAGCTGTAGTAGACGACGTTGTTGACGTGCCCGTAGGCGTCGTTGTCCATCCAGCGCGTCTGGACCTCGATGCCGTGCGGGAATTCCGCGCGGCGCGGCGGCGGCCGGCGCGCGCTCACAGGACCTCCTTCATCGCGTCGAGCGCGAGGTCGGGCCGCTCGATCGTCATCATGTGCCCGCAGGCGGGGATCTCGACGAAGCGCGCGCCGGGGATCGCGGCCGCGAGCGCCCGCCCGCCCCTCGGTGGCGTCATGCGGTCCTGGGCGCCGGCGACGACGAGCGCGGGGCAGGCGACGAGGGCGGCATGCGCGAGCGCGTCCGCATGCGCGGCGCAGGCCGCGAGGTCGGTGGCGAGCGCGCCGTTGCCATCGCGCTCGAGCAGCCGGATGCCGCCGCCAAGCATCCACGTGCCGGGGGCCTGCGCGCCGCCCAGCTGCGCGCGGCGTCCGAAGCCCCAGGACGCGACGAGGTCGATCGCCACGTGGTCGCCCGCGCGCGCCGCCTCCAGCAGGTCCGGATGGACCGGCATGGAAGCCGCCGCGCCGAGGAGCGCGAGGCCGCGCACGCGGCCGGGAGCGGCCGCGGCCGTCGCGAGGGCCACGAGCGCGCCCATCGAGTGGCCGGCGATCGCGGCCGAGCCGCAGCCGGCAGCGTCGAGCACCCGCAGCACCCATGCCGCCATGTCGGGGATCGACGCGAGCGGCGCGCCCGCAGACCTGCCATGGCCCGGCAGGTCGAGCGCCAGCACGTTGCGCCCGTGATGCGCGAGGTAGCGGGCCTGCAGCGTCCACACGGTGTGGTCCATGCCCGCGCCATGCAGCAGCACGACGTCGGGGACGCCCGCGTCGCGCGCGCGACCGCCCGTGGCGGCGAAGGCGATCCGTCCGTCGACGCGCAGCTCCATCGCGATCAGCCCTTCTGCGAGGCGCGCAGCGCCTGCGACAGGTCGTCGACCAGGTCGGCGGGGTCCTCGAGGCCGACCGAGACGCGGATCATCTCCTCGCCCACGCCCGCCGCGGCGAGCGAGGCCGCGTCCATCTGCTGGTGCGTGGTGCTGGCGGGATGGATCACGAGCGACTTGGCGTCGCCGACATTGGCAAGGTGCGAGAACACGTTCAGCGCCTCGATGAAGCGCTTGCCGGCCGCGCGCCCGCCGCGGATGCCGAAGCTCACCATCGAGCCGCAGCCGCGCGGCATCAGCCGCGCGGCGAGCGCGTGGTCGGGATGCGAGGCAAGGCCCGGATGGTTGACCCATGCGACCTCGGGCGCGGCGGCGAGGAACTCGACGATGCGCCGGGCGTTCTCGACGTGGCGGTGCATGCGGATCGGCAGCGTCTCCACGCCCTGGAGGATGTGGAAGGCGTTGGTCGGGCTCATCGCGGCGCCGAAGTCGCGCAACCCCTCGGCGCGCGCGCGCATCGCGAAGGCGGCGGGGCCGAACTCCTCGGCGAAGTCGAGGCCGTGGTAGCCGGCGTAGGGCTCCGTCAGCGTCGGGAAGCCCGCCGAGCGTTCCCAGTCGAAGCGACCGGAATCGACGAGCACCCCGCCGATCGCCACGCCGTGCCCGCCCAGCCATTTCGTGGCGGAGTGCATCACGATGTCGGCGCCGTGCTCGATCGGGCGGAACAGGGCCGGCGTGGCGAAGGTGTTGTCGATCATCAGCGGCACGCCGGCCTCGTGCGCGATGCGGGCGACCGCGGCGACGTCGAGCACCTCGAGGCCGGGATTGCCCAGCGTCTCGGCGAAGACCAGCCGCGTCTCCGGCCGGATCGCGGCGCGGAAGGCGTCGAGGTCGCGTGGCGGCACGAAGCTCGTCGAGATGCCGAAGCGCGGCAGCGTGTGGGCGAAGAGGTTGTGCGAGCCGCCATAGACGGCCGCCGAGGAGACGATGTGCCCGCCCTGCCCCATCAGCGTCGCGACGGCGAGGTGCAGCGCCGCCTGGCCGCTCGCCGTGCAGATCGCCGCCACGCCGCCCTCGAGCGCCGCGACGCGCTCCTCGAGGACGGCGACGGTCGGGTTCGAGATGCGGCTGTAGATGTGGCCGGCGCGCTCGAGGTTGAACAGCGAGGCCGCGTGGTCGACGTCGCGGAAGACGAAGGACGTCGTCTGGTAGATCGGCACCGCCCGCGCGCCGAAGACGGGATCCGGGTGCTGGCCCGCGTGCAGGCTCAGCGTGTCGAAGCGCAGGAATCTCGGATCGGCCATGTCGGCTCCCTGGGGACGGCCGCGAGGCTATGAAAAAGAAAGGGGCCGCTCAATCGCGCCCCCTTTCCCGCCTCGATCCTGTCCAACCCGCCTTGGGCGAGCATTTGGATCGTCGATATCGGCCCCCGCGCGCGGCGTCAAGGCGCCGTCACCGGGCCGTCACTGGGCCGTCCAGCCGCCATCCACCGGGATCGCCGCGCCGCGGACCTGGTCCGCCGCGGGCGAGCAGAGATAGGCCACGAGCCCGCCCAGCGCCTCGGGGGCGACAGGGTCGGCGGAAGGCATCTTCTCCGACAGCAGCCGGACCTGCGCCTCGTCGCGCGCCACGCCATCGCGCTCGGCGCGCGCCGCGATCTGCTTCTCGACGAGCGGCGTCAGCACCCAGCCGGGGCAGACCGCGTTGCAGGTGATGCCCGTGCGCGCGGTCTCCAGCGCGACCGTCTTGGTGAGCCCGACCAGCCCGTGCTTCGCCGCGACGTAGGCGGACTTGTCGACCGAGGCGACCAGGCCGTGGACCGAGGCGATGTTGACGATGCGCCCCCAGTCGCGCGCGCGCATGCCGGGCAGCACGGCGCGCGTGGCGTAGAAGCAGGCGGAGAGGTTGACCGCGATCACCATCTCCCACTTGTCCGAGGGGAAGCTGTCGACCGGCGAGACATGCTGGATGCCCGCGTTGTTGACGAGGATGTCGACGCGGCCGAGCGCCGCGATCGCCTTCGCCACCATCGCGTCGATCTCCGCGGGTCGCGACATGTCGGCGGCGCAATAGGCCGCGCGCACGCCGTGCCGCGCCTCGAGCCCGGCGCGCATCGCCTCGATCGCGGCCGCGTCGCCGAAGCCGTTGAGCGCGATGTCGGCGCCCTGCGCGGCGAGCGCGGAGGCGATCGCCGCGCCGATGCCGCTTGTCGAACCGGTCACCAGCGCGACCTTGCCCTTGAGCGTCATGTGATCCTTCCAGCCTTTGGGGAACGGGAGATGGCGCCAGCCGGCGCCGGGGCGTCAGGACTTCCTGAAGAACAGGTCGGCCGCGGCCTTCTGCGCCTGCTTCGCGGCGATGGACTGGCGCGCGCGCGCGATCTCGGCCTCGAGCGCCGCGATATAGGCCTCCAGGTCGGCGACGGACCAGCCGGAGAGGTCCTTCGGCGGCGCGGGCTTCCCCTTGCGTGGCTCGAGATCCTCGAAATCCATCCGGGCCTCCTTCCTCGTGGCGTGGCCGCCTTGCTAAAGCTGGCGCGGCCCGCAGGCAACACCGGATCGGAACCCGACATGGACCTCCCCAGCACGATGACCGCGATCGAGATCCTGCGCCCCGGCGGGCCCGAGGTGCTCGTGCCCGCGACGCGGCCGCTTCCCCAGGCCGGGCCCGGCGAGGTGCTGGTCAGGGTCGCGGCCGCGGGGATAAATCGCCCGGACGTCCTCCAGCGCATGGGCGGCTACGCACCGCCGCCGGGCGCGTCGGACATCCCCGGCCTCGAGGTCGCCGGCGTGGTCGTGGCGACCGGGCCTGGCGTGACCTGGCCCTGCGCGGGCGATCGCGTGATGGCGCTGGTCGCCGGCGGTGGCTACGCCGAGTATTGCGTGGCCCCGGCGGCGCAATGCCTGCCCGTCCCGGCCCGGCTTGGGTCCGTCGAGGCGGCCGGGATACCCGAGACCTTCTTCACGGTCTGGACCAATGTCTTCGACCGCGCCGCGCTGCAGCCGGGCGAGGCCTTCCTCGTCCATGGCGGCGCGTCCGGCATCGGGACGACGGCGATCCAGCTGGCGCGGCGCCATGGCGCGAGGGTCTTCGCGACCGCCGGGACGCCCGGGAAATGCGCGGCCTGCGAGGCGCTGGGCGCCGAGAAGGCGGTCGACTACCGCGCGACCGATTTCGTGAAGGAGCTGAAGGATGCGACCCAAGGCTCTGGAATCGATGTGATCCTCGACATGGTTGGCGGCGACTACACGGCCCGGAACGTCGCCCTGCTGCGCGAGGAGGGCCGGCTCGTCCAGATCGCCTTCCTGAAGGGGCACAAGGCGGAGCTCGACCTCAACGCGCTGATGCGCAAGCGCCTGGTCGTCACCGGCTCGACGCTGCGGCCGCGATCGGTGGAGGCCAAGGGCCGGATCGCCCAGAGCCTGCGCCGGGTCGTCATGCCCTGGCTCGAGGACGGCTCCGTGCGCCCGGTCATCCACGAGACCTATCCCCTCGCCCGTGCGGCCGAGGCGCATGCCGCGCTCGAGGCGGACCGCCACGTAGGGAAGATCGTGCTTGAGATTTCCGACCTAACCCTTTGAGGGCCTTGGCCATTCGAATTCTTTGACCGGCCGGCGCGCGGCGCTGTATATACGGCACCGAATCCGCGACATCGATGCGCAGGTGTTGGGCGGACGCCCCGGTTCCCGGGGCGGCTGGGCCCGCGTCGCGCGTCTGGAGGCATGGTTCCGATGACGACTCCCCTGATGCCCAAGGCAACCGCCGTCTGGCTGGTCGAGAATACCGGGCTGACCTTCGAGCAGATCGCCGAGTTCTGCGGGATGCACCCGCTCGAGATCCAGGGCATCGCCGATGGCGAGGTCGCGATCGGCATAGTCGGCATCGACCCTGTCGCCGCCAGCCAGTTGACGCGCGAGGAGATCGCGCGCTGCGAGGGCGACCGCAAGGCGAGGCTGCAGCTCCTGAAGAAGGACCTGCCGCAGATCGTGCAGCAGGCGAAGGGCGCCCGCTACACGCCGATCGCCAAGCGCCAGGACAAGCCCAGCGCCATCGCCTGGCTGCTGCGCCACCACCAGGAACTGACGGATGCCCAGGTCGGCCACCTGCTCGGCACCACGAAGTCGACCATCCAGAAGGTCCGCGACCGCTCCCACTGGGACATGCAGAACATCAAGCCGACCAGCCCGGTGATGCTCGGCCTGTGCAGCCAGGTCGCCCTCGACGACGCGATCGAGAAGGCCGCGCGCGTGGCCGAGCGCCGCCGCAAGGAGAGCGAGCGCGCCCAGCGCCGTGCCGAGCGCGCCCGCGCCGAGGCCGAGGCCGCCGCCAGCCAGGCCGCCGAGCAGCCGAGCGAGTGACGCCCCGCCGGGGGCTCAGCCGCCCCCGGTCATGCTCGGCGCCTTCGCGTAGCCGAGCAGCCTGAGCGCATCGGAGATCTCGTCGAGGATCGCGGGATCGTCGATCGTCGCCGGCAGCTTCCACGCCTCGCTGTCCGCGATCTTCTGCATCGTGCCGCGCAGGATCTTGCCCGAGCGCGTCTTGGGCAAGCGCTTGACGACGAGCGCCTGCTTGAAGAACGCCACTGGCCCGATCGTGTCGCGGACCATGCGCACGACATCCGCCACGATCTTCTCGTCGGGCGACTTCACGCCGGCCTTGAGCACGAGGAAGCCGAGCGGCACCTGCCCCTTCAGGTCGTCGCCGACGCCAACGACCGCGCATTCCGCGACGTCGGGATGGTTGGCGAGGACCTCCTCCATCTGGCCGGTCGAGAGTCGATGGCCAGCGACGTTAATGACGTCGTCCACGCGCGTCATGATGTGGACGTAGCCATCCTCGTCGACCATCCCGGCGTCGCCCGTCTTGTACCAGCCCGGGAATTCCTCGAGGTAGGAGCGGAAGAACCTGTCCTCCGCGTTCCATAGCGTGGGCAGCGTGCCCGGAGGCAGCGGCAGGCGGCAGCAGATCGAGCCGATCTGGCCCGCCGGCACGGGATGGCCGTCGGCGCCGAGCGCCTGCACGTCCCAGCCCGGCATCGGCTTCGTCGCGGAACCCGGCTTCACCGGGAACACCTCGACGCCGATCGGGTTGCCGGCGATGGCGTGGCCCGTCTCGGTCTGCCACCAGTGGTCGACGACCGGCACCTTCAGGATGCGCTGCGCCCAGAGCAGCGTGTCGGGATCGCAGCGCTCGCCCGCGAGGAACAGGGCCTTGAAGCAGGACAGGTCGTGGCGGCCCACGAGCAACCCCTCCGGGTCCTCGCGCTTGATGGCGCGGAAGGCCGTGGGCGCGGTGAACAGCGCCTTCACGCCGTGCTGCGAGATCACGCGCCAGAAGGCGCCGGCGTCGGGCGTGCCCACCGGCTTGCCCTCGTACATCAGCGTCGTGCAGCCCTGCAGCAGCGGGCCGTAGACGATGTAGCTGTGCCCGACGACCCAGCCGACGTCGCTCGCCGCCCAGAACACCTCCCCGGGCTTCATGTCGTAGAGCAGCGACATGCTGTGCTTGAGCGCGACGGCATGGCCGCCATTGTCGCGCACCACGCCCTTGGGCTGCCCGGTCGTGCCGGAGGTGTAGAGGATGTAGAGCGGGTCGGTCGCCGCGACCGGGACGCACGCGGCCGGCGTGGCCTTCGCCATCGCCTCCGACCAGTCGACGTCGCGGCCGGCGACCAGGGCGCAGGGATGCTGCGGACGCTGGAGGACCACGCAGGCCGATGGCTTGTGCGCCGCGATGGAGATGGCCGCGTCGAGCAGCGGCTTGTAGGCGACGACGCGGTTCGGCTCGATGCCGCAGGAGGCGGAGACGATGGCCTTCGGCTTGCAGTCGTCGATGCGCACCGCCAGCTCGTTCGCGGCGAAGCCTCCGAACACCACCGAGTGCACCGCGCCGATGCGCGCGCAGGCCAGCATCGCGATGGCCGCCTCCGGCACCATCGGCATGTAGACGATGACGCGATCGCCCTTGCCGACGCCCAGCCCGGCGAGCACGCCCGCGAAGCGCGCCACGCGGTCCCGCAGCTCGCGATAGGTGATGCGCTCGATCGTGCCGCCGGTGACGGGGCTGTCGTACACGATCGCGAGCCGGTCGCCATGGCCGGCCTCGACATGGCGGTCGACGGCGTTGAAGCAGGTGTTGAGCTCGCCGCCCGCGAACCAGCGATAGAAGGGTGGCCGGGAGTCGTCGCAGACCTTGTCCCAGCGCCGCGTCCAGGCGATGTCGGTCGCCCGCGCGGCCCAGAATCCGTCGCGGTCCGAGAGCGAGGCCGCGTGGATCGGCGCATAGGTTCCTGGGGACATGCCGTTCCTCCCTTGTCGGCCCGGAGTCTGCCGCCGCTCGCCGGTGTTGGAAAGCGCCGCATGTGGCAAGATGCGTCCCGCGCGAGGAGGAACACGGCCATGGCGAAGCGACGCAACGCGGCGAGGGAACGCAGGACCGGGCGCAAGGCCGCGCCCCATCCCTACGAGGCGGATCTCGGCCGCAACGCCGCGAACCATGCGCCCCTGACGCCGGTCGGCTTCCTCGCCCGGGCGGCCGCGGTCGCGCCGCGCCATGTCGCGATCGTCCACGGCCATGTCCGACGCAGCTGGGCCGAGACGCATCGGCGCTGCCGGCAGCTCGCCTCCGCCCTGCGGCGCCGCGGCGTCAGGCGCGGCGACACGGTGGCGCTCATGGCGCCCAACATCCCCGCGGCCTACGAATGCGCGTTCGGCGTGCCGATGGCGGGCGCGGTGCTCAACGCCATGAACGTGCGCCTCGACGCAGCGACCATCGCCTTCATGATCGACCACGGCGCCGCGCGCGTCGTGCTGGTGGACACGGAATTCGCGCCGGTCGTCGCCGAGGCGCTCAAGCGCGCACGACGCAGGCCGCTCGTGGTCGACATCGCCGACCCGCTGGGGCCCGCCGATGCCGGCCGCATCGGGAGCATCGAGTACGAGGACTTCCTCGCCTCCGGCGATCCAGACGACGAACCGCTCGCGCCTCGCGACGAATGGGACGCGATCGCCCTCAACTACACCTCGGGCACGACGGGCAATCCCAAGGGCGTCGTCTACCACCATCGCGGCGCCTACCTGAACGCGGTCGGCAACGTCATGGTCTGGAACCTGCCGGCGCGTCCCGTCTATCTCTGGACGCTGCCGATGTTCCACTGCAACGGCTGGTGCTTCCCGTGGACCATCGCGGCGATGCTCGGCACCAATGTCTGCCTGCGCCGCGTCGAGGCCGGCGCGATCCTCGACGCGATCGCGACCGAGGGCGTCACCCATTTCTGCGCCGCGCCGATCGTCCTCAACATGCTGGCCAACGCCCCGGAAGCGACGCGCCCCGCCTCGGGCCGCGTGGTCGAGGTGATGACCGCCGCCTCCGCGCCGCCCGCCGCGGTGATCGAGAAGATGGAGCGCATGGGCTTCCACGTGACCCATGTCTACGGCCTCACCGAGGTCTACGGCCCGGCGGTGGTCTGCGAATGGGATCCCGCATGGAACGCCGCGAGCGCAGAGGAGCAGGCGCGGCTCAAGGCGCGCCAGGGCGTGCGCTACCCCGTCCTCGAGGGACTGATGGTCGGCGACCCGCGGACGCTCGAGCCCGTGCCATCGGATGGCGAGACGATCGGCGAGGTGTTCATGCGCGGGCACATCGTCATGAAGGGATACCTGCGCAACCCGAAGGCGACGCGCGCCGCCTTCCGCGGCGGCTGGTTCCATACCGGCGACCTCGGCGTGATGCACCCGAACGGCTACATCGAGCTCAAGGACCGCTCGAAGGACATCATCATCTCGGGCGGCGAGAACATCTCGACGATCGAGGTCGAGGGCGCGCTCTACCGGCACCCCGCCGTGCTGGAGGCCGCGGTCGTCGCGCGGCCCGACGAGACCTGGGGCGAGACGCCCTGCGCCTTCGTCGCGCTGAAGGACGGCGCGCAGGCGACGGCCGAGGAGATCATCGCCTTCTGCCGCACGCAGCTCGCGCGCTTCAAGTGCCCGCGCAGCGTGGTCTTCGGGCCCCTGCCCAAGACCTCGACCGGGAAGATCCAGAAATACGTCCTGCGCGAGCGCGCACGCGCGACGTGACGGGACGGCGCGCTCAGCGCATCGGCGCGCCGCCCACCACCAGCGCGTGCCCGGCGACGTAGCTCGCCCAGGGGCTGGCCAGGAAGGTCGCGGCGCGCGCGGCGTCGAGCGCGCGCGCGCCGGGCCCGGCGACCAGGGCGTTCGCCCCGATCCCGTGCGGCCCGAGGTCGCGCGCGAAGGAGCGCGCCATGGTCAGCGCACCGCCATCCTCGACGCCGGCGACGCCGCGTGCCGAAGCCATGCCCGCGTCGCCCGCGACGACCACGATGCGGCCACCGCCGCCCGCCGCCTTCATCGCCTCTCCCGCCGCGCGGCAGAGCATGTAGCGGCCTCGCAGGGAGCCACCGATCGCCGCGTCCCACGCCGCGTCGCCGGCCTGCGCGAGGCTTCCCTCGCCACCCTCGCCCGCGAGCGTGAAGAGGATGTCGAGCCGTCCGCCGAAGGCGACGGCCGCGGCGACGAGGGCCTCCGACGCGTCGGCGTCGTGGCCGCGCGCCGCGTGCGGCCCCCCGGGCAGCCCCGCGACGATCGCATGCGCGGCCCGGCCGTCGCCCGCGGCCAGCATCACGCGGGCGCCCGCGGCGGCGAGCACGGCGCAGAGCTCGGGGACGAAGCCGCCGGCCAGGCCGGCCACCAGCGCGACCCGCCCGGACAGCCCGAGCGCGGATGGAGACGGGCCCGTGATCATCGCAGCATCAGCCCGCCCTCGACGTCGAGGACATGTCCCGAGAGCCCCGCAGCCCAGTCGCTCGCGACGAACAGGATCGCGCGCGCCACCTCCTCCGGCTGGCCGGCGCGGCGTAGCGGCACGTTGGCCTCGTAGTGTCGGCTCCATTCCGGCTCGGGGAGGCCCTGGCGCCCCATCGGCGTGTCGATGCCGCCGGGGCAGACGCCATTCACGGCGATGCCCCGCGGCGCGAGCTCGCGCGCCAGCACCCGCGTGAGCGCGACGCTGCCGCCCTTGGTGATCGCGTAGGCGGAGGAATTCTTGGCGCCACCGTTGAAGGCCGCGGTGGAACTCACGTTCACGATCCGCCCGCCGCGCGGCAGCATCTCCGTGGCGGCGGCACGGCAGAGCGCGAACTGGCTTCGAAGGTTGACGTCCACCAGGCGATGCCAGAGCGCGTCGTCCATGTCCGCGATCGCCACGCGCCGCAGGATGGCCGCCGCGTTGACCAGGATGTCGAGCTGGCCATGGCGCGCGGAGGCCTCCGCGACGACGCGCGCGCAGGCGGCGGGATCGGAGAGATCGGCCACGATCGTCGCGCAACCCGCCTCGGCGGCCAGCGTCGCGAGGCCTCCGGCCTCGACGTCGACGGCGGCCACGCGCGCGCCCGACTCCGCGAACAGCCGCGCGGTCGCCCGGCCGATGCCGCTCGCGGCGCCGGTGACCAGCGCGACGCGGCCGGCGAGGCCGAGGCCCGCGCCGGCCTCGGACGGCGCGACGCTAGTCGAGCTTGGCGCCGACATCGGCAACGACCTTCCGCCAGACCTCGATGTCGGCCTCGTTGCGCCTGCGGAACTCCTCGGGGGTCGACCACATCGGCGTGATGCCGAGGTCGTTGAGCCGCTTCTGGAACTCCGGCGCCGACACGATCGCCACGACCTCCCGGTTCAGGCGGCGCAGGATCGGGTCCGGCAGGTTCGGGGGCGCGAGCAGCCCGTACCACGTCGTGCTCTCGAAGCCCGGGATGCCGCAGGCCTTCTCGACGGTCGGCACCTCGGGCAGCGCGGCGATGGGCTCGCGCGTGGTCACGGCGAGCGGCCTGAACACGCCCTGCTTGATCGGCCCCATGACGGTGATCGACTGGTGCCACATCACCTGCGTCTCGCCTGACATCATCGCGTTCATCGCCGGCGGGGTGCCGCGATAGGGGATGTGCTCGATGTCCAGGCCCGTCATCTTCGTGAAGGCCGCGCCGGCGAGATGCGTCGACGCGCCGTTGCCGGTCGACGCGAAGCGATTCTGCCCGGGCTTCTCGCGCGCGAGCTTCATCATGTCGGCGCAGGAATTCACGTTCGGCATGACCTTCGGGTTGACGATCATGACGTTTGGAACGTCGCCGAGGATGCTCACATGCGTGAAGTCCTTGATGACGTCGAAGGGAAGCTTCCCGTAGAGCGAGACGTTGATCGCGTGCGTGCCTGCCGTGCCGAAGTAGAGCGTGTAGCCGTCCGGCCGCGCGCGGGCGACGAACTCGCTGCCGACGTTGCCGCCGGCGCCGGACTTGTTGTCGACGATGACCGACACGCCCAGCGCCTTGCCGAGAGGCTCGGCCAGCATGCGGCTGTAGATGTCGGTGCCCGCCCCGGTCGGGAAGCCGCCGACGATGGTGATGGTGCGGCTGGGCCAGGCGTCCTGCGCCGCCGCGGTGCCCGCCAGCAGCAGGCCCGCGGCCGCCGCCAGGATCATGCTTGCCGTCTTGCGCATCTCATTTGCCTCCTCTTGCGTGGCCGGGGACTTCCGTCCCTCATTCCCTGAACGCGTCGCCGCGGATCCTGCCCACCTTCGGCATCAGCACGGCGAGCAGCAGCAGCAGCGAGACGGCGAGCAGCGTGGCAGAGATCGGCCGCGTGAAAAAGACCGATGCGTCCCCCCTCGACACGGCCAGCGCGCGCCTGAGGTTCTCCTCCATCAGCGGCCCGAGCACGAAGCCGAGCAGCATGGGCGCCGGCTCGAAGCCGAGCTTCAGGAGCGCGTAGCCCAGCAGGCCGAAGCCGATCATCAGCCCGACCTCGAGCGCGGAGCCGTTGAGCGCGTAGACGCCGATGCAGCACAGCAGGAGGATCAGCGGGTAGAGCAGCCGGTAGGGGATGCGCAGCAGCTGCACCCACAGCCCGATCAGCGGCAGGTTGATGACCAGCAGCATCGCGTTGCCGATCCACATGCTCGCGACGAGTCCCCAGAACAGCTGCGGCTGCTCCTCGACGATGCGTGGCCCCGGCACGACGCCGAAGATGCTCATGGCCCCGACGAGCAGCGCCATCAGGGCGTTGGAGGGGATGCCGAGCGTCAGCATCGGGATGAAGCTCGTCTGCGCGCCGGCGTTGTTCGCGCTCTCCGGCGCGGCGACGCCTTCCACGGCCCCCTTCCCGAAGCGCGCGGGCTCGCGCGAGACCTTCTTCTCGAGCGCATAGGCCGCGAAGGAGGCGAGGATCGCGCCTCCTCCCGGAAGGACCCCGAGCAGGCTGCCGATGGCGGTGCCGCGCAGCGTCGCCGGCACCGAGCGGCGCAGTTCCCCGCGCGATGGCCAGAGGCTGCCGACGGTCGCGGTCGCGCGCGGCATGGCGTGCTGCTCGAGGTTCACGAGCACCTGCGCGACGCCGAACAGGCCCATGGCCAGCGTCACGAAGCCGATGCCGTCGGACAGCTCGGGGATGCCGAAGGTGTAGCGCTGGCGGCCGGTGTTGAGGTCCGTGCCGACGAGGCCGAGCAGCAGGCCGAGGAGGATCATGCCGATGGCCTTGGCGATGCTGCCATGGGCGAGGACGACGGCGCCCACGAGGCCGAGCACCATCAGGCTGAAGTAGTCCGGCGCCTGGAACAGCGTGCCGAGCCGCGCCAGCGGCGGGCTCGCCACGGCGACGAGCAGCGTGGCGACGCATCCCGCGAAGAAGCTGCCGAGCGCGGCGATGGCGAGCGCCGCGCCGCCGCGGCCGTTGCGCGCCATCTGGTGGCCGTCGAGGCAGGTGACCACCGAGGACGTCTCGCCGGGCAGGTTGACGAGGATGGACGTGGTCGAGCCGCCGTATTGCGCGCCGTAGTAGATGCCCGCGAGCATGATCAGCGCCGTCACGGGCTCGAACTGGAAGGTGACCGGCAGCAGCATCGCGATCGCGCCGAGCGGGCCGATGCCGGGCAGGACGCCGATCAGGGTGCCGAGCAGCGCGCCGACGAAGCAGAAGAAGAGGTTCACCGGGCTGAACGCCACGCCGAAGCCGAGCGCGATGTCCGAGAGCACGTCCATCCCGGCGGCGTCCTAGCGACCCCAGAGGGGGATCGGCAGGTCGAGCGCCTTCACGAAGAGCAGCGCGGCGCCGGCCGCCAGCAGGCCCGCCAGCGCCACCACCTCGGGCCAGCGCGTGTCGCGCCCGCCAAGCGCGGCGATGCCGACCACCGCGATCGTCGCGACGACCAGGCCGAGCCGGTCGATCAGCAGCTGGAAGCAGAGGAGCGCGATCGTCACCATGGCGAGCGGCCGCCACGCGCCCGGGGACACGCGCTCGGCGCTCGTGCCGCGCGCGCCGGCCAGCGCGATCCCCGCGCCGATGCCGACGAGCAGCCAGGACAGGATGCGCGGGAAGAAGCCGGGGCCCATGCGGCGCGGCGTGCCGATGTCGAGCGCGCCGCCGAGGGCGAGGCCGAGCACCCCGAACAGCACCAGCAGGAGGCCGCCGAGGACGTTCTGCCGCAGCAGGATGTTCGACATGGCTGGGTCCCGGTCTCGATGCGCGATCACGCTAGCATCGGGCTCTCGAAGCTGTCCACGACGCCCGGGCGCGGCGCCGCGCGCGCCGCTTGTTCCGGCACCCGCGACGCGATGCTAGCCTCGCCATCGCCTTTCCGCGGCCACGCATGGAAGCAGGAATGACGAAGACGGAACCCGCCGCGTCGCTGACGCAGTCCCTCGGCGCCTTCGCCGCGGCGCTCGAGCCCGGCGCGATCCCCGCCGAGGTGCGCGCGCGCGCGCGGCTCTGCCTCCTGGATTTCGCCGGCGTCACGCTCGCGGGCGCGCGGGAGCCCGCCATGCGTCCCCTCGCCGACCTCGTGCTCGGCAATGGCGGCGCGGGCGAGGCGACCGCCTGGGGCTTCGGCGCGCGCGCGCCAGCCGCGATGGCCTCGCTCGCCAATGGCTCGGTCGGCCACCACCTCGAGCTCGACGACGGCCACATCCTCGGCCACGTGCATCCCGGCGCGACCGTCATCCCCGCGGCATTCGCGCTTGCCGAGGCGAGGCGAGCCTCGGGCGCGGCGCTGCTCGCCGCGATCGTCGCGGGCTACGAGGTTCTCGTGCGCGTCGGGCGCGGCATCGCGACCTCGGCCATGTACGACCGCGGCTACCACGGCCCCGGCCTCTTCGGCGCGTTCGGCGCCGCGGCGGCGGCGGCCTCGATCCTGCGCCTCGACGCCGCGCGCGCCGGCGACGCGCTGGGGAATTGCTGCCTCGCGCCGGCGGCCACGTTCCAGGCCTTCAAGGAGGGCGCGGGCATCAAGGACCTCTATTGCGGCTGGCCCGCGATGACCGGCGTCCTTGCCGGGCAATTCGCGCAGGCCGGGATCCGCGGGCCGCGCGAGCTGCTCGAGGGCCGGCTCGGCTTCGCGCGCGCCGTGGCCGACCGCCACGACCTGCCCGGCATCGTCGCCGACCTCGGGACGGCATGGCTGCTGCCCACGGCCTACGTGAAGCGCCACTCCGCCTGCAGCTTCGCGCACACGATGATCGACGCGCTGCTCGGCCTCGCGGAGGCCGGGCCCTTCCGGCCCGAGCAGGTGGCGCGCATCGAGGTCTCCACGCATCGCTTCGCCGCCGAGCTCGACGAGGCGGCGCCGGCGACCGTGACCGCGGCGAAGTCGAGCCTGCCCTTCTGCGCGGCGCTGGCCGTCACGCGCGGCCATGCGCTGCTCTCCGACTTCACGCCCGAGGCCCTCGCCGATCCCGCGCTGCGCGCGCTGAGCGCGCGCGTGGCGATGATCGCCGACCCCGCAATGGACGAGCGGCACGCCGCGCGCGAGGACAGGCGCCCCGCCCGGGCCGAGCTCGTGCTCGCCGATGGCAGGCGCCTCGTCGCCGAGCGCGACGTCGCGCGGGGCTGGCCGGAGGATCCGATGGACGCGCGCGCCGTGCGCGCCAAGTTCGACGAACTCGTCGTGCCCGCCTACGGCGCCGCGCGCGCGCGCGAGGTCGCGGCGGCGATCGAGGGCGTGGAGGCGCTGGCCGACGTCACCGCGCTCGGCGAGCTGCTCGCGGCGCCCGCATAGCCGCGCGCGCTACTCCCGGCCGAGGCCTCGGGCGATGCGGCCGAGCAGCAGCCGCGACTGCAGGATCACCATCTCGCGCCACTCCCGCGCGTCCGGCGCGAAGGCGTCGAGCAGGCGGCGCTTGGCCGCCTGCACCTCGGCGTCGCGCCAGTCGTTGCGACCGGAGCGGTGCATCACGTGCTCGACGCGCAGCGCGTCGATGACGTCGGCGTTGGGGATCGTCCCGTACTCGAACGAGACATAGGCGGAGTTCAGCCCGCAGGAACGCTCCCACAGGTCGGAGCTGAGCCCCTGCTGCGGCGGCGTGGCCGACTTGCCGGTGCGCTGCAGCGTCATCGCGGGGCCGATCCAGCGCTGCAGGCGCTCGCAGCCGGGATGGTCGATGTCGCCGGAGTAGATCGGCTCGCAATAGCCGAATGGACCCGCGCCCGTGTGGAAGTCGACGCAGGCGACGAAGTCGCGCCGCGCCAGGTCGTGCTCCGCGAGCACGGCCTCCATCGTGCGCCGCGACCAGCTCGGCCCCGTGCCGCCGTAGAACATGCCGTCGGGCCGCGTGTACTGGCCGCCCGAGGTCGCGATCCTGAGCGCGGGGATGCCGTGCCGCGCGCCATAGGCGCGGATGCGCTCGTCGGCCGCGGCGAAGGCCTCCGGTGCCGCCGAGCGCGGCACGAAGTCGTCGTGGAGCTCCTCGTAGCCGGGATTGGGCGGCAGCGGCCCGGAGAAGTCGATGTAGTTGCGGTTGATGTCGATGTTGTCCTCGTTGCCGCGCCGCAGCCAGGCCGCCCCGTAGGGATTCACCGAATGGCAGAGCAGAAGCGCGACGTCGCCATGGTCCGAGGGGCGCATGTCCATGATCGCGTCGACCTGGGCGCCCGAGCCGCAGAACAGCTCCGGACCGTGCGTGCCGGCGGTGACGACGAGCACGCGGCGGGCGTCCCTGTCGCCGATCCACGCCGTGTCGTTGGCCATCTCCTCGCCGTCAGGCCCCTTCATCGGGTGGACATGCGAGCGGACCTCGAGGCCCGCGATCTCGGCGGCGCGAAGGAACTTCCTTCGCGCGGCGGCATAGTTCCGCGCGAAGCGCGTGCAGACCCCGTCCATGCGATCTCCCCCGTCGGCAGGTACGGCGCGCAGGCTAGCGAAGCGTGCCCCGCGAAAGAAGGGCGCCGAAAGCGCGAACGGCGGCGCTTGTGCCGCGCCGCCGCCCTCGTCGCCCCGCCCGGGGGCCTCGTTCAGTGGCGCGCGGCCATGCGCGCCATCTGGTCCTTGATCCTCAGCTTCTCGCGCTTGAGTTCCGCGACATGCACGTCGTCGGGATGCGGTCGATGGACTTCACGGTCGATCTCGGCCTCGAGCCGGGCATGCTTCACCCGAAGGGTTTCGATGCGTGGTGCGCTCGCCATCCTCGTCCTCCATGGGTTGTCTCGACCCGATCAGCCTAGGCCCGGAGGAAGCGTCCCTGCCAGAGACGAAGATGCTGCGGCGCAGCAGCCGCGGCGCCCGCGTTTCGGATCAATTGCTTTCGATCCAGTCGCTTACCGCGCGCGCGAGGGGCGCTGGATCCTGCCGCGCGCCAACATGCCGCAGGTAGGCGTCGATGTTGGCGCGCGCCAGGGCGCTGCGCGCGGCGCGCCCGGGCGGCGCCTCCGGCAGCGGATGCGTCGCCTCGATGGCGTCGGCAAGCAGGAACTGCACCTCGCGCTCGGACCCCAGCTCGACCGCCTTGATGCGCTCGCGCAGGGAGGCAAGGCGCGGCGAGGTCGCGGCGGCGGGCTTCAGCCAGCGGCGCGCGGCGCGCAGCCGCGCGACCACCTCGTCGCGCAGCGGCGCCATCGCCATGTCCAGGCGCGCGAGGTCGGCGTCGTCAAGCAGCCCCCTGCCCGTCGCGCCGCACCACGCGGCGCAGAGCAGCAGGTTCACGTCCGCCTGCAGCCCGTCCTGCAGCTCGAGGCAGAAGCGCTCCACGCCGGGCGCAGCATGGACATGCAGCGCGAAGCCCCAGGGCGCCGGGTCGTCCACGCGCGCTCAGGCCGGCTGCGCAGGCCGCGTGCTCCAGCCAAGCCGCACGCGGCCGATGGCCATGGCGACCGCCGCCTGGGTGGGCTCGACCACGGGGATGCCGACGGCCTGCTCGAGCCGGTCGCGATAGCGCGCCATGCCGGCGCAGCCCATCACGATCACGTCGGCGCGGTCCTGCTCGCGCAGCTGCCTGCCCGTGGCGACCATGCGATCGAGCGTCCGTCCCTCGTCGGCGAGTTCCGCGACGCCGAGCCCCACCGCGCGCTCGCCGACGCAGCGCTCGCCAAGGCCGAGCGAGCCGATGTAGCGCAGGTGGCGGGGGATCGACCTGTCGAGGATCGCGATGACGCCGTAGCGCTGGCCCAGCGTCAGCGCCGTCAGGATCCCGCTTTCCGCGATGCCCAGCACGGGCTTGGCCGTCGCCTCGCGCGCGAGCGCGATGCCCGGGTCGCTGTAGCAGGCGATGACGAAGGCCGAGCAGTCGTTGTCGCGCGCGCGCACCGCCTCGGCGACCAGCGGGACGACCTGCGCGACATGCGCCTCGTTCTCGATGCCGGGCGGCCCCTTCTCGAGCGAGACGCATTCGATCTCCGGCCCGCCCGGGATGCGCAGCGGCGCCATCGCGGCGTCGATGCCCGCCGTCACGACCTTGCTCGAGTTCGGGTTCACGACGAGGATCCTGCCCGACATGGCGCCGCTCCCGTTCACTTCGTGCCGTAGAGGCGGTCGCCGGCGTCGCCGAGGCCAGGCACGATGTAGCCGTGGTCGTTCAGGTGGCTGTCGACCGCGGCGGTGATCACCGGAACGTCGGGATGCGCCGCGTTCATCTCCCTGACGCCCTCCGGTGCCGCGAGCAGGCAGACATAGCGCACCGCGCGCGCGCCGAGCTCCTTGGTGCGCGTCACCGCGGCGGCGGCGGAATGGCCGGTGGCGAGCATCGGGTCGAGGATGATGGCCTCGCGCTGCGCGATGTCCTCGGGCAGCTTGCAGTAGTACTCGACCGCGGCGAGCGTCCTGGGGTCGCGGTAGAGCCCGATATGGCCTACGCGCGCCGAGGGCAGCACCTCGAGCATGCCGTCGAGCAGGCCGTTGCCCGCGCGCAGGATCGACACGAGGCACACCCGCTTGCCCGCGAGCTGGGGCGCCTTCATGCGCGTGAGCGGCGTCTCGATCTCCACCTTCTCGAGCGGAAGGTCGCGCAGCGCCTCGTAGGCGAGCAGCATGGCGATCTCGCGCAGGTAGCGGCGGAAGCTGTCGGCCTGCGTCTCCTTGCGGCGCATCTGCGTCAGCTTGTGCTGGACCAGCGGGTGGTCGACGACTGTGACGTTCACGTTCACGTACCTCGCGTTCAGAAGACCGTTCCGTCCGAGATCACCATGATCGGCGGACGCCCGTCGGGCCGGCGCTCGCGGGCAAGCCGGCGGCCCGCGGCCCAGCTGCCGCCCTCGAGGACCCTGGCGAGCGGCAGCGCGCGCGCGTCGAGCCCGAGCTGCGCGCGCATCGCCTCCGCGAGCCGGTCGAGCAGGCAGACGGTCAGGGCGCGCCATTCGACCACGAGTTCGCAGGTCGCGTCATGGGCCTCGGCGAGCACTGCCGCGTGCCGCGGCACCAGAACGCCGGCGTCGAGGAAGAGCCCGCCATTGCGGTATTCCGGCAGGCCGGTCAGCGCGTCGAGTTCCACGACCTCGAGGCCGTGGTCCTGCAGCGGCTCGATCAGCGAGTAGGCCAGCCATTGCGAGAGCTTGTGGAAGGGCACGAGGCCCGCGTCCGGCCCCTCGCCACCCGCGGCGGGATGCCGGCCGACATCGCCGAGCCCGACGCCGGCGATCGCCTCGCGCGCCGGCCACACCGGGCCGAGCGCCTCGAGGAGCGCCGCGAGGATCGCGGCGGCGCGCAGCCGGCCGCCCTCCGACCGCGCGACGAGCAGGTCCGCGAGGCCGCCGAGCCGGCCTTCCCCGCCGAACAGGCCCGGCGTGGCGGCGATCGCCGCGCCGAGGCGGCGCAGCAGCGCAGCGCGTCCCTCCAGCCCGACAAGCGGGTTCGCGTCGCCCGCCTGGAAGCCGCGCGCGAGGACCGCCGCGTCGACGCGCGCGAGGCCCACCGCGTCCGCGCGCAGCCTGTCGCCGGGATCGGACGAGAAGGCGCCGGCGGCGAACATGTCGAGGCTGGCGATCGCCAGCCCCTCGGAGCGCGAGAGCGTCGCGCCGCGCGCGTCGCGGTAGCGCCAGGACGCACCCGCGCCGGCGTCGAGCAGCACGGAGACGATGGCGAGCTCGAAGGCCGCGCGCAGCCGAGCGTCGCGCCCGCGCGCGTCGAGCTCGCGCGCCAGCCTCGTCCACCTGTCCTCGCCCGCGACGACGAAGTGCCGCCATCGCGCGTGGAAGGGCACGTCGCCCGCCGGGTAGGCCTCGCGCGTCGTGCGCGCGACGAGGTCCGCGCACCAGGGCAGGCGCGACAGGTCGAGCGCGAAATGCGCCGTCGCGCCGGCCTGCGCCGCGGCGAAGACGTCCGCGCAGCGCGCGCGGATCGTCGCCGGGTCGCGGAGCCGCGCGAGCGCGGCCGCTTCGGCCGGGCTCGTCACTCGTCGAGGCCCCTGCCCTTCGGCCGCGCGAGCTCGCCGGCCGCGGGCACCGCGCC
>JBEGVV010000213.1:0-47042 GCA_041178225.1 Pseudomonadota bacterium | reverse complement strand
TCCCGGGATCGTGCGCGATTGGCGCTGACCCCGAGGGGTAATCCGGGCTCCGTCCCTGGATGGTAAGCCCGGCCCCTTGACGTTTCCCCGCTTGAGCGGGTCCCCGTGCTAAGCCTAAGGTCAGGAAAATCCGCTGAAATCGACGATGTAGCGGAAAATGATGTTAAGGCGAAGGCGTGTATTTCGCCCGAGCCGGCTATCTTTTCATATTCCATACCTGCGGGTGGTGAAAATGGCTTATTACATTACAAGTCGCAGTTTCGCCTTACCTGGTGATGCTGGGAGCATGGAGGGAAGCCCCTGGTTCAACATGTGGGGAAGGCAGCTATGGCCTTATACTACGATAGAAGTAGGTGACACTCTCTACTGGTATGATGCGCGGGAAGAATCGATCGTTTGGAAATCAATAATATCCAAGATTGGGAGGGGCCGCTACGAAAGCCATGAGCAGGCCATAGGCATAATTGAAAAAATTTTCGGTCACCTTGAGCCTGGCAACCCATACCTTGTCCGGGCCCCAGAAAATGGATATGTGGTTGCATACAGGATTGCAGACGTCGAAGAAGTGCATCTTCAAAAACCTGAAGGCCTGAGGATCCCTCAGTTGGGGTGGATGAGGGATCGGAATCCTGGGTTTTCCGACTGGCTCGGCAACGAACCGATTCGTGTCACTGTCGAAGGGCAAGTGTCTGACGATATCACTAAGTTGGCCGATAAAGTCGCGAGTGATGGTTATTTCGCGCCAAGTTCGCTGGACGACAATAGGGAAAGAAAACTGCGGGAGATTGTCCAGCGTCGTGGCCAGCCAGAATTCCGGAAAACGCTAATGACCGCTTATGGCGGGAAGTGCGCCGTGACGGGTTGCGATGCGATTGCTGCCCTTGAGGCCGCCCACATAGTGCCATACATGGGCCCGCAAGCGAATGATGTCAGGAACGGCTTGCTCCTGCGAGCCGATATCCACACGCTGTTTGATCTGGACTTGATCGGAATCGAGCCGGAGACGCTTATTATATCATTGGCTCCCGATATCAAATCATCTTCTTATTGTACGATATCGGGTGCAAAGTTAGCGGAACCAGCGGAGCCTTCCTTTCGCCCCAGTAAGCAGGCCCTGGCCGATCGCTGGAAACGCTTTAAGGGAACGTAATTACCCATCGACCCGGAAACCGAGAGCGGAGGACGGATTGCTTCCTGGGATAATCCGGCCTCCTTCTCAGGACGCCTATCGCTGTTACCTAGGTGAGGATATGTCCGAGAGAATAGATAGTTGCGAGACGTGCCGGTTTTTTGCCGGCGCTATCGCTCCCCCTGAGGGCTCACCGCTTTCGGCGCTCGCGCGCCTGCGACCTGCGGATATCGGCACCTGTCGCAGATATCCTCCCTCAGCAAGTCAGCAGCACGCAATGGCGCGGCAGCTTCTGGAGCAATTCCGAGAAACTGGGATTGTGCGGGGCGACGAGCAAGAATATCGCGTTGACGCTTTTCTTGGCCGCCATCCCTTCGTTCCCCGCGTAAACGCGGACTGGTGGTGCGGAGAGTGGGATCGCAAGGGCGCGCCGTGAACACTAAGCAACATTCAGGGACGGAGCCCTGACCACCGGGGACGGAGCCTGGATTACTTCCCCGGTCCGAGGTTAGCCCCGGCGGAATTCAGCCAAGTGCCCCTATGCGACCCTCCGGCGGCGCGAGGTCTTCGGCGGGGAGGCCATCCGGGCTCGGGCGGCCGATACGAGGAAGCCCGAGCGGGTCATGCCGGTCGCCTCGGCATGGGCGTCGATGGCTGCGAGGTCGGCCTGGGCGAGGGTGATGTTCACGCGGACTGTCGCCTGGGCGCGCTCGCGCAGCGTCACGAGGATGGCGACCGCGTCACGGTTGTCCCTTCTCGCCATCACGCTCTCGAGCGAACTGGGCACGGGCAGCTTCTCGCCATCCTCGCGCATCCCGTCGACATGGAGCGCAAGGGCTTCCTCCGCCATCTTGCGGGCCTCGTCGAGGCTCCGCCCCGCGGTCACGCAACCTGGAAAGTCGGGGAACGAGACGCCAAAGTCGCTCCGGGGCTCCTTGTGGATCAGGGCGATGTAACTCGTCATCGGATCACCTCAGTTTCACGCCAGCCTGTCGCTCGATGCTCTTGAGCGTGCCCAGGGGGATGTCGCGCCTGGGATGCGGCACTGTCACGCGCCCGGGCTTCGATGGATGCTTGAACTGCTGGTGGCTTCCCTTCTGGGCCACCAGTCTCCAGCCTTCCCGGCGCAAGGCAGAGATGACGTCGCGGCTATCCATCGATGTGTACGAATGCACACGGCTACGCGTGTGTCAATTCATGTGCACGTGGATCCTGTCGCGGGCGAATTGCATCCGGATCCTCGATCCCAGCAGCCACCGGATCCGGACAGTCCTCGCCGCGGCCCACCCATCCTCCCCGCCCCCGCGACTCCATCCTCCTTCCGCATTCCCGGGCGAGGATCTAGCTTCCGGGAGCGCGCGGCCGGGCGGTCGTGGCGCTTCCTCGCGCGGAGAACCTGCATGACCGGTCGTCTTCTCGGGCTCGCATTCGGGCTTGGGCTCGCCTTCGCCGCCGCCGTGCCAGGACCCGCCCCCGTCCCGCTGGCCAACGCCCAGCAGGCCCCCGCGCAGCAGGCCCAGCCGCAGGCCCCGCAGGACGAGCCGCGCTTCGCCTTCCGCCGCCTCGATGTCGACCATGCCGGGCTGCAGCCCAGGGTCTGCCTGCAATTCACCCGCAAGCTGCGCGCCGAGGGCGTGCGCTACCTCGACTATGTCGCGATCGCGCCGCAGGCGCGGCCCGGCGTCAGCGTCGAGGACGACCGGCTCTGCCTGACCGGCCTTGCCTATGGCACGGACTACGAGATCGACCTGCGCCCCGGCCTGCCCTCGGCCGACGAGCAGCGCCTCGCCGCCTCGGAGCGCGTGGGCGTCACGCTGACCGCCCGCCCGCCCGTCGTCGCCTTCACCGGCGGCGGCCGCATCCTCGTGCGCGCGGCAAGCGACGGCCTGCCGGTCACCACGGTCAACGTGCCGGAGGTCGCGCTGCGCGTCTTCCGCGTCGGCGAGCGCGGCTTCGCGGCCGTGCGCGACCAGTTCCGCCAGAACGAGCGCCGCAGCTGGGGCTACGCGCTCGAGCAGATGCGCAACGACACGGGCGAGCTCGTCTGGTCGGGCACGCTCGCCACCGCCAACCCGCCCAACCGCGAGGTCGTCACCTCCTTCCCGCTTGGCGAGGTGATCGGCAACCGGCGCGCGGGCATCTACTGGATCGCGGCCTACGACGCCGCGCGCGGCGGCAGCGACGACGACGACAATCGCTGGAGCCGCCAGCTCGCGACGCAATGGGTGGTCTCCACCGACATCGCGCTCTCGGTCCTGCGCGCCGCGGACGGGCTGCATGTCATCGCGCGCGACTTCGCCGGCGCGAAGCCCATGCCCGGGCTCGAGCTGCGCCTGGTCTCGCGCTCCAACGAGGAGCTCGGCCGCGCGCGCAGCGACGCCGAGGGCCGCGCCACCTTCGCGCCCGGCCTGCTGCGCGGCACGGGCGCGCAGGCGCCGGTCTCGGTCATGGCCTTCGGGCCGGGCGAGGACTTCGCGCTGATCGACCTCGACCGCGCGGCCTTCGACCTCGCCGATCGCGGCGTGGAGGGGCGCGCCCCGCCGGGGCCCATCGACGTCTATGCGTGGACGGAGCGCGGCATCTACAGGCCGGGCGAGACGGTGGCCTTCGCGGCGCTGCTGCGCGACGCGGGCGGCGACGCCGTGCCGGGGCTGCAGGCGCAGGTCGTGCTGCGCCGGCCCAATGGCAGCGAGGCGCGGCGCTTCGCGCTGGCCGCCGACGCGACGGGCGCGCTCAGCCAGGCGATCGCGCTGACCGCGACCTCGGCGCGCGGCATGTGGAGCGCGGAGGTCCTCGTCGATCCCTCGGCGCCGCCGATCGGCCGCGCGCGCTTCGAGGTGCAGGACTTCGTGCCGCAGAAGCTCAAGGTCGAGCTCGCGCCCGGCGCCACCGCCTATGCGCCCGGCGAGCAGGCCTCGATCGCGGTGGCCAGCCGCTTCCTCTACGGCGCCCCGGCGGCCGACCTCGCCACGGAGGCGGAGGTCACGCTGGAATTCGACCCGCTGCCGCACCCGCAGCTGCGCGGCTTCTTCTTCGGCCATGACCGCGAGCGCGCGGAGTTCCCGCAGGTCGAGATGGCGGCGCCGCGCACCGACGCGCAGGGCCGCGCGACGGTCACCGGCACGCTGCCCGATCCCGGCGCGCTGACCCGGCCGCTGCGCGCGGTGGCGCGCGTCGCCGTGCTCGAGCCCGGTGGCCGCGCGACGAGCGAGAGCACGAGCTTCGCGCTCAAGGGCGCCCCGGTGCAGCTGGGCCTGCGCCCGCTCTTCGCGCCGGCGCGCAACTGGTGGGACGGGTCGGAGCGCCCGACCACGCCATGGGATTCCACCGCGCGCTTCGAGCTCGTCGCCATCGACGCCGAGGGAAGGCGCATCGCCGTGCCCGTCGTCGAGTGGCGCCTGGTGCGCGAGGAATCGCTGTGGAACTGGGTGCGCTCGGGCAATGGCGGCTGGAGCTTCGAGGAGGTCGTGCGCGAGCGCGTCGTCGCCTCGGGCCGCGGGCGCGTCGACGCCGACCGCTTCGCCGAGATCGCCGCCGATGTCGCCTGGGGCCGCTACCGCATGCAGGTCCGCGTGCCGGGCGTCGAGCGCGCGCAGGCCGCCGTCTCCTTCCAGGCGGGCTGGGGCGGGGGCGACCTCGACCGCACGCCCGACAAGCTGGAGGTGGTCGCCGACCGCCAGCTCTACCGCGCGGGGGAGACCGCGCGGCTGCGCATCGACGCCGCCCATGCCGGCGAGGCCACGATCCTCGTCGCCACCGACCGCGTCCATTCCATGCGCAACGTCTCCGTGCCCGCGGGCGGGACCTCGGTCGAGATCCCGGTCGACGCGGCCTGGGGGCCGGGCGCCTATGCGCTGGTCTCCATGGTCCGCCCGCTCGAGGCGCCAGGCGCCGGGCGCGCGCCGCTGCGCGCGATCGGCGTGGCATGGCTTGGCGTCGACACCGGCGCGCGCAGGCTTGCCGTGGAGATCGGCGCGCCGGCGCGCGCGCGGCCGCGCGGCCCTGTCGAGGTCTCGCTGCGCGTCCCCGGCGCGGGCGCCGATGCGCGCGTGACGCTCGCCGCGGTCGACGAGGGCATCCTGCAGCTCACGCGCCATGCCAGCCCCGACCCGCACGCCCATGTCTTCGCCAAGCGGCGGCTGGGCGCCGAGCTGCGCGACGACTATGGCCGCGTGATCGATGGCCGCGCGGGCTCGCGCGGCGCGATCCGCCAGGGCGGCGATGCCGGCTTCGGCCGCGGGCTGGAGGTCGTGCCGCTCACCATCGTGTCGCTCTTCCACGGGCCGATCGCGCTCGATGCCGAGGGCCGCGCGCGCGTCACGCTCGACATCCCGGACTTCGCGGGCGAGCTGCGGCTGATGGCCGTGGCCTGGGACGGCACGCGGCTGGGCGCGGGCGAGGCGCGCATGACCGTGCGCGACGCCATCGTCGCCGACGCGACCTTCCCGCGCTTCCTCGCGCCGGGGGACGAGGGGCGCGTGGCGCTCTGGCTGCACAATGTCGAGGGCGAGGCCGGGACCTGGCGCGCGAGCTGGTCGGTCGAGGGCGGCGCGCGCGTCGCCGGCGAGGCCGCGCGCAGCGTGGCGCTGGCGCGCGACGGGCGCGAGCTCCTGTCCTGGCCGCTGGTCGCGGGCGAGCCTGGCCTCTCCACCTTCCGCCTGACCATGTCGGGGCCGGGCGGCGCGTCCTTCGCGCGCGAATGGCGCATGGAGACGCGCCCCGCGCAGGCGCGCACGACCGAGGCGCGCATCGAGCGCATCGCGCCGGGCGCCGCCCTCGCGGTGGCGCCGCGGCAGGTCGCGGGCGCCGTGCCCGGCTCGGTGCAGGCGACGGTGGAGGTCGCGTCCTGGCGCGGCTTCGACGTGCCCGCGCTGCTGCGCGCGCTCGACCGCTATCCCTTCGGCTGCCTCGAGCAGACGACCAGCCGCGCCTTCCCGCTGCTGGTGCTCAACGACGCCGCGGCGCTCATCGGGCGCGGCGAGGAGCGCGGCATCGAGCGGCGCGTGCAGGACGCGATCTGGCGCGTGCTCGACCTGCAGCGCCCCGATGGCGGCTTCGGCCTCTGGGGCCCGGGCGACGATCCCGCGCAGGGCTGGCTGCAGGTCTATGCCGCCGACTTCCTGCTCTCGGCGAAGAAGCGCGGCATGACCGTGCCCGACGAGGCGCTGGGCCGCGCGCTGCGCTGGATGCGCGGCACGGCCTCGCGGCTCGATGGCGGCGACGAGGCGCGGGCCTACGCGCTCTACGTCCTCGCGCGCGAGGGCCGCGCCGACCTCGGCACGATGCGCTACGTCCATGACGCGCGCGCGCGCGCCTACGAGAACCCGCTCGTCCTCGCCCAGCTCGGCGCCGCGCTGCAGATGGCCGGCGACGAGGCGCGCGCCGGCGGCCTGTTCCAGCGCAGCCTCGCGGCGCTCGACCGCGACATGCAGCGCACCGACCGGCGCAGCTTCGACGGCTATGGCAGCCCGCTGCGCGACCTCGCCGGCACGATCTCCGCCGCCGCCGCGTCGGGCCGCGTCGACATGCTCGACCAGCTCTTCCGCCGCTTCTCCGACGCGATGCGGCTGCCGCAGCTCGACGCCACCACGACGCAGGAGAAGGCGTGGATGCTGCTGGCCACGCAGGCGATGGCCGAGCGCGGCGGGCGGATCAACGTCGACGCCGCGGGCGAGGCGGTGATGGGCCGGTCGCGCGCCTCCTTCGAGCTGCAGCCCGAGCAGCTGCGCCGCGGCTTCCGCCTCGAGAACCGCGGCGAGCGCGACGTCTGGGCGACGACCACGGTCAGCTGGGTGCCGTCGAGCCCGCTGCCCGCGGCCAGCCGCAGGCTGACCATCCGGCGCACGCACTGGACGCTGTCGGGCGAGCGCGCGGACCTCTCGAAGCTGAGGCAGAACGACCGCGTCGTGGTGTGGATCGAGGTCGGCGGCCTCACCGAGGCCGACCGCCAGGCCAATGCCGACATCGCGATCACCGACCTGCTGCCCGCGGGGCTGGAGATCGAGGCGCCGCTGCGCCGCGTCGACGACGAGGGCGCGACGCAGTTCCGCTTCCTCGGCACGCTCTCGCGCTTCGCCGTGGTGGAGGCGCGCGACGACCGCTTCGTCGCCGCGGCGCGCGGCGGCGAGCTGACGGAGCCGGCGCTGCGCATCGGCTACGTGGCGCGCGCGATCACGCCCGGGCGCTACATCCTGCCCGCGGCGCAGGTCGAGGACATGTACCGGCCCGAGCTCTTCGCGCGCACGGCGGCCGGGCGCGTCGACATCGCGCCGTGAGCGCGGGCAGGCCGGGGCCGCGGGGCTGAGGCGCATGGGCCGGGCCGCCCGCGTCCTGCTCGCCTGCGCGCTTGGCGCCGCGGCGCTCGCCGGTGGCGTCGTCGCGCTCGACCGCGCCTTCCCGCCCGACCTGTCGCGCGCGGCCGCGTCCTCGACGCTGGTGCTCGACCGCGAGGAACGGCTGCTGCGCGCCTTCGTCACCGCGGATGGCAAGTGGCGGCTGCCCGCGCGCGTGGACGACGTCGACCCGCGCTACGTCGCCATGCTGCTGGCCTACGAGGACCGGCGCTTCCACGCGCATCCCGGCGTCGATCCCTTGGCGCTGGCGCGCGCGGCCTGGCAGGCGCTGCGCAGCGGGCGCGTCGTCTCCGGCGGCTCGACGATCACGATGCAGGTGGCGCGGCTGCTCGAGCCGCGGCCGCGCGGCATGGCCGCGAAGCTCGCGGAGATCGCGCGCGCCCTGCAGCTCGAGGCGCGGCTGGGCAAGGACGAGATCCTGTCGCTCTACCTCTCGCTCGCGCCCTTCGGGGGCAATGTCGAGGGCGTGCGCGCGGCCTCGCTGTCCTGGCTCGGCAAGGAGCCCGCGCGGCTGACGCCGGGCGAGGCGGCGCTGCTGGTCGTGCTGCCGCAATCGCCCGAGCGCACGCGCCCCGACCGCGATCCCGAGGCCGCGCGCGCCGCGCGCGACAAGGTCCTGCGCGTGCTGGCCGCGCGCGGCGCCCTGCAGGCGCGCGAGGCCGCGGAGGCCACGCAGGAGCCCGCGCCCCGCCAGCGCCTCGCCATGCCCTTCCACGCGCCGCACCTCGCCGAGACGCTGCGCGCCGCGGCGCCGCCGGGCGCGCGGCTGCGCAGCACGATCGACCGGCCGCTGCAGGAGCAGGTCGAGCAACTCGCGCGGCGCGAGCGCGGCTTCTTCGACGATCCCGGCAACCTCGCCATCGTGGTGGTGGAGAACGCCACGCGCGAGGTCCGCGCCTGGGTCGGCGGCGCCGATTTCGCGGCGGAGGCGGGGCAGGTCGACCTGGTGCGCGCGCGCCGCTCGCCTGGCTCGGCGCTCAAGCCCTTCCTCTACGCGCTCGCCTTCGACGATGGCTGGCTGCATCCCGAGACGCGCATCGCCGACGCCGCGACGCGCTTTGGCGACTTCGCGCCGCGCAACTTCGACCGCGGCCATGCCGGCGAGGTCTCGGTGCGCGCGGCGCTGCAGCTCTCGCTCAACGTGCCCGCGGTGGCCGTGCTCGACCGCCTGGGCACCGCGCGCTTCATGCAGGCGCTGGCCGGCGCGGGCGCGGTGGCGGAATTCGACCGCCGCGCGAGCGAGGCGCCGGGCCTGCCGGTGATCCTCGGCGGCGTCGGCATCTCGCTCGCCGACATGGCGATGCTCTACGCCGCGCTCGCCGACGATGGCCGCGCGCGGCCGCTGGTGCTGCGCCACGGCGCCGCGCGCGAGGCCGGCGAGGGCCGTCCCTTCGTCGACCCGCGCGCCGCGCAATGGACGCGCGAGATCCTGCGCGGCGTGCCGCCGCCCGAGCCCTGGTCGCAGCGCGGCGGGGCGCGGCCGATCGCGTGGAAGACCGGCACGTCCTATGGCTTCCGCGACGCGCTCGCCTTCGGCTCGACGCGGCGCTTCACCGTCGGCGTCTGGGTCGGCCGCGCCGATGGCACGCCGCGGCCGGGCCAGTACGGGCGCACGGCCGCGGCGCCGATCCTGTTCAAGGCCTTCGACCTGCTGCCGCAGGAGGCCTGGCCCGACGCGCCGCAGCGCCTCGGCCCGCCGCCGCCCGCGCTCGCGCGGCTTGCCGCGCGCGGCGCCGAGGACCGGCCCTGGTCGGATGGCGAGCGCGGCCTCTCGATCCTCTTCCCGCCCGACGGCGCCACGATCGAGCTGTCGCGCGTGGGGGGCGAGCTGGTGCCGCTCGCGCTCAAGGCGCAGGGCGGGCGCGGTCGCCTGACCTGGATCGTCGATGGCAGGCCGCTCGAGGCCGCATCGCGCCTCGAGCCGCGCAGCCATGTCCCCGAGGGCGAGGGCTTCCTGCGCCTCGTGGTCGTCGACGAGGCCGGCGGCAGCGCGCAGGCCAGCGTGCGCATCGTCGAGCCGCGGTGACGCGCGCGCCTCAGCGCGGCGCGTCCAGATACCCGGTGGCCCCGGCGAGCAGGTCGTAGAGCGCGGGCCCGGCCGCGACGATCGGGTTGCCGCCATTGGCGAGCAGGCCCTTCTCGAAGGGCGAGGCGATGCCGCCGGCCTCGCGCACCAGCACGCAGCCGGCCAGCGCGTCCCAGGGCTTGGTGAAGCATTCCGCGAAGCCGTCGATCGCGCCCTGCGCCACCAGCGCCATCGACAGCGCGCAGGCGCCCGAGCGGCGGAACTCGAAGCCCGCGGCGATCGCGCGGTCGAGCGAGGCGAGATAGGCCGGCCGCGGCAGGCTCGGCGTCCAGTCGATCTCGATCACCGCCTCGGACGGGCGCGTGGTTGTCGAGACGCGCAGCGCCCTGCCATCGCAGGTGGCGCCGCCGCCAAGCCGCGCGGCGTAGACGCGACCAAGCGCCGGCGCCGCGACCACGCCGATGTCGGCGACGCCGTCGGTCATGTGCGCGATCGACACGCACCAGTAATGCCCGCCGCGCGCGAAATTCGCCGTGCCGTCGATCGGGTCGACGACCCACAGGCTGCGGCCCGCGCCGCCGCCGCCCTCCTCGCCGAGGAAATCGTCGGAGGGGAATTCGCGCGCCACCGCGGCGGCGATCTGCCGCTCGATGTCGCCATCGACCTCGGTGACGTAGTCCTGGTGGCCCTTGAAGCTGGTCGGGCCGCTGCGCGCGGCCTGCCGCGCCAGCGCCTGGCGCCCCATCTCGCCCGCGAGCCGTGTCGCGAAGGCAAGGCGCGCATCGAGCGCCGCTGCGTCCATCATCCTTCCCCTCCCGCCGTGATGCGTGGCGCGGTGCGCCGCGCGAAGCGCATGTAGGCGGGGCTGCGGCCCTCGCCCACCGACCATTCCTCGTAGCGCGTCGCGGGCCAGTCCGCGGGCCGCGCCGCGAGCCGCTCGACGAGGTCGAACCAGGGATGGACCGGCAGCCGCTCGAGGATCCATTCCAGGTAGTCGGCGTGGTCGGTCGCCACGCGCAGCTCGGCGCCCGGCGCCATCGCGCGGGCCAGCGCGTCGAGGAAGGGGGCCTGCACGAGGCGGCGCTTGTGGTGGCGCGCCTTGGGCCAGGGATCGGGGAAGAGGACGAAGGCGCGCGCGATCGATCCCGGCGCGAGGCGCTGGAGCAGCATCCGCGCGTCGTCGTTCCAGATCCGCACGTTCGATATGCCGCCATCGCGCAGGTGGCCGAGAAGGGCGACGACGCCGTTCTCGTAGGGCTCGCAGCCGACCAGGCCGATCGCCTGGTTGCGCGCGGCCTGCCAGGCGAGGTGCTCGCCGCCGCCAAAGCCGACCTCGAGCCAGGTCTCGCGCGGCGCATGGGCGAAGAACGTCGCGGGATCGACCGGCGCGTCGCCATCGGGCAGCGCCACGCGCAGCGCGGGCAGCATCGTGTCGAGCAGCGCCGCGCGCCCGGCGCGCAGCTTGCGCCCGCGCCGGCGGCCGAAGCTGTGGATGAGGCGCTCGCCCTCGTCCATCCCGGTCCCCCTCAAAGGCGAGGGGGACGCGCCCGGCAGGACGCGTCCCCCTTCTTCCCGTGCCCGCGTTTCAGCGCGCGCCGAAGGCGGAGCGCAGGTCCTTCACGAGGTCGGTCCTCTCCCAGGAGAAGCCGCCATCCTTCTCCGGCGCGCGGCCGAAATGGCCGTAGGCGGAGGTGCGCTCGTAGATCGCGCGGTTGAGCTTCAGGTGCTCGCGGATGCCGCGCGGCGTGAGGCTCATGAGCTCCTGGAGCACCTTCGAGATCTTCTCCTCGTCGGCCTTCCCGGTGCCCTGCGTGTCGACATAGACCGACAGCGGATGCGCGACGCCGATCGCGTAGGAGAGCTGGATCGTGCAGCGATCGGCGAGGCCGGCCGCGACCACGTTCTTGGCGAGGTAGCGCGCGGCATAGGCGGCCGAGCGGTCGACCTTGGTCGGGTCCTTGCCCGAGAAGGCGCCGCCGCCATGCGGCGCCGCGCCGCCATAGGTGTCGACGATGATCTTGCGGCCGGTGAGGCCGGTGTCGCCATCCGGGCCGCCGATGACGAAGCGGCCGGTCGGGTTGACGTAGAAATGCGCGTCGTCGGCCGGCATGCCGACGTCCTTCAGCACCTTCTCGACATAGGGGCGCACGATCGCCTTCACGTCGCCGGACTCGAGCTGGCGGCCCCGGCCGTCCTTCTCGGAATGCTGCGTCGAGACGACGACGGCGGTGCAGGCCACCGGCCGGCCCTTGGCGTAGCGCAGCGTGACCTGGCTCTTGGCGTCGGGCTGCAGCAGCTTCTCCTTGCCCGAGTGGCGGACATCGGCGAGCGCCTTGAGGATGTTGTGCGAGTACTGGATCGGCGCGGGCATCAGCTCGGGCGTCTCGTTGCAGGCATAGCCGAACATGATGCCCTGGTCGCCGGCGCCCTCGTCCTTGTTGCCGGCCGCGTCGACGCCGACCGCGATGTCGGCGGACTGGCCGTGCAGGCGAACGACGACCTTCGCCTTCTTCCAGTGGAAGCCCTTCTGCTCGTAGCCGATGTCGCGCACCGCGTTGCGCGCCAGCGCCTCGATCACCTTCGCGTTGACCTCGCCGCTCTTGAGCATCGGGGCCCGGGCGCCGCACTTGCGGCGATCCATGCGGACCTCGCCGGCGATGCAGATGTAGTTGGTGGTCACCAGCGTCTCGCAGGCGACGCGCGCATAGGGATCGAGGCCGATGAAGGCGTCGACGACCGCGTCGGAGATGCGGTCGCAGACCTTGTCGGGATGTCCCTCGGAGACGGACTCGGAGGTGAAGACGAAATCGCCCTGGCGCATCGGCGGGGGACTCCATTTTGGAATCGGAAGGCGGCCCGTGGGGGCCGGTGAGCGGCGCGACTTGTGGCAAGTCTGGCCTGCCGCGTCAACAACGCGGGGCCGGCCGGGTCATTCCCGCCGGGGGCGCCATTTGCCGGCGGCCAGCGCGGCGAGCAGCAGGGCCACGCCAAGCGCGGCGGGCAGGGCGTCGCCATGGCGCGCATAGGCCGTCGGCGGCAGGGGCGGCGGCAGGGCGGCGTCGAGGAAGCTGCGCGCGCCCATCGGCAGCGCGGCGCGCACATGGCCCCTGGCGTCGATCACCGCCGAGATGCCGCCATTGGCGACGCGCACGACCGGCAGGCCCTCCTCGATCGCGCGCAGGCGCGCCGCCGCGAAATGCTGGTGCGGCCCGGCCGAGGTCCCGAACCAGGCGTCGTTGGTGGCGACCAGGATCCAGTCCGGCCGGTCCGAGGGATCGACGACCGCGCGCGGGAAGATGCTCTCGTAGCAGATCAGCGGGCTGAAGGGCGGCAGGCCCGGCAGCCTGATGGTCGCCGGGCCGGGGCCGGCGCTGAAATCCGTCGGCCCGGGCGCGATGCGGTCGATCGGCAGCACGCCGCGCAGCGGCACGTATTCGCCGAAGGGCACGAGGTGGAACTTGTCGTAGGTGGCCTGGATGACGCCCGCGCCGTCCATCGCGTGGAGGCTGTTCCAGGCCCGGAGCCGCGGCCCGCGCTCGACGCGGATCGAGCCGGCGAGCAGGTAGCCGCCCGGCGGCACGAGCTGCGCGAGCTCTTGGCGGAAGGCTTCCTCCGAGGCCAGCGGGAAGAGCGTCGCGGTCTCCGGCCAGAGCAGGTGGCCGACCTGCCCGATGCCCGGCGCCATCGACAGCTGCGCGGTGAACTGCAGGTGGCGCTGGCGCTCCTGCGGGTCCCACTTGAGCGATTGCGGGATGTCGGGCTGGACCAGGCGCAGCCGCGTCGCGGTCTCCGTCGCGGGCGGCGGCGCGGGGGGCAGGAGCTGCAGCGCCTGCAGCGCCGCGAACAGCGCCAGCGCGGCGACGCGCAGGGCCGTCGCGCGCGCCGCCGCCGTGGCGGCAGCGGCGACGGTCAGCGCGGTAAGGCCGTAGAGCCCGACCCAGGCGCAGAGCGAGGCCACGGGCACGAGCTCCGCCCAGGCCGTGCCGGCGAGGTTCCAGGGGAAGCCCGTGAGTACGTGGCCGCGCAGCCACTCCGCGGCCAGCCAGCACGCGGCGAGCGCGGGCGGCGCGGCGAGCCCCGCGCGCAGCAGGCGATGCGTGGCGAGCGTCGCGGCGCCGGCGAAGAGGCCGAGCCCCGCGCCCAGGCCGCCGATCGCGAAGGGCAGCATCCAGGCGAAGCGCGCCGCGTCGACCAGCAGCGCGTGCCCGATCCAGTAGAGCCCGGTTGCGAAATGCGCGGCGCCGAACCACCAGCCGGTCGCGAAGGCCGCGCGCGCGGTGGGCGCCGCGCGCAGCAGCAGCACCAGGCCCGCGAAGGCGGGGACGAGGGCGAGCACGGCGTGGATGGGCGGCAGCGCCAGCGTGGCGCAGGCGCCGAGCGCGGCGGCGATGGCGGCGCGGCGGCGCCAGCCGGCGCGCGCGCAGGACGCCTCCAGCGCGGCCAGGGCCGCCGGCGTCACGCGGCGCCCGGCGGGGCGCCGCCCTCGGCGGCCGGGCGGCGGCGCACGCGCAGCCGCCTGACGCGGCGCGGGTCGGCGTCCACGACCTCGAACTCCACGCCGCCGGGATGCGCGATGACCTCCCCGCGCGCGGGCACGCGGCCGGCATGCGCGACGACGAGGCCGCCGACCGTGTCGATGTCGGCCTCGCGCTCCTCCTCGGTGCGCAGCGCGCCGACCTCCGCCTCGAAGGCGTCGAGCGGCACGCGCGCGTCCACCATCCAGCCGCCATCGGGCAGCTTCTGGACACGCGGACTCTCGTCGGTGTCGTGCTCGTCCTCGATCTCGCCGACGATCGACTCGACCAGGTCCTCGATCGAGACCAGCCCGTCGATGCCGCCGAACTCGTCGACCACCAGCGCGAGGTGCAGGCGCGTCTTGCGCATCTCCAGCAGCAGGTCGAGCACGCGCATCGACGGCGCGACGAAGAGGATCTTGCGCAGCACGTCCTCGATCGCGAAGGGCTTGTCCGAGCCCCAGTAGGCGAGCACGTCCTTGATGTGGACCATGCCGGCGATGTCGTCGGTGGTGCCGCGGTGCACGGGGTAGCGCGAATGCGCCTCGCGCCGGATCGTCTCCACCAGCGCCGGCAGCGTCGTGTCGTGGGCGACGGCGACGATGTCGGCGCGCGGCACCATGACGTCGTAGGCGGTGAGCTCGCGCAGCTTGAAGATGTTGCGGATCAGCACCCGCTCCTGCGCGCCGATCTCGACGGGCGGGTCCTCTCCCTCCTCGATGATCTCGCCGATCGTCTCCTCGAGGGATTCGCGCAGCTTCGCCTCGGGGTCGTCGCGGCGCAGCAACCTGCGGATGCGCTCGCGCAGGCCCTTGTCCTGCCCCTGCTCGTCGCTCATGCCGCGCGCCCCTCCGCGGCATAGGGGTCGGCGACGCCGAGCCCCGCCAGCACCTCGCGCTCCAGCGCCTCCATGCGGCTGGCCTCGCGCGCGCGCGCATGGTCGTGGCCGAGCAGGTGCAGGACGCCGTGGACGACGAGGTGGATCATGTGGGCGCGCAGCGTCTTGCGCTGGGCGCGCGCCTCGGCGGCGCAGGTCTCGAAGGCGAGCGCCACGTCGCCCAGCGCGACCGCGCCGCCGGGCCGCGCCGCGCCGTCGGGGAAGGAGAGCACGTTGGTCGGCTTGTCGCGGCGGCGGAAATCGCGGTTGAGCGCGTGGAGCCGCGCGTCGTCGGCGAGCAGCACCGCGATCTCGGCGCGCGAGGGCCCGCCCGCGGCGGCGAGGGCCGCGCGCGCCGCGCGCCGCACCTCGCGCGTGGCGTCGGGGATGCGCCGGCGCCAGCGCGCGTCGGCGACGATCGCGTCTATGGCGGCGCTCATCCGCGCCTGCCGGCGTCGCGCGCGTCGTAGGCGGCGACGATCCTCCCGACCAGTGCGTGGCGGACGACGTCGGCGGCGCCGAAGCGCACCATGCCCACGCCCTCGACGCCGGCGAGCACCTCGATCGCCTCCGCCAGGCCCGAGCGCGCGCCGGCGGGCAGGTCGACCTGGGTCAGGTCGCCGGTCACGGCCATGCGGCTGTTCTCGCCCAGGCGCGTGAGGAACATCTTCATCTGCATCGGCGTCGTGTTCTGCGCCTCGTCCAGGATGACGAAGGCGTTCGCCAGCGTGCGCCCGCGCATGAAGGCCAGCGGCGCGATCTCGATCTCGCCCGAGGCCATGCGCCGGATGACCTGGTCGCCCGGCATCATGTCGTAGAGCGCGTCGTAGAGCGGGCGCAGGTAGGGGTCGATCTTCTCGCGCATGTCGCCGGGCAGGAAGCCGAGCCGCTCGCCGGCCTCGACCGCCGGGCGCGACAGCACGATGCGGTCGACCTTGCCCTCGGCCAGCATCTGCACGGCCATCGCCACCGCGAGGTAGGTCTTGCCGGTGCCGGCCGGGCCGATGCCGAAGACCAGCTCGCTGCGGTGCAGCGCGCGCAGGTACTCGACCTGCCCCTGCGTGCGCGGGTTGACGCGCCGCTTGCGCGTGCGCACGACGAGGTCCTCGTCGCCGAAAAGGTCGCGCGCGTCGGCGCGGTCGGGCGTCGCGGCGAGGCGCATCGCGGCGTCGACGTCGCCCATGTCGACGGCCTGGCCGCGGCGCAGGCGCTCGTAGAGCCAGTTGAGCGCGCCGCGCGCGGCCTCGCTCGCGGAATGCGGCCCGTCGATCGTCACGCGGTTGCCGCGCGAGGCGAGGCGCACGCCAAGGCGCTGCTCGATGCGCGCGAGGTGCCGGTCATGCTCGCCGAACAGCATCGGCAGCAGCGAGTTGTCGTCGAATTCCAGCTGGAGCGCCTGGCCCCCGCCATTGCCGCCGCGGCTCACGCGGCCTCCCCGGACGCCTGCGCGGCGGCCTCGCCGGCGATGGAGTTGGGGCCGAGGCGCAGCAGGCGCACGTCGATCGTCTCGCCGATCGCCGCGCCCGGGGCGTGGAGATGCACGGACTGCAGCCACGGGCTGCGGCCGACGACCTGGCCCTGGTGGCGGCCGGGCTTCTCGACCAGCACCGGCACGACCATGCCGAGGACCCCGTGGTTGAATGCCTCGGCCTGCGCGCGCAGCAGCGCCTGCAGCCGCTGCAGGCGATCGTCCTTGACCGCCTCCGGCAGCTGGCCGTCGAGCGCCGCGGCCGGCGTGCCCGGCCGCGCGCTGAACTTGAACGAGAAGGCGCCCGCGAAGCGCACGGCGCGCACGAGGTCGAGCGTCGCCTCGAACTCGGCCTCGGTCTCGCCGGGGAAGCCGACGATGAAGTCGCTCGACAGCGCGAGGTCGGGCCGTGCGCGCCGCAGGCGCTCGACGATCCGCAGGTAGTCCTCCGCGCGGTGCCCGCGGTTCATGGCCTCGAGCACGCGGTCGGCGCCCGACTGCACCGGGAGGTGCAGGTAGGGCATCAGCTTCGGCTCCTCGCCATGCGCGGCGACCAGCTCGTCGTCGACGTCGCGCGGATGCGAGGTCGTGTAGCGCAGCCGCGCGAGGCCCTCGATGCGCGCGAGCCGGCGCGCCAGCGCGCCGAGGCCGATCGCGGCGCCATCCTCGCCCGCTCCGTGCCAGGCGTTGACGTTCTGGCCGAGCAGCGTGATCTCGCGCGCGCCACCCGCGACCAGGGCCCGCGCCTCGCGCTCGATGTCGGCTGCTGGCCGCGAGAACTCCGCGCCGCGCGTGTAGGGCACGACGCAGAAGGTGCAGAACTTGTCGCAGCCTTCCTGGATCGTCAGGAAGGCGGAGGGGCCCGCGGGTGTCGCGACCTGCGGCAGGTGGTCGAACTTGGATTCCACGGGGAAGTCGGTGTCGAGCGCGGCGCCGCCCGCGCGCGTCGCGCGCGCGACCAGCTCGGGCAGGCGGTGATAGGCCTGCGGACCGACGACGACGTCGACGAAGGGCATGCGGCGGACGATCTCCGCCCCCTCGGCCTGCGCGGTGCAGCCTGCGACGGCGATCAGCGTGCCCGGGCGCTCGTGCTTGATCCCGCGCAGCCGCCCGAGCTCGGAATAGACCTTCTCCGAGGCCTTCTCGCGGATGTGGCAGGTGTTGATTATGACGAGGTCGGCATCCTCGGGGGCCTGCGCGGGCGCGTAGCCCAGCGGTGCCAGCACGTCCGCCATGCGGGCGGAATCGTACACGTTCATCTGGCAGCCATAGGTCCGGATGAAGAGCTTCTTGCTCAAAGCGCCTTGAAATCCTTGGATTTTCGAGGGGGGATGCGTGGGGAAGCTAACAGCCCGGCCCCGCGAGTCAAGGCACGGCGCGCCGCGCCGCGCCACGCCTGCGTCCGGCATTCAGGTCGGACAGCGCGGCGGCGACCAGGGATTCGCAATGCTGCGCCAGCGCCTTGCGGCTGCCGAAGCGCGCGAAGGTCACGACGTCGTGGAACTCCACCTCGACCGTGACGAGCCCGAGGCCCAGCGCCTGCCAGAGATGCGGCGCGAGGTCCATCGCCCCGTACCAGGCGAAGAAGGGCCGGAGGTTGCGCCCCATCGGCGTCTCGTCGAGCCGGGTGTAGGCGATGGTCACGGGCTGCACCTGCAGCGGCCTGCCCTCCGGCGCGATCTCCGCCGCGGCCAGCAGCGAGGATCGGAAGGGGCGCAGGCGGTTGCCGTCCCAGGACGTGGCCTCGGGGAAGAGCACGAGGCTGCGGCCCTCGGCGAGCGCGGCGGCGAGGCTGTCGCGCTCGTCGTGCACGTTGCGCCGGTCGCGGCCCACGAAGACCGTGCGCTGCAGCCGCGCCAGCCAGCCGAAGAACGGCCAGGACGCGACCTCGCGCTTGGCCACGAAGCTGACCGGCGCCAGCGCCGAGAGCACGACGATGTCGAGGTAGGAGAGGTGGTTCGACACGAAGAGCGTCGGCGCGACCTCGCTCGGCACGCCGCGCACCAGCACCCTGAAGCCGAGGATGCGGCAGCAGGCGGCGTGGTACCAGCGCGGCAGGCGCGCGGCCATCGGCGCGCGCGCGAGCACGAGCAGCGCCTGCACCGGCATCAGCGGCAGGGTGAGCGCCGCGTAGAGGACGAGGCGCAGCAGCGCGCGCGGCCGCGAGATCGGCATCGACGCCACGGCCGCGCCTTCAGCCCCGGCCGAGCTTGCGGCGGTAGTGGTTGAAGTACTTGTCGGTCACGCGGTCGACCGCGACCACGACGCAGACATCGGTGGTGCCGAACTGGTGGTCCACCACCGCGCCCTCGCCCACGAAGCCGCCAAGCCGCAGGTAGCCCTTCACCAGCGGCGGCAGGCCGGCGACCACGGCGCGCGCGTCGAGCGCGGCCATGGCGTCGCTCTCCGCGAAGCGCTCCGGCGGCAGCAGGTCCATGCGCTCGAAGCGGCCGGGCAGGGCGCGCGGGCGAAGCTCGGGCGGCGCGAGGTGGCGATGGTGCAGGTAGGACAGCGTCGGCGCGAGCGCCCCGGGATCGGTGCCGGGCAGGGAGGCGCAGCCCAGCATGATCGCGACGTCGTGCCCGAAGACGTAGTCGGCGATGCCGCTCCATAGCCGCTGCATCGTCGCGCGCGTGCGATAGCGCATGTCGACGCAGGCGCGGCCCAGTTCCAGCGTGCGTGCACGCGCCCCGGACAGGGCACCGAGGTCGAACTCGGACTCGGTGTAGAACCCGCCATGTCGGTCGGCGACCTCGCCGCGCAGCAGCCTGTAGGTGCCGACGATCGCCTCCGGGCCGTCGCCGAGCCGGCCGTCGAGCACGAGGAGATGGTCGCAGATCGCGTCGAAGCGGTCGAAGTCGCGGCCGGTCGCGCGCATCTCCGCGCTCGGCGTCGCCGCCATCTCCTCGTAGAAGACGCGGTAGCGAAGCCGCTGCGCCGCCTCGACCTCCGCCGCGTCGCGCGCGAGCCGCGCCCCGAGCGCGCGGTGGTCGCGCCCGGCCGGGCCGTCGCCCTGCTCGGCGCGCAGCGCCGCCGTGCCGGCGGCGATCATCCGCCCCTCCGCCGCCGCGCGGCATCGCGCAGCGGGATGCCATAGAGCTCCAGCCGGTGCCCGACGAGCTCGAAGCCGAGCTCGCGCGCGACCTTGCGCTGCAGCTTCTCGATCGCCTCGTTCTTGAACTCGATGACCTGGCGCGATTCGAGGTCGACGAGGTGGTCGTGGTGCTCGGTCGTCGCCTGCTCGTAGCGCGCGCGGCCGTCGCCGAAGTCGTGGCGCGACAGGATCCCCGCCTCCTCGAGCAGGCGCACGGTCCGGTAGACCGTCGCGAGCGAGATGCGCGCGTCGATCGCCGCCGCGCGGCGATGGAGCTGCTCGACGTCGGGATGGTCGGTCGATTCCGACAGGACGCGCATGATGACCCGGCGCTGGCCGGTCATCTTCAGGCCCTTGGCGAGGCAGAGCTGCTCGAGCCGGGACATGCGATGCGTGGTCCAGTGGGCGAGAGGACCGGCTTGGATGCCGGGCGGCCGGCGGGGCGGGACCGCTTGACCGGGATCAGTATAGGCCATCGCGCTGCTCCTTCCATCGATCGCGGCGATCACGCCACGCCTGCGTGGCGACGTGATGACGACGCAGGGGCAGGAAGGCTGCAATGCGCCCGCTCAGGGGCGGAGGATCGCGCGCCAGCCGCGCCGGACCTCGCGGCGCATCGTGATGGCATCGACCGCGGGGCCCTCGCGCCGCGCGTAGTAGCCGCGTCGCCGGCCGATCGGCTCGAACCCTTCCGCGGCGTAGAGGGCGCGGGCCGCCGCGTTGTCCTCGGCGACCTCGAGGTAGATCCGCCGCGCGCCGCGCCGCGCGGCCTCCATCGCCGCCTCGTCGACCAGTGCCTGCGCGAGGCCATGCCGGCGCCAGGGCGCGGCGACGGCGAGGGTCAGCAGCTCCGCCTCGTCCGCGGCGACGCGCGAGATCGCCATCGCCGCCGGGGGCAGCCCGTCGAACTCGACGACATGGCCGAAGGCGGCTGGCATCGCCAGCACCTCCAGCATCGCGGGCAGCGACCAGGGGTCGTCGAAGCAGGCGGCATGGAGGAGCGCCAGCGCCGGTGCGTCCGCGCAAGCGGCCGCACGCAGCCGTGGCGCCCCGGTCATCGCCCGGCGCGCCGGCTCGCGCGCGGCGCGGTGGTGGCGGGCGGGTGGATGTAGAGCGGCGCGGGCGGACGCGCCGGGCGCGGCATCGCCTCGGCCAGCGCGGCGACGTCGGCCGCGGCGACGAGGCGCGGCTGCGCGCGCGCCGCGATCCCGGCCTCGCCCAGGGCCGTGGCGGCCTCCTCGGCGCGCTCGCCCACGGCGACGATCCGCGCGCCCGGCGGCATGCGCGCGGCGAGCCCCGCGGCGCGGCAGGCGAAGGGCGCGCCCTCCGCGCCGAGCTGGAAGAAGAACTCCGCGCGGCGCGAGTCGATGCAGGCGAGCGCCACCTCGCCCGGCGCGCAGGCCGTGCCGGCGCGCAGCGCGGCGAGCGTCGTCACGCCGGCCACGGGGATGCCGAGGGCGAGCGACAGGCCGCGCATGAAGGCAAGCCCGGCGCGCAGGCCGGTGAAGCGCCCGGGACCGATCGTCGCCGCGAGCAGGCCAAGCTCGCCCATGCGGATGCCGGCGCCGGCGAGCAGCGCCTCGACATGGAGCGCGAGCGCGTCGCCCTGGCCGCCTTCCGGCAGGATGGCGGAGGCGATGGCCTGGCCGTCGCGCCGGAGCGCGAGCGAGCCGCGTGAGGTGGCGCTGTCGAGCGCGAGGACGATCAAGCCGGGACCGGGGGCTGCGGGCGCGGAGTGTCGCGCGCCGCCGCGGGGCCGATCAAGCGCGGCGGGAAATCCCGGTCAGCCGCGCGCGTCCTGGCGGTCGAGGGCCTCGAGGCCGTTGGCGCGGATCAGCGCGCGCAGCTCGCGCACATAGGCCTCGCCGCGCTCGGAGTAGCGCAGCAGCTCGCCCGCGAGCGCGTGGCCGTCCGGCGCGCGGCCCTCCTCGCGGGCCTTGGCCCGCGCCGCGCGGAAGCGCGCATAGGCGCGGTGGCTGTTGAGGTTCAGCGCCCAGGCGGCGACCGCGTCCTGGATGCCCTCGAAGCGCCGCAGCACCGGCCGCCCGGGATCCGGCGCGAAGCTCATCTGCCCGAAGATCCCGTGCCAATCCTGCGCGCCGCGGCTGGCGCCCCATCCAGATTCGAGCGCGGCCTGCGCGAGGCCCAGCGACAGCGGGATCGCGTCGACGCGGCCGAGCAGGCTGGCGCGGTCCGCTGGGTCGCCGGCATGGCGCTCGGCGAGCTCCGCCAGCCACGCGAGTTCCCCTTCCGCCGGGGTGCCGCCGGCATCGATCGCGTCGTAGACCGCGAGGACGCGCGCGCGCCGCTCGAGGAGCCTCTCGTTCTCCGCGACCAGGGCGGGCACCATGGCCTCGAGGAAGAGGCGCTTGCGCGCCTCGCCGGGCGCCGCGTCGACCAGCGCGGGCGGCAGGCGGTCGGGCGCCGTGGCGGCCTCCGGCATCACGCGGGGCGGCGCGCCGGCCACGGGAGCGGGGACGGGCTCCTCCATGGCCGGCGGAAGGGCGGCGAGCAGGTCGCCCGGCGGCGCGGGCGCGGCGAGCATGTCGTCGGGCGCCGGGCGCGTGGCTGCCGGCACGGCGGCGGCGGCGATCGACCAGGCCAGCAGCGCCTCGCCGCGTTCCTCGCGCGCGCCGTCCCGCCCCACCGCCATGGCCAGCAGCGCGAGCGCGGCGATCGTCGCGCAGGCGGGCCAGGCGCAGGGGGATGGCTCGGCGCGCGGCACGGTGCCGTGCGCGGCGGTCAACGCGCCGCCATGGGGCAGGAGGCCCGCAGGGCCCCGGCTCAGAGTACGGCGCGGACCTCGACGACCTCGGGGATGTAGTGGCGCAGCATGTTCTCGATCCCGGACTTGAGCGTCGCGGTCGAACTCGGGCAGCCCGAGCAGGAGCCCTGCATGTGCAGGTAGACGACGCCTTCCTCGAAGGAGTGGAAGACGATGTCGCCGCCATCCTGCGCGACGGCGGGGCGCACGCGCGTGTCGAGCAGCTCCTTGATCTGGACGACGATGTCGTCGTCCTCGCCGGACGCCCCCGCGGCGGCGGCGGGCTGGGCGCCCTCGAGCATGATCGGGCGGCCGGCGGTGAAGTGCTCCATGATCGCGCCGAGCACGACGGGCTTCATCGCGTGCCAGTCGTGGTCGCCGCCCTTCGTCACGGTGACGAAGTCGGAGCCGAAGAAGACGCCGGCCACGCCGCCGACGGCGAACAGGGCCTGGGCGAGCGGCGAGCGCGCGGCGCTCTCGGCGCTGGGGAAGTCGGCGGTGCCGGCGGCCATGACCACGCGGCCCGGCAGGAACTTCAGGGTCGCCGGGTTCGGGGTCGCTTCGGTCTGGATGAACATCGGGCGCGTCCTTTCCTGCCTTCGGGGGACGAGTAGATGGCGCGTCCGCCGGGGGCGGTCAACCATGACGCCGGCGCGGTCATTCGCCGCGCCGGCGCCGGCACGTCAGGTGACGGCGTCGATCTCCGCGCTGGTCATCGATCCGGGGACGATGGTCATGGGGACGTGCAGCTTCCCGATGAGCCGGCCCGAGAGCGCGGCGATCAGCGGGCCGGGCCCCTTCGGGCCGGGATCCGCGCCGAGCACGAGGACGGAGATCGTCGGCTCCTCGCCCAGCAGGCGCAGGAGCTCGTCCGCTGGATCGCCCTCGCGCACGTAGAGGACCGGCACGTCGCCGGACATCTCGCGCACGTCGACCGCGAGTTCCTGCAGCCGCGTCTCCGCCTCCGCGCGGCGCTCCTCGCGCATGATCTCGCCGACGCCCAGCCACTCCGCGGAGGCGGGCTCGGTGACGTAGAGCATCGCGAGCCGCCCGCCGGTGGCGCGCGCGCGCCGGCAGGCGAAGCGCAGCGCGACCTTCATCTCCGGGCTCGAATCGACGACGACGAGGAAGACGCGCTGGTGGGGGCCACCCGCTTCGCCGCTCATGCTCCGCCTCCGTGAGCGCAGTTGCACATGGCTTCAGCTCCTCCTGAACGCCGCGCTCGCGGCCCAGCCGGCCGCCAGCGCGATCAGCACCGCGGCGAGGCCATGCGCAGCCGCGTGGCGATGCGCGAAGTCGTAGATGCGCGCGCCGATGCCCGTCTTCTTGACGCGCATGGGCGCGGTCTGGGCGCCGATCTCCCGCCCGTCCTTCACCAGGAAGACCTCGACGTTGTAGATGCCCGTGGGCACGTTCGGCGGGAAGCTGATCGTCGTGCGGAAGAGCTTGGGCCCCATGAACGAGACCTGCCCGGGCACGTCGTTCCAGAGCCCCTCGCGCAGCTTCGCGCGCACCAGCCCGTCGCGGAACTCCGCGAGCCGCTCGGGCGAGGTGCCCTCTGGCGGCCGGGCGCTCACGGCGCCGACGCCGATCTGGTGGCGCTGGCGCATGCCCGGCGTCCCGACCTGGTCGAGCGGCCGCGAGCTCGCGACGCGATAGAAGGAGGGCACGCCCTCGAAGCGAACCGAATCGGTGTTGATCCAGATGCCGAGCACGCGGCTCTTGCGCCGCACCGTCGCGGGGCCCGCGGGGCCACGGACCACGACGACGACGTCGCCCTCGCCCTCGGTGGCGCCGAAGAGCAGCAGCTCCGTGCCCGAGAAGCCGGTGGTGATCGAGATCTCGTGCGAGGACAGGTCGGCGACCAGCGGCTGCGCCGCCGCGTCGCGCATGCAGGCCAGCAGCAGGGCGAGCAGCAGCGCGGCGGCGCGCGCGGCGCTCAATGCGCCCTCCCGCCGCCGAGCGAGAAGGCGTCCTGCGGCGTCGCGACGAGGTCGAAGGCGAGCTTCAGCGCGACGCCGAGCACCAGCAGCGCCATCAGCCCGCGCAGCTGCTCGCCGCGCAGCTTCTGCCCCAGGCGCGCGCCGAACTGCGCGCCGACCACGCCGCCGACGAGCAGCAGGACCGCGAGCACCATGTCGACGGTCTGGTTCTGCCAGGCCTGCAGGAAGGTGACGTTCGCGGTGACGAAGACGATCTGGAACAGCGACGTGCCGACCACGACCGAGGTCGGCATGCCGAGCAGGTAGATCATCGCCGGCACCATGATGAAGCCGCCGCCCACGCCCATCAGCGCCGCGAGCAGCCCCACGAAGGCGCCGACCACGAAGGGCAGCAGCGCGGAGATGTAGAGCTTCGACTTCGGGAAGCGCATCTTCAGCGGCAGGCCGTGCAGCCAGGTGTGCTGGTGCAGCTTGCCGCGCCGCGTCGTGCCGGTCAGGCGCTGGCGGCGCATCGCGCGAACGGATTCCGCGAGCATCAGGCTGCCGATCGCGCCGAGGATGACGACATAGGCGAGCGCGATGATCAGCTCGACCTGGCCCGCCTTGCGCAGCAGCGCGAAGACCTGCACGCCGATCGTGGAGCCGAAGATGCCGCCGGCGAGCAGCACGAAGCCCATGCGGAAGTCGACGTTGTTGCGTCGCCAGTGGGCGAGCGCCCCGGAGACCGACGCCCCGACGATCTGCGCCGCCTCCGAGCCGACGGCGATCGCCGGGGGCACGCCGATGAAGATCAGCAGCGGCGTCATCAGGAAGCCGCCGCCCACCCCGAACAGGCCGGAGAGCAGGCCGACGCCGCCGCCGAGGCCCAGCAGCAGCAGCCAGTTCGCCGACAGCTCGGCCACGGGCAGGTAGATCTGCATGTTCGAGGCGATCCGTTCGCGCGGGCCTGAGAGGCGCCCGCGACCGGCGGAAACTTGCGCCGCGCGGAGGGGTGCTGGCAAGCGCGCCGCGTGCCGCGCGCGGCGGCCATGCGCCGCGCGCCCGGCTCAGGCCGCCCGCGAGGCCCCCCTCGGGACGAGCACGTGGCGCTCGCGGCCATCCGCCGCGCCGACGCGCTCGAAGCCGGCGCGGGCGTGCAGGCGCAGCGACGCCACGTTTGCCGACAGGATCTCGGCGCTCAGGTGCGGGCGGCGCGCGGCGGCGAAGCGGATCATCTCCTGCGCCACGCCGCGGCCACGATGGCGCGCGTCGACCACCTCGGTGATCCAGGTCGTGTCGCCGTCGCGGCGCAGCAGCAGGTAGCCGCAGCGCCGCCCCTCGATCTCCGCCACGAAGAGGTCGATCGAGGGCGGGCGCCGAAGCCAGAAGCGCAGCTGGCGGAGCAGCCCGATCCGGCGCGCGTCGCCGGTCAGGAAGCGGCGGTTGGCGTTGCGCAGCCGGCGCACGTACTCGAAGTCGAGCGCGGACCTCGCCTCGCGTATCGCGACGCCCATGGGCTCAGGCCGGGATGGCCTCGCGCGCCGGCGCCGCCGCCATGCGCGTGGCGAGGTAGCCCTCGACATTGGCGACGAACAGGTCGAACAGGCTGACGGCCTTGCCGTCCTTCGCCTTCATCGAGCCCTTCTTGAAATGGCACAGGAATGGCGCGCCGCCGAGGTAGAAGAACTCCGGCTGCCGGATGTCGTCGATCTGCGCGAAGGGCTCGGCGCGGGCGAACGCGTCCTGCCGGGCGAGGCTGCGGTATTCCATCGCCTCGTGGCGGAGGCCATGGCGGGCGATGATCCCCGGCAGCTCGTAGCCGGTGTCGAGCCATTGCACCAGGCCCATCGGGATCTGGTTCTCGAGCGCGACCTCGCGCGTGTTCATGATGCGGAAGGGAAGGTTGCCCTCGGCGAGGTAGCGGTCGAAGGAGGTGACCTTTCCATCGGGGAAGCATGCTCCAAGCAGCTCGCGGCGCATGGCAAGGAAGCTCAGGTTCGGCATGCGCTGGTACTTCGCCAGCGGCGCCGCGCTCAGCCAGGCGAGCGCGCTGTCCTTCGGGAAGCCCTGGCTCAGCGTGATGGGCGGGTAGGGGACGCCGAAGAGGTCGATCCCGCCGAGGACGCGCTCTGCGATGCGCTCGTCCCAGCCCGGCGCGAGGAACGCCATGTCGTAGTCGCTGATGATCATGATGTCGGCGGTGCAGCGCGCGGCAAGCGCGTTGATCGCCGAGGAATGGTTCGCCGAGGGCGCGAACATCACGCCCTCGTGCGCGGGCACCTCGACGAAGCCGTCGATGCGCGCGGCGGCCGGCGTCGCCTCGATCGCGGCGCGGTCCTCGTCGGTGTGGTGGCTCACCAGGATGCGGATCCGCTCCGGGCGCGCCGCCGTTCGCAGCAGGTTCGCCACGAGGTAGTCGAGGTAGCGCGCGCCGGCGCCGATCGCCGGTATGCAGAAGTCGATCGTCGGGGCGCGCTCCATCTCACCAGCCCTCGCGGATCACGTCGCAGACCATGTCCACCTCGGCGATGCCGATCTTCGTGTGCAGCGGCAGGATGAGGTAGCTGTCGTCGACCTTGTCCATGTTCGGGAAGCTCTCCTTGCACCCGAAGACCGAGTAGCGGTCGTTGCGGTAGTGGGTCTGGCCAGACTCGATCCGGCGCTCGCGCAGCTTGAGCTGCAGGTCGCGCCGCCGCTCGGCGAGGATGGAGAACAGCCAGGCCGCGTGCTCCTTGCGCGGGTCGAAGTCGTCGACGATCCGCAGGCCCGGGCAGCCGGAGAGGCGCTCGACGTAGCGCCGGTAGAGCGCCTTGCGGTGCGCGAGCGTGGCGTCGAACTCCTCGAGGCCGGCGAGGCCCAGCGCCGCGCCGATGTCGGTCATCTGGTACTTGTAGCCGACCTCCTTGATGTCGTTCTCCCAGACGCCCTTCTGCTTGTCCTCGCGGTTGATGCCGAACCAGCGCAGGCGCCGCGCCAGCGGCTCGAGCGACTCGTCGGTGAAGGTGAGCAGGCCGCCATCGCCGGTGGTCAGGTGCTTGATGGCCTGGAAGCTGTACATCGTGAACTGCGAGAGCGCGCCCACGGGCTTGCCCGCATAGGCGCCGCCAAGCGCATGCGCCGCGTCCTCGATCACCGGGATGCCCCAGCGCCGGGCGATCGCGTGGATCTCGTCCATGTCGCAGGGCAGGCCGCCGTAGTGGACGCAGACGATCGCCTTCGTCTTCGGGCCGACCTTGCGCGCGAGGTCCTCGGTGCAGATGTTCAGCGTCACCGGGTCGACGTCGACGAAGCGTGGCGTCGCGCCGATGTAGAGCAGCGGCAGGTTGGTCGCCGTGCAGGTGAAGAGCGGGGTCGCGACCTCGTCGCCCGGGCCGATGCCCGCGAGCAGGTAGGCGAGGTGCAGCGCGTCGGTGCCAGAGCCTACCGCGAGGCAGGGGCCGGGCTGGCGCATGCGCGCGCGGAACTCGCGCTCGAAGGCGTCGACCTTCGGGCCCTGCCCGATCCAGCGCGTGCCCAGCGTGTGCGCGACGTATTCGGGACCCTTGGCGGGCATGTGCGGATGGAAGAGGACGATCCCCTCGTCCGTCGCCATCAGCGGCAGGTCGTTCTTGTCCGAGGCGCGTTTCTGGTCGAGCGGCATCGTCCTGTCCTCCTGCGGCGCGCGGGCAGCCCGCGGCCCTGGTCGCGGAATGCGCGCGCAGGGCCCGTCGGGGCGATGCGCCGATCCGCGACTGGCGCATGATTCCCCGCGAATGGTCGCGGAATGGTTAATTTCCCGGGTTTTCCCGGGCGCGTGCGACGACGGACTCGCGATGGGCGATGTAGAGGGTCGAGGCGAAGATCACGGCGGCGCCGACCCAGACCCAGCGGTCCGGCACCTCGCCGAAGACCAGGAAGGCGAGCACGGCGACGACCGGCAGGCGCAGGAACTCGAACGGCATCAGGGCGCTGGCGTCCGCCCGCATGCAGGCGCGCAGGAAGGTGATCCAGCCCAGCGTGCCGAGCACGCCGTTGGCGATCATCATCGCCGCCGCGAACCCGGTCGGCGCCTCCCACGCGACCAGTGCCGGCGGCACCGACAGCAGCGTCGAGAACAGCGACTGGTAGAGGATGAGCGTCATCGCCTGCTCGCGCGCCACGAAGCGCTTGAACATCAGCGTGATGGCCGCGCCCAGCATGGCGGAGAGCAGCACCATCAGGGCCCCGGTCTCGAGCGGGATGATCCCGGGCCTCAGGATCACGAGGACGCCGGCGAAGCCCGCCGCGACCGCGCACCATCGCCGGGCGCGCACGGCCTCGCCCAGGAACAGCGCCGCGCCCGCGGTCGCGAAGAGCGGCATGGCGAAGGCGAGCGCCGCGGATTCGTTGAGCGGCAGCACCGAGATGCCGTAGTAGCCGCTCGCCATCGACGCGACATGGACGAGGCAGGTCAGCGCGATGGGCATGGCGAAGCGGCTGCGCGGCAGCGACCGCTGCGTCCACAGGATGATCGCGATGACCGACAGCAACCCGAAGAGGTTGCGGAAGAGCACCACCACGAAGGCATGCGCCCCGTCGTCGGCCGCGAGCCGGATCGTGATGTTCTGCGTGCCCGTGATCAGGATGGTCGCGAGCGCGTAGCCCGTCGCGACGAGCGCGGGGTTCATAGCTCGCGCCCCCGCCCGCGCCCGCGCCGCCGCGTCAGGGTCGCAGGAAGCCGACGAGGTCCTGCACCTCGCGCAGGTGGCGCGCAGCCATCGCGCCGGCCTTCCCGGCGCCGCGCCGCAGCACGCCGTCGACATAGCCGGGATCGTCCATCAGGCGCTTCATCTCCGCGCCGATCGGGCCGAGGACCGCGACCGCGACGTCGGACAGCGCGCCCTTGAAGGTCGAGAACTGCGCGCCCGCGAACTCGGCGACCACCGCCTCGAGCGTCTTGTCGGTGAGCGCGGCGTAGATGCCGAGCAGGTTCTCCGCCTCCGGACGGCCGGCCAGGCCCTCCGCCGTCTCCGGCAGCGGGTGCGGGTCGGTCTTGGCCTTGCGGATCTTGTCGGCGATGGCGTCGGCGCCGTCGGTGAGGTTCAGGCGGCTGAACTCCGAGGCGTCGGACTTGCTCATCTTCTTGGTGCCGTCGCGCAGGCTCATCACCCGCGTCGCGGTGCCGAAGATCTGCGGCTCGGGCAGCGGGAAGTACTCGACGCCGTAGCGGCGGTTGAAGGCGCCGGCGATGTCGCGCGCGAGCTCGAGGTGCTGCTTCTGGTCCTCGCCCACCGGCACGTGCGTGCCCTTGTAGAGCAGGATGTCGGCGGCCATCAGCACCGGGTAGGCGTAGAGGCCGAGCCCCGCGTTGTCGCGCTGCTTGCCGGCCTTCTCCTTGAACTGGGTCATGCGGTTGAGCCAGCCCAGCGGCGTGATGCAGCTGAAGATCCAGGACAGCTCCGAGTGCCCGGGCACGGTCGACTGGTTGAAGATCGTGCAGGCCTCGGCGTCGATGCCCGAGGCGATGTAGGCGGCCGTCACCTCGCGCGTGGCGGCGCGCAGCGCGGCGGGTTCCTGCGGCACGGTGATGGCGTGCAGGTCGACGATGCAGAAGATGCACTCGTAGTCGCGCTGCAGCTTCACCCAGTTGCGGATGGCGCCGAGGTAGTTGCCGAGATGGAGGTTGCCCGTGGGCTGGATGCCCGAGAAGATGCGGTTCATCGCGTCTTTTCGCCTGTCGTGCGGGATGTGGCGGAGGCGGCGGTTATGCCGACGCGTCGGGCGGCGGTCAACCGCGCGGCACGCGAGGGGAGGCAGTCGGGTGCGAGGCGCGAAGCTGGTCCTGGCCATGGCGATGGCCCTCGTCCTTGCGCCTGCCGCGTCGGCGCAGCCCTATGACGGGCCGCCTTCGGCCTGGACGGCCTACTGGGAGGTGCCGGCCTTCGGCGACCATCCCTACAAGGGGCCTGCCGCCGCGAGGGGCGTGGTGTTCTGGAGCCACGGCGTCTCCGGCAAGCTCGCGCAATACGACTCGCCGCCGCCGGAGATCATGCGCGACTTCGCGCGTGCCGGCTGGGACGTGGTCAAGGTCCAGCGCAACAACCTGCATGAGAATGGCTGGAGCGTCTCCGGCGCACTGCACGTCGCCGACCTCGTCGAGCGGATCGAGAAGGCGCATGCGCAGGGCTACCGCCGCATCGTCGCCGCGGGCCAGTCCTATGGCGGCGCCATCTCGATCGAGGCGTCGGCGCGCACCGAGAAGCTGTTCGGCGTGCTGGCGACCGGCCCCGGGCACGGGTCTGACACGTGCGGCCGCGTGACCGGGTCGAGGGGCGGCGCGCGCCTCGCCGACACGCTCCAGCGGCAGCTCGCCGACGCGATCTCCCGGATGAAGGCGCCGCGCGCGATCGTCGTGATGGCGGCGAAGGACGAATGCCAGGGCTTCAACGATCCCGGCCCGGCGATCCGCGCGGGGCTGGCCGCCGCGCCCGGCAAGTTCCTCTTCCTCGACGAGGCCATGCCGCTGGCCGGGCATTCCGCCGCCTACCTCGCGCAGTTCCGGACCTGGTACGGCGAGTGCATCCAGCGCTTCCTGGACCCGGATCTCGAGCCGGCCGGGAAGGAGACGACCTGCCCGCATCCGTCCGGCGACGCGCGCTTCCTCTTCCCGGCGAACTTCCGCATGCCGGCGCAGGGCGCGGTCGGCAGGCTGTCGGGCCCGTGGTCCGGCGTCCTCGCGGCCGAGGGCGCGGCGCGCAGCGAAGGGCAGGAGGTCTGCGTGGCGGTGGAGACCGAGAGCACCGCGCGCGGCGAGCTCGTGGCGACGATCGCCTTCGGCGCCGGCCCGGAGCGCCGGCTGTCCATGTCGTCGTCGCGCCGCCTGCTGCGCCGCGATGGCGAGGGCTATGCCTATGCGGCGTCCGGCAGCGCGTACCGCGTCTGGCTGTCGCGCGCGGGAAGCGAGGAACTCGCCATCGCCATCGTCTCGTCCAGCGGGAAGGTGCGCTACGAGGCCCGGTTGCGGCGCGGCTGCTGAATGCCGCGCGCCCCTCAGGATCCGCGCGGGCGGCGGAACATCGCCGCGACCTCCGCGGGCCGGAACGCCCCAAGCGCCGCGCCGGCCACGCCATAGGCGCAGAGGCCGATCGCGACCAACCCGGCCATCGCGGCCCAGCGCGCGAGGCCATGCGACGCCGCGGGAGAGAGGCCAAGGCGCATCGCACCCTCCAGCGCCGCGGCCATCGCGAGGCACGCCGCGACGGCACCGGCGGCACGTCGCGTCGCGCGCCGTCCTGGCGCGAGCAGGCCGCGCCGCGACAGGCCCCGCGCCAGCAGCGCGCAGTTCATCCACGCGGAAAGAGCCGTGGCGAGGGCGATGCCGACATGGCCGAGCGGCCCCATCAGCGCCAGCGCAATGGCCGTGTTCGCGGCCACGCAGCCGACGGCGATGCGCACGGGCGTGCGCGTGTCCTCGCGCGCGTAGAAGCCCGGCGCAAGCACCTTGACCAGCACGTAGGCCGGCAGGCCAAGCGAATAGGCCACGAGCGCGGCGGCCGTCGCGGAGGCGGCCGTGGCGTCGAAGGCGCCGCGCTCGAACAGCGTCGACACGATCGGCCCCGCCAGCACGAGCAGCGCCGCCGTCGCCGGCAGCGCGAGGACGAGCGCCGCCTCGAGCGCGCGGTCGAGCGTCTGGGCGGCGGCCGCCTCGTCGCCCAGGCGCAGCTGGCGCGACAGCAGCGGCAGCAGCGCCGTGCCGATGGCAATGCCGATGACGGCGAGCGGCAGTTCGTAGACGCGGTCGGCGAAGTAGAGGTAGCTGATCGCGCCGGTGGGCAGCAGCGAGGCGATCATCACGTCGACGAGCAGGTTCACCTGCACGGCGCCGCTGCCCAGCGCCGCGGGCAGCATCAGGCGGCCGAGCCGTCGCACCTCCGGCGTCAGGCGCGGCAGCGGCAGCCTGAGCGCCATGCCCTCGCGCCCGCAGGCCGCGGCGAGCCACAGGAACTGGGCGACGCCCGCGATGGCGACCGACCAGGCGAGGGCGGGGCCCGCCGAGCCGAGCAGCGGCGCCAGGAAGACCAGGCCGCCGATCAGGCAGAGGTTGAGCAGGATCGGCGTGGCGGCGACGGCGGCGAAGCGCTCGATGCCGTTGAGCACGCCGCCCTGGAGGCTCACGAGGCTGATGAAGAGCAGGTAGGGGAAGGTGATGCGCGTGAAGTCGACCGCGAGCGCGAGCTTGCCGGGCTCGTCGCGGAAGCCCGGCGCGATCAGCGCGACGAGATGCGGCATCGCCGCCTCCGCGACGATGGTGAGCGCCAGCAGCACGGCGAGCAGCACCGCCATCGCGTCCTCGGCGAAGACCCGCGCGGCGACGCGCCCGTCCCGCGCGACCATGCCGGCGAAGATCGGCACGAAGGCCGCGTTGAACGCGCCCTCCGCGAAGAGGCGGCGGAAGAAGTTCGGCAGCTTGAAGGCGACGAGGAAGGCGTCGGCGACCGGCCCGGCGCCGAGATAGGCGGCGACCAGCATGTCGCGCAGGAAGCCGAGCACGCGGCTCGCGAGCGTGTAGCCGCCGACCGTCGCCACGCCGCGCGCGAGGCTCACGCGCCCCTCCGCGTCGCCGTGCCCGGCGCGTTCACGCGCCGAGCACCTGGCCGCCATCGACGGCGATGGTCTGGCCGGTCACCCAGCGCGCGAAGGGCGAGGCGAGGAAGAGCGCGACGTCCGCCACCTCCTCCGGCTCGCCGAGCCGGCCGAAGGGGATCGAGGCGAGGATGCGGTCGTAGAGCGGCTCGCCGGCCAGCCTGCGCTTCTCCCACAGGCCACCCGGGAACTCGATCGAGCCGGGCGCGATGCAGTTCACGCGGATGCCCTTGCGCGCCAGCGCCGCCGCCTGGCTCTGCGTGTAGTGGATCATCGTCGCCTTCACGGCGGCGTAGGCGGGCGTGCGCACGGAGGGGCGCAGCCCGGAGATCGACGAGATGTGGATGATCGACGCGCCGGGCGCGCGCTCCAGCGCCGGCAGCGCGGCGTGCGAGGCGCGGACCATCGCCATCACGTCGACCGACAGCCCGGCGGCCCAGCCCGCCTCGTCGTCCGCCATGCCGAAGCCCGAGGCGTTGTTGACGAGGACGTCGATGCCGCCGAGCGCGGCCTCGGCCTCGGCGACGTAGCGCGCGACGGCAGGGCCATCGGCGAGGTCGCAGGTCGCGGCATGGGCGCGCCGCCCGTGGCGCGCGATCTCCGTGCGCGTGGCCTCGAGCGCCTCCGCGCCGCGCGCGCAGACGGACACGTCCGCGCCCGCCGCCGCGAAGCCCAGCGCGATCGACCGGCCTATCCCCCTGCTGCCGCCCGCGACGACGACGCGCCTGCCCGCGAAATCGAAACCCATGCCCATCGCCCCGCCTTGCCGGGCCCGGCGGGATGCCGGGCCGTGTGACCGAATGTAACGCATCGGCGTTGGACAAGCCGCTATCCCGCCGCGCAGAGTCCCGGTCCCTCTCATCCCGGTCCACGGCATGGCGCGACGACGCGGCGCATCCTCCTGGTGGCTCCTCGTCCCGCTGGCGCTCGCCGCCGGCGCGGGCGCGCTGTGGTGGCACGACCGCGAGCCGCCCGCGCCGCCCTGGCGCACCGTGCGCATCGACCGCGGCGCGATCGTGGCCAGCGTCTCGGCCACCGCCACGGTCCAGCCCGTCACCACCGTCCTCGTGGGCTCGCAGCTCTCCGGCCAGGTCCGCGAGCTGCTCGCGGACTTCAACACGCCTGTGAAGGCCGGCCAGGTCATCGCGCGGCTGGACGACGACCAGATCCGCGCGCGCCACGCGGCGGCGATCGCCGAGCTCGGGCAGGCGCGCGCCGGCCTCGCGACCGCGCGTGCGCAGGCCGACCGGCTGGCGGCCGACCTGTCGCTGGCGCGCAGCGCGGTCGACGTCGCCGACGCGCAGGAGCAGCGCGCCCAGAGCCAGCTCGACGAGGCGCTGCGCGACCGCGAGCGCAAGCGCGCGCTCGCCGCGCGGGGCGCCTCGACCATCGCCGAGCTCGATCGCTCGCAATCCGCCGTCGAGCAGGCCGACGCCGCGCGCACGGCCGTGCGCGCCCAGGGCCAGGGCGCGCGCGCGGGCGTGGCGAGCGCCGAGGCGGCGCTCGCGGTCTCGCGCACGCAGATCGCCTCGGCCGAGGCGCAGGTCGCGCAGCGCGAGGCGGTGCTGCGCCAGGTCGAGGTCGAGCTCGACCGCGCGGAGATCAAGGCGCCGATCGACGGCGTCGTGATCCGGCGCGACGTCGATGTCGGCCAGACCGTCGCCGCGAGCCTGACCGCGCCCGTGCTCTTCACGATCGCCCAGGACCTCCGCCACGTGGAGGTCCATGCCGCGGTCGACGAGGCCGACGTGGGCCGCATCCGGCCGGGCCAGGAGGCGCAGTTCCAGGTCGCCGCCTATCCGTCCGCGAATTTCCGCGGCGAGGTCCTGATGACGCGGCTCGGCGCGCAGACGGTCCAGAACGTCGTCACCTACACGGTGGTGATCAGCGCCGAGAACCCCGATGGACGCCTCCTGCCGGGGATGACCGCCAACGTGCGCCTCGTCACCGACCGCCGCGACGGCGTGCTGCGCGCGCCCAACGCCGCGCTGCGCTGGCGGCCGGCCGGCGCGCCGCGCGGCCAGGAGCCGGCCCAGGTCCAGGCGCCGGCGCCCGGCGCGGGCGGGCGCGGCGGCGGCGCGGGCCTCGACCAGCTCGAGGCGACGCTCGCACGGGAATTGTCGCTCGACGACGCGCAGCGCGCCGCGCTGGCAGGCATCGTCGCCGAGGGCCGCGAGCAGTTCCGCGCGCTGCGCGGCGCGGGCCTGCCGCCCGAGCAGCTGCGCGCGCGCATGGGCGCCGCGCGCCAGCAGGTCGACCGGCGCATCGGCGCGATCCTGCGCCCCGAGCAGCAGGCCGCATGGGAGGCCTGGCGCGCGCAGCGCGCGGCCGCGGCCGCGGCGCCGACGACGGGCCGCGTCCACGTGCTCGGGCCCGATGGCCAGCCGCGCGCGATCGCCGTGCGGCTTGGCGTCGGCGACGGCAGCTTCACCGAGGTGTCGGGCGAGGGGATCGAGCCGGGCACCGAGCTCGTGGTCGGCGGCGGACCGCGGCCGGCGCCGGCCGCGGGCGCGGCGCCGCCCGGCGGCGGCCCGCGGCTTGGCATGTGAGATGGCCGCCACGGGCGCGCCCTTCATGCAGGCCGAGGGACTCGCGCGGGTCTACGCGATGGGCGATGGCGCGGTGCGCGCGCTGGACGGCGTCGACGCGACGATCGCGCATGGCGAGTTCGTCGCCGTGATGGGGCCCTCGGGCTCCGGCAAGTCGACCTTCATGAACCTGCTCGGCCTGCTCGACCAGCCGAGCGCCGGCCGCTACCGCCTCGACGGCGAGGACGTCGCCGGGCTCGACGCCGACGCGCGCGCGGCGCTGCGCAACCGCAAGCTCGGCTTCGTCTTCCAGTCCTTCAACCTGCTGGCGCGCGCCAGCGCGGTCGAGAACGTGGCGCTGCCGCTGGTCTATGGCGGCGTGCGCCGGCGCGAGCGGCGCGCGCGCGCCGCGCGGATCCTCGCGCGCCTCGGCCTCGGCGAGCGCCTCGACCACGCGCCGCACGAGCTCTCCGGCGGCCAGCAGCAGCGCGTGGCCATCGCGCGCGCGCTGGTCAACGAGCCGGGCGCGATCCTCGCCGACGAGCCGACCGGCGCGCTCGACAGCCGCACCGGCCTCGGCATCATGGCGCTGTTCCAGGAGCTCAACGCGCAGGGCATCACCATCGTCGTGGTGACGCACGACCCGGAGGTCGCCGCCTTCGCGTCGCGCGTGCTGCTCTTCCGCGACGGCCGGCTGGTCGAGGACCGCCGCCAGGCGCCGCGCGATGCGCGCGCGGCCGTCGCCGCCGCGGGGGCCGCGGCATGAGCCCGCTCGACGCCTTCGCCTCGGCGCTGGAGGCGCTGCGCGCCAACGCGCTGCGCTCGGCGCTGACCATGCTCGGGATCTTCATCGGCGTCGCCGCCGTGATCGCGATGGTCGCGGTGGGGACGGGCGCGCGCGAGACCGTGCTCGCGCAGATCCGCTCGCTGGGCGCCAACCTGATCGTGGTCATCCCCGGCAACGTCACCGTCGGGGGCGTGCGGCTGGGCTCCGGCGCGCGCGCGAGCCTGACGCAGGACGACGCGCTGGCGCTCGAGCGCGAGATCGACGCCGTCGAGGCCGCCGCGCCGACCTCGCGCGGCCAGGTGCAGGCCGTCGCCGGCGGCGCCAACTGGTCGAGCTGGCTGCTGGGCGTGACGACGAGCTTCTTCGTGGCGCGCGACTGGGACGTCGCCGCGGGCCGCGGCTTCGAGGCGGAGGAATACGACCGCGGCGCCCAGGTCGTGCTGCTGGGCGAGACCGTGGCGCGCATGCTCTTCGACGACGCCGACCCGGTCGGCGAGACGATCCGCGTGCGCAACGTCCCCTTCCGCGTGGTGGGCGTGCTCGCGCCCAAGGGCCAGACGACGGGCGGCCAGGACCAGGACGACGTGATCGCCGCGCCGCTGCGCGCGGCCCAGCAGCGCGTGCTCGGCGTCAACCGCGCGAATTCCCGCGCCGTCGGCTCCATCACGGTGCGCGTGCGCGAGGGCGAGGACGCGAGCCAGGTCGAGGAGCAGGTGCGCGCGCTGCTGCGCCAGCGCCATCGGCTGGCCGCGGCGCAGGAGGACGACTTCCTGCTGCGCAACCTCGCCGACATCGCCGCGACGCGCGACGCCTCCTCGCGCACGCTGTCCTGGCTGCTCGCCGCGATCGCGACGGTGTCGCTGCTCGTCGGCGGCATCGGGATCATGAACATCATGCTGGTCTCGGTCACCGAGCGCACGCGCGAGATCGGGCTCAGGCTCGCGGTCGGCGCGCGGCCGCGCGACGTGCTGATGCAGTTCCTGATCGAGGCGGCCACGCTGTCGGCGCTCGGCGGCGTCGCGGGCGCGGCGCTCGGCTTCGCCTCGGCGCGCGCGATCACCCGGCTCGCCGGCTGGCCGACCATCGTGTCTCCGGAATCGATCGCGCTCGCGGTGGGCGTGAGCGCGCTGGTCGGGATCGTCTTCGGCTTCTACCCGGCGCGCCGCGCCGCGTCGCTCGACCCGATCGAGGCGCTGCGCCACGCCTGAGCGCGGCGCCTCACTGGGCGGCGGTCGCCGCCGCGCCACGCGCGCGGGCCGGCGCGGCCGTCGCCGCCGCGTCGAGGTCGGGATCCGCGACCGCGGCGAGCAGGCGCTCGCGGATCGCCTTGAGCTTGCCCTCGGCCACGATCTTGTGGCCGAAGACGTCCTTCACGTAGAAGACGTCCACCACGCGCTCGCCCCAGGTCATGATCTTGGCGGTGGAGATCTGCAGGCCCAGTTCCGTGATCGCGCGCGTGACGTCGTAGAGGAACCCGACGCGGTCGCGGCCATTGACCTCGACCAGCGTGTGCATCACGGACGCGGCGTTGTCGACGAAGACGCGCGGCGGCACGGTGAAGACGCGCTCGCGCGGCAGGGCCTGGCGCTTGCGCGCGATCTGCTCGCGCAGCCTGATGCGGCCCGACAGCGCCTGGTCGATGAGCGTCGAGAGCCGTGCCAGCCGCGCCGGCTCGGCGAAGGCCGCGGGCGCCGCGCCCGACATCGCCGGCGCCTCCTGGATCGTGAAGCTGTCGAGCGCCATGCCGTTGGTCATGGTGAAGATCTGCGCGCCGACGATGTTGGCGCCTGCAAGCGCCATCGCGCCGGCGATGCGGGCGAACAGGCCGGGATGGTCCTCGCAGTAGACCGTGATCTCCGTGATGCCGCGCCCGCGGTCGATGCGCGTGTCGAGCGACAGCGGCGCCTTGCCGCGCTCGGCCTCGCGGATCAGCCGCGCGTGGCGGGCATGCGTCTGGGCGTCCAGCGCCAGCCAGTAGGCGGGGTAGCCGCGCGCGACGTGCTCGGCGAAGTCGTCCTCGCTCCAGTCCGGCAGGAGCGCGCGCAGCGCCTGCTGCGCGGCCTCGACGCGCCCGCGCGCCGAGGCGCCCGCGCCGGCGCCGGCCATCTCCTCCTCGGCGCGCTGGAAGAGCTCGCGGATCAGCGCCGCCTTCCAGGCGTTCCAGACGCCCGGGCCGACCGCGCGGATGTCGGCGACGGTGAGGCATGCGAGCAGGCGCAGTCGCTCGGGGCTCTGCACCAGCGCGCAGAAGTCGCGGATGGTCTTCGGGTCGTGGATGTCGCGCTTGAAGGCGGTGCCCGACATCGCGAGGTGGTGGCGCACCAGCCACGACACCGTCTCGGTCTCCTCGGCGCTCAGCCCGACGCGCGGGCCCAGCCGCAGCGCGATCTCCGCGCCCAGCTCCGAGTGGTCGCCGCCGCGGCCCTTGGCGATGTCGTGCAGCAGCAGCGCGAAGTAGAGCGCGCGCCGCGACTGCACCTTGTGCACGATCTCGCTGGTGAGCGGGTGCTCGGCCGCGAGCTCGCCGTTCTCGATGCGGTGCAGGATGCCGATGGCGAAGATCGTGTGCTCGTCGACCGTGTACACGTGGTACATGTCGTGCTGCGTCTGGGCCACGACGCGGCCGAAATCCGGCACGAAGCGCCCGAAGACGCCCGCCTCGTTCATCCGCCGCAGCGTCGTCTCCGCGCCCTCGCGCGCGGTCAGCACGTCGAGGAAGATCGCGTTCGCCTCGCGGTCCTCGCGCAGCCGCGAGTCGACGAGCCGCAGGTCGCGGCGGATCGCGCGCAGCGCGTCGGGGTGGATGTCGAGGCCGTTCTCCTGCGCCACGCGGAAGATGCGCAGGAAGTTCCGGCGATCCTTCGCGAAGGCGTCGTCGCGCGCGACGTTGAGGCGGTCGGCCTCGACGACGAAGCCGTCGAGCTCGCGCGGCCGCGACACCAGCCGCCGCCAGCCCAGGCGCTTCTTGGGCGCGGTCTCGATCTCGAGCGCCGTGCAGAAGATGCGCGTGAGGTCGCCGACGTCCTTGGCCGTCAGGTAGTAGTGCTTCATCAGCCGCTCGACGCCGCGCGTCCCGCGGTGGTCGGTGTAGCCCATGCGCCGGCCGATCTCCGGCTGCAGGTCGAAGGTGAGCCTGTCCTCGGCGCGGCCCGAGAGGTAGTGGATCCAGCAGCGCAGCGAGCGCAGGAAGTCCTGCGCCTTGGCGAAGGTCGCCGCCTCGCGCTCCGTGAACACGCCCTTGCCCACGAGGTCCTCGGGCCGGTCCACGTTGTGGACGTACTTGGCGATCCAGAACAGCGTGTGGAGGTCGCGCAAGCCCCCCTTGCCCTCCTTCACGTTGGGCTCGACGACGTAGCGCGAGTCGCCCATGCGCCGGTGGCGCTCGTCGCGCTCGGCGAGCTTGGCGCGCACGAACTCGGGCCCCGTGCCGCGCATCACCTCGCGCGCGAAGCGCTTGCGCAGGTCGGCGTAGAGCCGGTCGTCGCCCCACACGAAGCGTGATTCGAGCAGCGCCGTGCGGATCGTCATGTCCTCGCGCGCGAGGCGCAGGCAGTCCTCGACCGAGCGCGTGGAGTGGCCGACCTTCAGCTTCAGGTCCCAGAGCAGGTAGAGCAGGTACTCGACCATCTGCTCGTTGCGCGGCGTCGGCTTGTAGGGCTGCAGGAAGAGCAGGTCGACGTCCGAGTGCGGCGCGAGCTCGCCGCGCCCGTAGCCGCCCACCGCGACGATGGCGAGGCGCTCGCCCTCGGTCGGGTTGGAGACGCGGCAGACATGGCGGTCGGCGAAGTCGTGCGCGACGCGCACGAGCTGGTCGACGAGGAAGCAGATCGACGCGACGGTCGGCGCGGCCGTCGCGCGCCCCGCCTCGAAGCGACGCCTGATCTCCGCGCGCCCGGCCTCCAGCGCCTCGCGCAGCGCCTCGAGCACGCCCGCGCGCTGGCGCGCGGGCTGCGTCTCGGCGGCGAGCGCCTCCAGCCGCGCCTGGAGCGCGCGGCGGTCGACGATCTCGCGCTGGTTGGCGATCTGCTCCATGGGCGGCCGGACTATAGGCGAGGCGCCCCGGCCCGTCATGGACCGGGGCCGGCGCTCACCATCCCATCGCGTAGCAGGGCCGGCGGGGGTCGGCGCCGCCGAGCAGGAAGCCGCTCGCCGGGTCGCGGCGCACGAGGCAGACCGCGCCGGCGCGCCACACGTAGTCGGGCCACCAGTGCACGTCGTGGCCGAGCGCGGCGAGCGCCTCGCCGGATGCGCGGGGCAGGCGGGATTCGAGGTTGAGCCAGCCCGGCTGGTAGCGATGCGGCTCGAAGGAATCCGGGAAGCTGTGGGTGGCGAAGCGCGGCGCCTCGACGGCCTCCTGCTCGCCCATGCCGAAGACCACGATGTTGAGGAAGACCTGCAGCATCGCCTGCAGCTGGACGTCGCCGCCCGGCGTGCCGAAGGGCATGACCATGCCCGCATGCGGCCCCTCGCGGCCGATGGCGAGCGCGGGGCTCGGCGTCAGGCGCGGGCGCTTGCCAGGCGCGACGCCCGAGGGATGCGCGGGATCGGCCCAGTTCTGCGAGCCGCGCGAGGACGGGCAGAGCCCGGTGCCGGGGATGACCGGCGAGTCCATCGCCACGTCGCTCGGCGTCGCCGAGAAGACGTTGCCGGCCGCGTCGACCACGCAGGCATAGGACGTGTCGCGCGGCGGCGGCGGCGCGCCGGGGCTGCCCGGCGGGGTGCCGGCGCCCTCGCGCCCGGAGGGCGGCATGCCCGGCCAGGCGCGGTCCGGGCGGATCAGCGCGCGCCGGCGCGCGGCGTATTCCTCCGACATCAGCATGTCGAGCGGCACGTCGACGAAGCGCGGGTCGCCGAAGAACGCCTCGCGGTCGGCGAAGGCGAGCTTCATCGCCTCCGCCACGGCGTGCATGTAGGCCGGGCTGTTGTGGCCCATGCCGGCGAGGTCGAGGCCGTCGACGAGGCGCAGCATCATCCCCAGCACCGGGCCCTGGCACCAGGCCGGGCAGGCATGGACGTCGATGCCGCGGAAGCGCGTCGCGACCGCGGGCTCGACCTCCGGCTCGAACGTGGCGAGGTCCTCGGCGCGCAGCAGGCCGCCATTCTCCTCGTGGAAGCGCACGATCATGCGCGCGATGTCGCCGGCGTAGAAGGCGTCGCGCGCCGCGCGCAGCCCGGCCGCGCGCCCCTTCGTGGCGGCGACGCGGCGTTCCTCGTCGGCCATGTAGCGCAGGCTGCGCGCGAGGTCCTCCTGCACGAAGCGCTCGCCCGCGCGCGGCGGCCTGCCGCCGGGCAGGTAGATCGCCGCGGTCGACGGCCAGCGCGCGAGCGACGCCTGGTTGTTGGCCAGCGACTCCGCCATCAGCGGGTACATGGCGAAGCCCTCGCCCGCGAAGCGCGTCGCCGCCGCGGCCACCTCGCCGAAGCCCATCGTGCCCCAGCGCGCGAGCGCCGCGATCCAGGCCGCGGGCGCCGCGGGCACGACCGTGCGCAGCAGGCCCGCGGGGATCGCGCCGCCATGCAGGCGCTCGAACAGCGTCGGGTCGAGCGCGCGCGGCCAGCCACCCAGCCCGGCCACCGACCACACGCGGTCCTCGCCCGCGGGCCTGACCAGGATCGGCGCGACGCCCGCGACGTTCACGATGTCGCTCTGCAGGACGCCCAGCGCGATTCCCGCCGCGACGCCGGCGTCGATCGCGTTGCCGCCGGCCTCGAGGATCGCGAAGGCCGCGTGCGAGGCAAGGTAGTGCCCGGCCGAGACCATGTGGCGCGTGCCCGCGATGGTCGGGCGGTGGGCGGTGGCTGCTGCGTCCATGGTGTCTCTCCCGTTTCCCGTCATTGCGTCGCGCGCTGCCGCGCGACGAAATCCCCGATGCGCCTGCGCATGTCGGCGGTCGTGGCGTCGCTGCGGCAGACCGCGAACCGGTTGTAGCTGTTCATCGCGCGGCCGCATTCGCCGTCGACCGCCGGGCTGTGCGCGCCGCGGTTGGCGGTGTCCCAGCCATGCGTCTGGTCGGGGTAGTGGGTCCAGGCCGCGGCGCGCGCGAAGGTCTCGCGCGGGCACTCGCCGGGCGGCGTCGCGGTGTCGCGCCCGCCGGTGAAGACGACGACCGGCCCGGAATAGGGCCCGAGGCGCGGGCTGAAGGCCGTGCCGCTCGAGCGGCAGACGGGGTAGAGCGCGATGCCCGCGCGGAAGAGCCCGGCGCGCGCCTCGGCCAGGAACGGCTCGTCGGTGAACAGGCGCAGCGCCGTCCAGCCGCCCTGGCTGTCGCCGATCAGGAACGTGGCGCGCGGGTCCGTGCCCTGCGCGTCGCGCAGCCAGCGCGCCGCGGCGATCGCGTCGAGCACGCGCATGTTGGCGCCGTAGCGCGTGCGCTCCAGCCAGTTCTCCTCGATGCCGCGGCTCCAGAAGGAATCGAGGACGAGGACGCTCGCGCCGAGGTCGCGGCGCAGCCACAGCGCCGTCGCGAAATTGCCGGGCACGAGGCCATGCCCGCCATGCATGACGACGAAGACCGGCCGGCCCGCGACGCCGGCGGGATGCGGGTTCCAGCTCGCCAGCAGGCGACCGGGCCCGGCATAGGCGGGCACCAGCGGGCGCATCGGCGCGAGGCCGACGCGCGTCGTGTTGTTCTCGAGGCTGAAGGAGCCGCGCAGCGGCCGCGCGGGCGCGGCGGTCGCGACGATCGGCGGCTGGAACAGCTCGACGTCGCCCGCCGTCATCTCGTGCGCGCAGCCGACGAGCAGCGCCAGCGCAGCGAGCCGCGCGGCGAGGCCGGCCATCCGTCGCGCCCGCATCGCGTCCATCGGCGCTGCCCGGCCCCCCGCGCCGCCGCTCAGCCGCCGGCGGCGCGCCCGCGCCTGTACCAGTAGCGGTAGATCCCGACGACCGAGGCTTGCACCAGCCCGGTCGCCTCGTCGCGCATGCGCGCCTGCCCGGCCTCGTCGAGGTCCTCGCGCGGCTCGTGGCTGTCCCAGAGCGCCGCGATCGGCGTCAGCAGGACATTCGCCTCCTCGTCCTCCAGCAGCGGCGCCCAGTCCTCGGCGCGCAGGCGCATCGCCTCGCGGAAGCCCTCGGCCCAGTCGGCGGCATAGGGCTCGCCGCGATCGTCCTCCCAGAACAGCGGCGCGTAGGCCTCGGGCTCCTGGCGCAGCGTCGCCTCGGTGTCCTCGAGGCGGCGCGCCAGCAGGCCGAGCACCAGCGCGCGCTCCTCGGGCGAGGCGAAGGCGGGCTCGCCGTCCATCGCCACGGGCAGCCATTCCTCCATCGGCACGGGCGCCGGCCCGGCGGCGATCCCGGCGAGCAGGCCATCGAGCTCCGAGAGCTGCATGCAGTGCTCGGGCGACCGCTCGGACATCAGGAATTCCTCGAGCAGGGCGAGGCCCTCCTCGTCGAAGGGCCGTGCGGGCGACATGGCGTTCCTTTCCCGCCGGCTCAGCCGGCGACGTTCAGCCTGTGGCTGGACCGGTGGATGGTCCCGTCGTCGTCGGTCCATTCCAGCTCGACCATGCCCGTCTCCTCGGCGCGCAGGAAGAAGCCGAGCAGGGGATTGGCAGCGATGGCGGGCTCGAGGCGCACGCGCATCACCTCGTGGCCAAGGTAGCGCACGACCAGCGCGTTGAGGATGCGGCGCGGCACGAGGCGGCCGGCCTCGTCGCGGCGCTGCCCGGGTTCCATCGGGTGCTGGACGAGGACGCGGACCTCGACGACCTCGCCGCGCCTGGCCGAGGCGGGAAGGCGGATGCGCGGGGCAAGGTCCGCGGACATCGCGCGCCTCAGGCCGAGCAGCCGCCGACGGTCACCGTGACCTCGCGGCTGGCGGTCCAGAGGCTGCCGTCGCTCATCTCGGCGACCGCGACCACGCGCTGCGAGCGCGCGAGGCGCAGGCGCATCGACACCTCGCAGCGGCCGGCGCGCGGCGTGAAGGCGAAGCTGGCGACGCCGGGCGCGGGGTTGCCGTCGGCCACGACATGCAGCGCGCGCACATGGTCGGCCTCGGTCATCGGGCTCTCGACGGCGACGACCAGCGGCACCTGCGCGCCATTGTCGGCGATCGCCTCGATGCGCAGGTCGACGCGGCCCTCGCGCGCGGCCCCCGGCGCGAGCCTCTGCAGCAGGTCGCGCGCCTCGGCGGGCGTGGCCCCGGACCCGCGGGGCAGGGGCGCCATTGCCGCGGCGAGGCCGGCTGCCACGAGGGCGCGGCGGGGAAGCGTCTCTGCCATGCGCAGGAGGTGCCCCGGCCCCGGCCCGCGCGTCAAGCGGCGCGGCTGTTGCGGCCCCGGCGCGGGGGCGCTAAACCCCGCGCCGCAACAGGAAAGCGAGCGATGTCCCCCACGCAAGCGATCGCGCTGCGCCAGCGCCTCGAGAACCACGTGCGCGCGGCCTTCGCCGCCGCCGGGCTGGATCCCGCGCTCGGCGCGGTCGACGTCTCGCGCCGTCCCGAGCTCTGCCAGTTCCAGTGCAACGGCGCCATGGCCGCGGCCAAGGCCGCGCGGCGCAACCCGCGCGAGCTCGCCAGCGCCGTGGTGGCTGCGCTCGCGGGCGTGCCCATGGTCGCCGCGGCGACGGTCGAGGGGCCGGGCTTCATCAACCTCTCGGCGACGGACGCCGCGATCGCCGAGGCGACCCGCGACCTCGCGGGGGACCCGCGGCTTGGCGTCGCGCCGGCCGCGCCGCCGCGCCGCGTCCTCGTCGATTTCGGCGGGCCCAACGTCGCCAAGGCGATGCATGTCGGCCACCTGCGCTCCTCGATCATCGGCGACACGCTGCAGCGCGTGCTGCGCTTCGCCGGCCACGAGGTCGTCAGCGACATCCACCTCGGCGACTGGGGCCTGCCGATGGGCATGCTGATCGCGGAGATCGAGCGCGCCGACCCCGCTGCGCCCTGGTTCGCTCCCGGCGCGCACGGGCCCTTCCCGGCCACGTCGCCCGTGACGATCGAGGACCTCGAGCGCCTCTACCCGCAGGCCGCGCAGCGCGCCAAGGACGACCCGGCCTTCCGCGAGGCCGCGCGCCGCGCCACCGCCGAGCTGCAATCCGGCCGGCCGGGCTATCGCGCGCTCTGGGACCATTTCATCGCCGTCTCGGTCGGCACGCTGCGCGGCGAGTTCGCGCGCCTCAACGTCGCCTTCGACCTCTGGGACGGCGAGAGCACGGTCAACGACCGCATCGCGCCGATGGTCGCGCGCATGCGCGTCGGCGGCCATGTCGAGATCTCCGAGGGCGCGGAGATCGTGCGCGTGGCGCGCGAGGGCGACCAGAAGGAGATCCCGCCGCTCATCCTGGTGAAGTCCGATGGCGGCGCGATGTACGGCACGACCGACCTCGCGACCATCGAGGCGCGCGCCGAGGGCCGCTTCGACGAATCGCTCTACGTCGTCGACCAGCGCCAGCACCTGCATTTCGAGCAGGTCTTCCGCGCCGCGCGCCTCGCCGGGATCTCCGGCGGCATGGCGATGGAGCACGTGGGCTTCGGCACGGTGAACGGGCCGGACGGCAAGCCCTTCCGCACGCGCGCGGGGGGCGTGATGAAGCTCGGCGACCTCATCACCATGGCGACCGACGAGGCGATGAAGCGCCTCGCCGAGGCCGGCCTCGCCGAGGACGCCGGCGAGGAGGAGAAGCGCGAGGTCGCGCGCGTCGTCGGCATCTCCGCGCTGCGCTTCGCCGACCTCGTGAACCACCGGCTCTCCGACTACGTCTTCAACCTCGAGCGCTTCACGCGCTTCGAGGGCAAGACCGGGCCCTACCTCGTCTACACCGCCGTGCGCGCGCGCTCGCTGCTCGACAAGGCGGCCGAGCGCGGCTTCGCGCCCGGCGAGCTGCGCGCGCCCGGCGCCGACGCCGAGCGGCGGCTGATGCTGCTGATGCACGGCTTCTGCGACGCCGTCGCCGGCACGATCGACAAGCGCGCGCCGAACATCCTCTGCGAATGGGCCTTCCTCTTCGCGCAGGAGTTCAACAGCTTCTACCAGGCCTGCCACGTCCTGTCGGAGAAGGACGAGGCCCTGCGCGCCTCGCGCCTGCGCCTGGTCGAGGCGAGCCTCGCGATCCTCGACCGCGTCTTCGCCCTCGTCGGCATCGAGCGCCCCGCGCGCATGTAGCGCGCGAAATTCCCTCTTGGGATTTCTGCCCCGGGAAGGTCTTGCCCGCGGCGTCAGCCCCAGCTGGCGTCGAGGTCCTGGTGGCCGACGACGAGGGAGAGCGCGCCGGCGGCACGCTGGCGCGCACGTCGCGTCGCCCAGGCGGCGATGGCGCGGCCCTCGTCGCCGCGCGCCGCGCGCGACGCGGCCTCGCCGATGCCGCCGAGCATGGCGCCGAGCATCGCGTCGTCGGCCGCGGCGATGCGCCAGTCGCTGTCGCGCAGCGCCGTCGTCGCGCCGTGCGCGCGCAGCGCCTCGTCGAGCGCGAAGGCCGAATCCGGCCCCAGCGCGGCGCCGAACCCCTTGTCGCTGGCCATGTCGCGGTGGAAGGCGCGCGCGACGACCGGGTCGCTGGCGTCGGCCGGCGTCCAGTCCATGCGCCCGTCATAGGTGAGCACCGCAAGCAGCGGCAGCCGCCGCGCGGCGAGTTCCGCGGCGAAGCGCCCGATCCACGCCCCGGAGACGAGGTCGACCAGCGCCGCGCAGGTCACCGCCGCGGCGCCGTCGAGCGCTTCCTCGAGCGCGGCCGCGAGGTCGAGCCGCGCGAAGGCGACCGCGTCGTCGCCCGCGAAGCGCCGCCGCGCGGTCGCGAGCAGCGCCTCGTCGTCGTCGACATGCAGCCAGGACAGGCGCCGCCCGGATTGCGCGGCGAGCGCGCGCAGGCGGCCGATGTTGGAGCCCGCGCCGGCGCCGAGGTCGACGATGCGCCCTCCGTCGGGCACGCGCGCGAGGAAGGCGCGCGCGAGCGCGTCGTCGCGCGCCGCGACGTCGAAGGGCTCGCGCAGCGCGAGCCAGTCCGCGGAGAAGCCGGTCATGGAGCCTCCAGGGCGTCGAGCGCC
>JBEGVV010000212.1:0-13977 GCA_041178225.1 Pseudomonadota bacterium | reverse complement strand
CAGGTGCGGGAGACCGCGCTCTCCGGCGCGCTGGTCGGCAAGGGCAACCACCGGCACTTCATGCACAAGGAGATCCACGAGCAGCCGGCCGTCGTGGGCGACACGCTTCGCGCCTACGTCAACCCGGCGACCCATGCCGTGGGCCTGCCGGACCTGCCCTTCGACTTCGCCACGCTGCCGCGGCTGTCGATCGTCGCGTGCGGCACGTCCTACTACGCGGGGCAGATCGCGAAGTACTGGTTCGAGGGCCTCGCGCGCCTCGCCGTCGACACCGACATCGCCTCGGAGTTCCGCTACCGGCGTCCCGTCCTGTCGCCCGGCGGCGCGGCGCTCTTCGTGTCGCAATCGGGCGAGACCATCGACACGCTGGCCGCGCTCCAGCACGCGCGCGCCGAGGGCCAGCGCATCGCCTCGATCGTCAACATGCCGGAGAGCTCGATCGCCCGGGCCTCGGACGTCGTCTTCCCGACCCATGCCGGCCCGGAGATCGGCGTCGCCTCGACCAAGGCGATGGCGACCCAGCTCACGGTCATGGCCTGCCTCGCGCTGGCGGCGGCGAAGGCGCGCGGGACGATCCCGGCGCGCGAGCACGCGCGCCTCTGCGTGGCGCTGGGCGAGACGCCCGCGCGCATCGCCGAGGTGCTGGCCCACGACGAGGCGATCCGCAGGCTCGCCGCGACGGTGGCCGAGGCGCGCGACGTCCTCTATCTCGGGCGCGGGCCGTCCTACCCGGTCGCGCTCGAGGGCGCGCTCAAGCTCAAGGAGATCTCCTACATCCACGCCGAGGGCTACGCCGCGGGCGAGATGAAGCACGGCCCGATCGCGCTCATCGACGAGGCCGTGCCGGTGATCGTCGTCGCGCCGACCGACGAGCTCTTCGAGAAGACGGCCTCGAACATGCAGGAGGTCGCCGCGCGCGGCGGGCGGGTGATCCTGATCTCCGACCGCGAGGGCATCGAGAAGGCCGGGCGCATCCCCTGGGCCTCGATCGAGATGCCGCGCGTCGATCCCTTCGTCGCGCCGATCCTGCACATCGCGCCGGTCCAGCTGCTCGCCTACCACGTGGCGGTGATCAAGGGCACGGACGTCGACCAGCCGCGCAACCTCGCCAAGAGCGTGACGGTCGAGTAGCCGATGCAGGGCGCTCCGACGACCGAGGACATCCTGGCCTTCGGGTTCCTGCTGGCCGCGTGGACGGGCTACACGCTGCTCGCCGACCACCGGTTCCCCGCGCACGGGCTGATGGGCGTGACGGCGCGGCTGCGGCGGCGCTGGATGGAGCGGATGCTCGAGCGCGAGAACCGCATCTACGACGCCACGCTCGCCGCGCACATCGCCCGCTCGCCCAACTTCTTCGCCCAGACCTCGCTGATCATCCTCGGCGGCCTGCTGGCCGTGGCCGGGTCGGGCGACCACGTCATCGGCCTCGTCGAGGCGCTGCCCTTCGCGCGCGGCGGCGGCCCGCTGGCCTGGCGCCTGCGCCTCGGCGCGGAGATCGTCATGTTCATCTACGCGTTCTTCAAGTTCACGTGGTCGATGCGGCAGTTCAACTACCTCATGATCCTCATGGGCACCGCCCCGGTGGCGGGCAGCGAGGCGGCCCGCGCCGAGGGGCCGGCCATCGTGGCGCGCGCCGCGCGCATGAGCGACATCGCCACGCGGCACTTCAATTCCGGGGTGCGCGCGTACTACTTCGGGCTCGCGGCGCTCGCCGGCTTCGTGCATCCCTTGCTGCTCGTGGGCGCGACGGCGCTCGTGGTGCTCGTGCTGGCGCGGCGCGAGTTCCTCTCCGCCACGCTCGCCGCGATCAAGGAGTGACGCATGGCGTTCGACTACGACCTCTTCACCATCGGCGCGGGCTCGGGCGGCGTCGCCGCCTCGCGCCGCGCCGCCGCCCATGGCGCGCGCGTCGCGATCGCCGAGGACCGGCGCGTCGGCGGGACCTGCGTCCTGCGCGGCTGCGTGCCCAAGAAGCTCCTGGTCTACGGCACCCATTTCGCCGAGGAGCTCGAGGACGCGCGCGGCTATGGCTGGACGGTGGAGGGGGCGCGCTTCGACTGGGGCGCCCTGGTCGCCGCGAAGGACCGCGAGACGGACAGGCTGCACGGCATCTATTCGCGGCTGCTCGCGGGCTCGGGCGTGGCCGTGCACGAGGGGCGCGCGCGCATCGTCGCGGCGAACACCGTCGAGGTGGCCGGGAAGCGGATCACGGCGCGGCACATCCTCGTCGCGACCGGCGGCAGGCCCGAGCGGCTCGCCGTGCCGGGCGCGGAGCTTGCGATCGATTCCGACCAGGCGCTCGACCTGCGCGAGCTGCCGCGCCGCGTGGCGATCCTCGGTGGCGGCTACATCGCGGTCGAGTTCGCCGGCATCTTCCGCGCGGCGGGCGCCGAGGTCACGCAGGTCATTCGCGCCGAGCGGGTGCTGCGCGGCTTCGACGACGAGTGCCGCGCGCACCTGCAGGCGGAGATGGCGCGCAAGGGCGTGCGCTTCCTCGCGGGCGCCGAGGCCGCGCGCATCGACCGGGTGGCGGGAGGCCTGCGGCTCGAGCTCAAGGACGGCACCGCGCTCGAGGTCGACCAGGTGATGATGGCGACGGGACGGCGGCCGAACACGGCAGGGCTCGGCCTCGAGGAGGCCGGCGTGACCCTGGACAAGGCCGGCGCCATCGCGGTCGACGAGTGGCAGGCGACGACGGCGCCGGGCATCCACGCCATCGGGGACGTCACGGACCGCATCAACCTCACGCCCGTGGCGATCGCCGAGGGCAGGGGCCTCGCCGCGACGCTGTTCGACGGCAACCCGACGCGCATGGACCATTCCTGCGTCGCCAGCGCCGTGTTCAGCCAGCCGCCGCTCGGCACGGTCGGCCTGTCCGAGGAGGCCGCGGCCGCGCAATGCGGGGCGATCGACGTCTACACCGCGCTGTTCCGCCCCATGAAGCACACGCTGTCCGGGCGCGAGGAAAAGACGCTGATGAAGCTCGTGGTCGAGCGCGCGTCGCAGGTCGTCGTCGGCGCGCACATGGTCGGCGCCGACGCGCCGGAGATCATCCAGGCGCTCGCCATCGCCGTGAAGGCCAGGCTGACGAAGCGCGACTTCGACCGCACCGTCGCCGTGCATCCGACCGCCGCCGAGGAGTTCGTGCTGATGCGCGAGCCGACGCGGCGGACCTGACGGCCGGTGTCCGCGGCCAGTCCATCCATCCGAGGGGGAGAACGACCATGGCATCGACCTTGACCGCCGCCGAGAAGGCCGCCTACGACCGCGACGGGTACGTCTTCCCGGTCCGGGTCATGGACGCGGCGGAGGCCGCGGCGGCGCGCGCGCGCGTGGAGGCCTTCGAGCGCTCCCTCGGCGGGCCGCTGCCCAAGGAACTGCGCCACAAGCCGCACCTCTACTCCACGACGATCGACGCGATCGTGCGCAGCCCGGCCATCCTGGACCGCGTCGAGGGCATCCTCGGGCCGGACATCCTGTGCTGGGAGACCGTGCTCTTCATCAAGGAGCCGAGGGATCCAGCCTACATCTCGTGGCACCAGGACGTCGCCTACTGGGGCCTCGAGCCCTACGACATCCTCACCGCCTGGGTCGCCCTGAGCCCGAGCACGCGCGAGACCGGGTGCATGCGCGTGCTGCCGGGCTCGCATGCCGGGGAGATCGCCGCCCACAAGGACACGTTCGCGCCCAACAACATGCTGTCGCGTGGCCAGGAGATGCAGGTCGAGGTCGACGAGGCAAAGGTCGCGGACATCGTGCTGAAGCCCGGCGAGATGTCGCTGCACCACGTCAAGATCGCCCATGGCTCGGACCCGAACACCGGCTCCGACCGCCGGATCGGCCTGGCCATCCGCTACATCCCGACCTCCGTGCGCCAGTCGATCGGCGCGAACGACACCGCCACGCTCGTGCGCGGCGTCGACCGCTTCGGGCATTTCGAGCCCGAGCCCCGCGCGACGGCGGACTTCTCCCCCGAGGGCCTCGCGGTCCAGAAGCGCCTGCGCGAGCGCCGCATGGGGATCCTCATGCGGCCCGTGAACGCCGCCTGAGCGGCCCGGCGACCTCGCCGGCGTCGTTGCGCGCCGAGTCGGCGCGGGGCTAATGTCCCGCGTCAATCCTCCCAGCCAAAGAGTTGAACATGCGCGCGAAATGGAACCCGGACAGCTGGCGCAGCCGACCGATCCGCCAGATGCCGGAGTATCGCGACAAGGCCGCGCTCGATGCCGTGGAGCGCAAGCTCGCCGGCTTCCCGCCGCTGGTCTTCGCCGGCGAGGCGCGCGCGCTCAAGGGCAGGCTCGCCGCGGTGTCCGAGGGCAATGCCTTCCTGCTCCAGGGTGGCGATTGCGCCGAGAGCTTCGCCGAGTTCTCCGCCAACAACATACGGGACACCTTCAAGGTGTTCCTCCAGATGACGGTCGTCCTGATGTACGCGGGCGGCCTGCCGGTCGTGAAGGTAGGGCGCATGGCCGGGCAGTTCGCCAAGCCGCGCTCGGCCGACACCGAGACGGTCGACGGCGTCACCCTCCCGGCCTATCGCGGCGACATCATCAACGGCATCGAGTTCGAGGCTGGCGCACGCGAGCCCGACCCGCAGCGCATGCTGCAGGTCTACTCGCAGAGCGCCTCGACCCTGAACCTGCTGCGTGCCTTCGCGCGCGGCGGCTACGCCGACCTCCACCGCGTCCATGGCTGGACGCAGGGCTTCGTCGCCAACTCGCCCGCCGGCGAGAGGTTCCGCGACATCGCGGACCGGATCGCCGAGGCGCTGACCTTCATGGAGGCCTGCGGCATCCGCTCCGACCTCACGCCGCAGATCTCCGAGGCGGAGTTCTTCACCAGCCACGAGGCGCTCCTGCTTCCCTACGAGGAGGCGCTGACCCGCGTCGACAGCACGTCGGGCGACTGGTACGACTGCTCGGCGCACATGATCTGGATCGGCGAGCGCACGCGCCAGCCGGACGGCGCCCATGTCGAGTTCTGCCGCGGCATCCGCAACCCGATCGGCATGAAGGTCGGCCCGACGCTCGAGCCCGACGAGCTGATCCGCCTGATCGACCAGCTCAACCCGGAGAACGAGGCCGGGCGCCTCACGCTCATCAGCCGCATGGGCCACGACAAGATCGCCGAGCGCCTGCCCGCGCTGGTTCGCCGCGTCGCGCGCGAGGGCCGCAAGGTCGTGTGGTCCTGCGACCCGATGCACGGCAACACGATCAAGTCCGCCACCGGCTACAAGACGCGTCCCTTCGACCGGATCCTCGCGGAGGTGCGCGGCTTCATGGCCGTCCATCGCGCCGAGGGCACCCATGCAGGCGGCGTCCATTTCGAGATGACCGGGCAGAACGTGACGGAGTGCATCGGCGGCGCGCAGGAGGTCACCGAGAGCGCGCTGGCGGACCGCTACCACACGCATTGCGACCCGCGGATCAACGCGACGCAGTCGCTCGAGCTCGCCTTCCTGCTCGCCGAGGAGCTGAAGGCGGCGCGCAGGTCCGCCGACGAGCGTCGCGCCGTCGCGTCCTGACGGCGCGGATGAGCGCGCGCGCCCGGGAGTTCGCCGCGCGCCTTGGCGTCGCCTTCCCGATCGTCCAGGCGCCGATGGCCGGCGGGCCCACGACGCCCGCGCTCGTCGCCGCCGTCGGGGAGGCGGGTGCGCTCGGCAGCATCGGCGCGGCGATGCTCGGGCCGGCGGCCATCGCCGAGGCCTGCGCCGCGACGCGTGAACGCACGGCGCGTCCCTTCCTCGTGAACCTCTTCGTGCTGCCGCCCGCGTCCCCGTCGCCGGGCGAGCTGGTGCGCGCGCTCCCGCGCCTCGCCCCGTTCCACGAGGAACTCGGCCTGCCGCCGCCGGCGATCCCCAATTCCTGGGGCGAGGACCTCGAGGCGCAGGTCGACGCCGTCCTCGCAGCGCGCCCGGCGGTCGTGGGCACGCATTTCGGCCCGCCGCCGCCGCGCCTGCTGGCGGGATGCCGCGCGCGCGGCATCCTGGTCGTCTCGACCGCGACGACCCCCGACGAGGCGCGCGCGCTGGAGGCCGCCGGCGTCGACGCCGTGGTCGCGCAGGGCGCGGAGGCGGGTGGCCATCGCGGCACGTTCCTGCGCCCGGTCGAGGAATCGCTCTTCGGGACGATGGCCCTGGTTCCCGCGGTGGTCGACGCCGTGCGCATCCCGGTGATCGCGGCGGGCGGCATCATGGACGGGCGCGGCGTCGCGGCCGCGCTCGCGCTTGGCGCCTCGGCCGCGCAGCTCGGCACGGCGTTCCTCGCCTGCCCGGAGGCGGGGACCCATCCGCTGCACAAGGCGGCGCTGGGGCGCGCCGAGGGCACGGTGCTCACCCGCGGCGTGACCGGCCGGCATGCGCGCGGGCTGCGCAACCGCCTCCTGGTCGAGCTCGACGCGAGCGCCGCCGACGCGCCGGACTACCTCGTGCAGAGCGTCCTCTCCGGCCCGCTGCGCGCGGCCGCGGCGCGCCAGGGAAGGCCCGAGCTGATGGCCATGTGGGCCGGGCAGGGCCATGCCATGGCCCGCGCCGAGCCGGCCGCGGAAGTCGTCGCGCGCCTGGTGCGCGAGGCCGGCCTGGAGGCCGCCTGACCCCGGCTGTGGCGGGAAGCGCGGGGAATCTGCTATGCCCCCCGTCGCCATGAGCAAGGAAACCCGCCCGAGATCGCTCGAACGGATGGTCGAGCGCTTCATCCTCGCGAGCCGCTGGCTGCAGGCGCCGCTCTATGTCGGCCTCGTCCTCGTGCTCGGCCTGGTGGTCGTCAAGTTCTTCCAGGAATTCGTCCACCTCAGCGTGACGCTGTTCGAGGCCGACGAGAGCCGGATGGTGCTCTACGTCCTGTCGCTCGTGGACCTGGTGATGGTCGCGAACCTGACGGTGATGGTGATCATCTCGGGCTACGAGAACTTCGTGAGCCGCATCGAGGGCGTCGAGACCGGCGAGCAGCTCTCGTGGTTCGGGAAGCTCGACGCCGGCTCGCTCAAGATCAAGCTCGCCTCGTCGATCGTCGCGATCTCCTCGATCCACCTGCTGAAGGCCTTCCTCGACGCGGGGTCGATCCCCAACGACAAGCTCGTCCTGCTGGTCGTCATCCACATGGCCTTCGTGTTCTCCGCGATCCTGCTCGCCTATCTCGACCGCATCGCCTTCGGCCCCGGCGGGCACAAGGCGGCGAAGCCCGGCAAGGAGTGATGTCCGCCGACCTCGCCATCGCCGTCGCCCAGGTCAACCCGACCGTCGGCGACCTGCGCGGCAACGCGTCGCGCATCCGCGCCGCGCGCGCCGAGGCGGCGGGGCAGGGGGCGGACCTGGTCGCCTTCCCCGAGCTCTGCGTGGCCGGCTACCAGCCCGAGGACCTCGTCCTGAAGCCGGCCTTCCTCGAGGCCTGCCGCGCCTCGGTCGAGGACCTCGCGCGCGACACCGCCGATGGCGGTCCCGCGATGCTGGTCGGCGCCCCCTGGGTGGAGGGCGACAAGCCCTACAACGCGGCGCTGCTGCTCGAGGGCGGACGCGTCGCCGCGCAGCGCTTCAAGCAGGACCTTCCGAACTACGGCGTGTTCGACGACAAGCGCGTCTTCGCCGCCGGGCCGCCCCAGGGCCCGCTGCAGTTCCGCGGCGCGCGCATCGGCGTGCTGGTCTGCGAGGACATGTGGACGCCCGACGCGGCCGAGACTCTCGCCGAGAGCGGCGCCGAGATCCTGCTCGTGCCCAATGGCAGCCCCTACGAGGCCGGCAAGGCCGGCAGGCGCATGGACCTCGCGGTCGCCCGCGTGGTCGAGACCGGGCTGCCGCTCGTCTACGTGAACCAGGTCGGCGGGCAGGACGAGATCGTCTACGACGGCGCGTCCTTCGCGCTGGGCGCGGACCGGCGCCTGCTCCTGCAGGCGCCGTGGTTCCGCGAGGCCGTGGCGACGCTGCGCTGGACGCGCGGGGCGGATGGCGCCCTCGCCTGCTCCGGGGGCCCCGTCGAGGCGCCGCCCGGCGACCTCGCGGCGATCTATGGCGCGCTGGTGCTCGGGCTTGGCGACTACGTGCGCAAGAACCGCTTCCCCGGCGTCATCCTCGGCCTCTCGGGCGGCATCGATTCCGCGTTGACCGCCGCGATCGCGGTCGACGCCCTCGGCGCCGACAAGGTGCGGACGGTGATGATGCCGTCGCCCTACACCAGCCGCGAGAGCCTCGAGGACGCGGCCGAGGTCGCGCGCCTGCTGGGCGTGCGCTGCGACACGATCTCGATCGAGCCCGCGATGCAGGCCTTCGGGGGCATGCTCGCGCCATCCTTCGCCGGCGCGCCGCCCGACATCACCGAGGAGAACATCCAGTCGCGCGCGCGCGGGCTGACCCTGATGGCGCTGTCGAACAAGTTCGGCCACATGGTCGTGTCGACGGGCAACAAGTCGGAGATGTCGGTCGGCTACGCGACCCTCTACGGCGACATGTGCGGTGGCTACGCGGTGCTCAAGGACGTCTACAAGACGACGGTCTTCGCGCTCTGCCGCTGGCGCAACGCGCACAGGCTCGGCGGCTGGCTCGGGCCGGCAGGGCCGGTGATGCCGGAGCGCGTGATCACCAAGCCGCCGACGGCCGAGCTCAAGCCCGGCCAGACCGACGAGGCGTCGCTCGGCCCCTACGCGCAGCTCGACGACATCCTCGACTGCCTCGTCGAGCGCGAGATGAAGGTCGCCGACATCGTCGCGCGCGGCCACGACGAGGCCTATGTCCGCCGCGTCTGGCGGATGCTCGACCTCGCCGAGTACAAGCGCCGCCAGGCCCCGCCGGGCGTCAAGATCTCCAGCCGCGCCTTCGGCCGAGACCGGCGCTATCCGATCACCAACGGCTTCCGCGCCGGCGGCGCCTGAGCGCCGCGGGCGAGGCGCGATGACCGACGTGAAGGTGCGCTTCGCGCCCAGCCCGACGGGCCTCATCCACCTCGGCAACGTGCGCGGGGCGCTCGTCAACTGGCTCTTCGCCCGCCGCCATGGCGGGCGCATGCTGCTGCGCCTCGACGACACCGACCGCGCCCGATCGACCGAGGGGTTCGCGCGGGCGATCGAGGCGGACCTGCGCTGGCTCGGGCTGCACTGGGACGAGCTCGCGCGGCAGTCGGATCGCCTCGCGCGCTACGCCGCCGCGGCCGCGGCGCTGCGTGCCGCGGGCCGGCTCTATCCCTGCTACGAGACCGAGGAGGAACTCGGCCTGCGCCGGCTCCGCGCGGCGGGTGGCGGGCCGCAGCCCTATGATCGCGCCGCGCTGCGCCTAGACGAGGCGGGCCGGCGCGCGCTCGAGGCGCAGGGCCGCAGGCCGCATTGGCGCTTCCTGCTCGAGGCCGGCGAGGTCGCCTGGACCGATGGCATGCGTGGCCCGGTCTCCTTCGATGGCGCGCTGCTGAGCGACCCGGTGCTGCTGCGCGCCGACGGCTCGCCGACCTACACGCTCGCCTCGGTGGTGGACGACATCGACTTCGCCATCACCCACGTCATCCGTGGCGAGGACCATGTCGCGAACACCGCGGTGCAGATCCAGCTCTTCCGCGCGCTTGGCGCCGCCGTGGCGCCCGCCTTCGTGCATTTCCCCCTGCTGACCGACGCCGGCGGCCACAACCTCTCGAAGCGCCTCGGCAGCCTGTCGGTCTCCGTCCTGCGCGACGAGGAGGGTCTCGAGCCGATGGCGATCAACGCGCTGCTCGCGCGGCTCGGGACTTCCGACCCGGTCGAGCCCGTGGCGTCGCTCGACGCGCTGGTCGCGGGCTTCGACCTCTCGCGCTTTGGCCGGGCGTCCCCGAAGCTCGACGTGGAGGAGCTGCGGCGGCTCAACGCGCCGCTCGTCCATGCCATGCCCTTCGAGGCGGCGGCGCCTCGTCTCGCGGCGCTCGGCCTCGGCGGCATCGACGCCGCGTTCTGGGAGGCGATCCGCGCCAACCTGTCGCGGCTCGCCGACGCCCGCGACTGGTGGACGATCTGCCGCGAGGCCCTGGCGCCCGCCGGCGACGAGCGCGACTTCCTCGCCGCCGCCGCCGACCTGCTGCCGCCGGAGCCCTGGGACGCGCGCAGCTGGGGCACCTGGACGGCCGCGGTCTCCGCCGCGAGCGGGCGCAAGGGCAGGGCGCTGTTCATGCCGCTGCGCCTCGCGCTCACGGGCAGGGAGCATGGACCCGAGCTGAAAACCCTGCTACCCATCCTCGGACGTGCGCGCGCCGAGGCGCGCCTGCGCGGCATCCCGGCCTGATGGCCGGAGGCGACCTTCGCGGGAAGACGGGACGGCCCATGGGCAAGGCACGCGGCATCGGAGAGCGAATTACGACGGGCTGTTGACGCCCGCCGACACGCCTTTCCACGTCCCGTGCCGACCATCCCCGGTGCCGCCATGTCCTCGCTTCCCACGCTCCAGTTCCACAACACGCTGACGCGCTCGAAGGGGCCCTTCGTCCCGATCGATCCCGCGCGCGTGCGCATGTATGTCTGCGGGCCCACGGTCTACGACTGGGCCCATGTCGGGAACGCTCGCCCGGTGGTCGTCTTCGACGTGCTCTTCCGGTTGCTGCGCAAGGTCTATGGCGAGGATGCCGTGACCTACGTGCGCAACATCACCGACATCGACGACAAGATCATCCAGCGCCACCTCGAGACCGGCGAGCCGATCGCGGGCATCACGCGCCGCACCGCGGAAGCCTATTTCGAGGACATGCGCGCGCTCGGCGCGCTCGACCCCAGCGTCCAGCCGCGCGCGACCCAGCACATCGGCGAGATGGTCGAGGTGATCGAAAGGCTTCTCGCGACGGGCAACGCCTATGTCGCGGAAGGCCACGTGCTCTTCCACGTCCCGAGCGACGCCGACTACGGCAAGCTCTCCGGCCGCTCGCGCGACGAGCAGGTGGCGGGCGCGCGCGTCGACGTCGCTCCCTACAAGAAGGATCCCGCCGACTTCGTGCTCTGGAAGCCCAGCACGCCGCTCCAGCCCGGCTGGGACTCGCCCTGGGGCCGAGGCCGCCCGGGCTGGCACATCGAGTGCTCGGCGATGAGCGCGGCGCATCTCGGCCGCCACTTCGACATCCATGGCGGCGGCCACGACCTGATCTTCCCGCACCACGAGAACGAGATCGCGCAGTCCGAATGCGCCCATGGCGGCACCATGGCGCATACCTGGATGCACAACGGCTTCCTGGTCGTGAACGGCGAGAAGATGTCGAAGAGCCTCGGCAACTTCTTCACCGTGCGCGACCTGCGCGCGCGCTGGCATGGCGAGGCGATTCGCCTGCTCCTGCTCAAGACGCATTACCGCGCGCCGCTCGACTTCACCGAGGAGGGGCTGCGCCAGGCGCGCGAGAACCTCGACCGCTGGCAGCGCGCGGTCCAGCGCGGTGCCGCCGGCGCAGACAGGGCCACCTTCGAGGCCGAGGCCCGGGTCGCGCCGCTCGGCGACCTCCTGTCGCTGCTCGGCGACGACCTGAACACGCCGGGCGCGATCGCGCGGCTGAGCCTCCTCGCGACCTCCGTCTTCGACGAGCTGGCGCGCGGCGATGCCGCCCGTGCACGCGCCTTCGCCGCCGAGCTGCTGGCGAGCGGCCGCTTCCTCGGGCTGCTCGCCCCGACGCCGGAGGAATGGTTCGCCGGCGCCGCCGCCTCGGGGGACGGGCCGTCGGCGGAGGAGATCGAGGCGCTGGTCGCCGCGCGCCTCGCCGCGCGCAAGGCGCGGGACTTCGCCGAGGCGGATCGCATCCGCGACGCGCTCAAGGCCCGTGGCGTCCTGCTCGAGGACGGGGCCGGGGGAACGACCTGGCGGAGGGCCTGACCATGGGCGGCCGCGTCTACCTCTACGACACGACGCTGCGCGACGGCGCGCAGACCCAGGGCGTCGACTTCGGGGTCGCCGACAAGCGCGCGATCGCCGAGGCGCTCGATGGCCTCGGCATCGACTACGTCGAGGGCGGCTGGCCCGGCGCCAACCCGACCGACGACGCCTTCTTCGCCGCCGCGCCGCGCTTCGGCCATGCGCGCTTCGCGGCCTTCGGCATGACGCGTCGCGCCGGCCGCTCGGCCGAGAACGACCCGGGCCTGAGCGCGGTGATCGGCTCCGGCGCGCCGGTCGTGACGCTGTTCGGCAAGGCCTGGGACTTCCACCTGCGCGAGGCGCTGGGCGTGGAGCTCGCCGAGGGCGTCGACATGGTCGGCGGCTCGATCGCGGAGGTGGTGCGCCGTGGCCGCGAGGCGATCTTCGACGCCGAGCATTTCTTCGACGGCTACAAGGCCAATCCCGGCTTCGCCCGCGACTGCCTGCGCGCGGCGCGCGACGCGGGCGCGCGCTGGATCGTGCTCTGCGACACCAATGGCGGCACGCTCCCGCACGAGGTGGAGCGCATCGTCGGCGAGCTGGTCTCGCTCGTCCCCGGCGATCGCCTGGGCATCCATTGCCACGACGACACCGGCAACGCGGTGGCCAACTCGCTGGCCGCCGTGCGCGCCGGCGCCCGGCAGGTGCAGGGGACGCTCAACGGGCTGGGCGAGCGCTGCGGCAACGCCAACCTCACCTCGATCATCCCGAGCCTCGTGCTGAAGCTCGGCTGCGAGACCGGCGTGACCCCGGAGCGGCTGCGGCGCCTCACCCATGTCTCGCGCCTGCTCGACGACCGGCTCAACCGCCCGCCGTCGCGCGGCGCGGCCTATGTCGGCGCCAGCGCCTTCGCACACAAGGGCGGCGTGCACGTGTCGGCCGTCGAGAAGGACCCGCGCACCTACGAGCACGTGCCGCCCGAGAGCGTCGGCAACCGTCGCGAGATCGTCGTCTCGGACCAGGCGGGCCGCGCCAACATCCTCGCTCGCTTCCGCGACATCGGCCTCGAGGTGGCGCCCGCCGACCCGCGCGTGCCGCGCCTCGTGGACGAGGTGAAGCGCCGCGAGCACGACGGCTTCGCCTATGACGGCGCGGAGGCGAGCTTCGAGCTCCTGGCGCGCCGCGCGCTGGGACGCGTGCCGGAATTCTTCTCCCTCGTGTCGTTCCGCGTCATCACCGAGCGGCGCACGGATGCGCGCGGCGATCCCGCGACGCTGTCCGAGGCGACGGTGAAGCTCGACGCGCGCGGCCAGCGCTTCCTGACGGTCGGGGAGGGAAACGGGCCGGTCAACGCGCTCGACGGCGCGCTGCGCGCGGCGCTCGTGCCGATGTATCCGGCGCTGGGCGGCATGCGGCTCGTCGACTACAAGGTGCGTATCCTCACGCCGGAGGACGGCACGCGCGCCGTCACGCGCGTGATGATCGAGAGCGAGGACGATGGCGGGCCGGACGGGACGTCCCGGCATTGGTCGACGGTGGGCGTCTCCGCGAACGTGATCGATGCCTCCTACAACGCGCTGCACGACGCGATCTCCTGGAAGCTCCTCAGGGACGGCGCGGCGTGAGCGCGAGGCCGGTCGTCGTCCTCGTCCGGCCGCAGCTCGCCGAGAACATCGGCATGGCCGCGCGCGCCATGCTCAATTGCGGGCTCGACGAGCTGCGCCTGGTCGCCCCCGACGAGCCGCCGGACCATCCGCGGGCGATCGCGGCGGCGACCCATGCCGACGGCGTCCTGCGCGCGGCGCGCGTCTTCGCGACGCTCGACGAGGCGGTCGGCGACCTGCACACGGTCTTCGCCACCTGCCCGCGCCGCCGCGGCATGGTGAAGGAGGTCGTCACGCCGCGGGCGGCGGCCACGCAGATGCGCGCGCTGTCGGCGGCGGGAGGGCGCCCGGGCATCCTCTTCGGCCCCGAGCGCACGGGGCTGGAGAGCGACGAGGTCAGCGTCGCCGAGGTGCAGGTCTCGATCCCCCTCAACCCCGGCTTCAACTCGCTAAACCTGGCCCAGGCCGTCCTGGTGATGGGCTACGAGTGGTGGCAGGCAGCGGACGAGACGCCGGAGCGGCTCCTGGTCGCCAACCGGGCCGTCCCGGCCACCAAGTCGGAGCTCCTGGGCTTCTTCTCCCGGCTGGAGGGGGCGCTGGATGCCTGCG
>JBEGVV010000211.1:0-3543 GCA_041178225.1 Pseudomonadota bacterium | reverse complement strand
TGTCGACCTCGTCGAGCAGCGCGTCGCCCTCCTGCAGCCAGGGCAGGCGCATGAAGGTCGCTATGCCCGCGAAGCGGGGCAGCACGGTGCCGGTGGTGGGTGCGAAGCGCTTGTCCATCGTCGGAACTCTCCCTTCGCGCGGCTCAGGCCAGGAGGCCCGCCACGCCGTCCAGCAGTATCTTCAGCGCCAGCGCCGTCAGCACGAGCTTGAAGGCGCGCGCGAAGCGGTGCTCCGGCATGCGGTCGAGCAGCGCGCGCCCGGCGAGCGTGCCCAGGAAGCCCAGCGCGATCATCAGCGCCAGCATCGGCAGCCATGGCATGAAGGCGAAGCCGAGGGCCGTGAAGGCGAAGACCTTGAGCCCGTGCTGCAGCGTCATGAAGGCCGCGTGCGTGGCGACCACCTGCTGGCGCGACAGCGGGTCGGGCACGAGGAAGGAGGCGACGAGCGGGCCCGTGGCGCCGAGGAACATCGTGCAGAAGCTCGACAGCGCGCCCGCCGCCGCGAACCAGCGCGGGGGCAGCCGCGCGGGGCGCAGCCTGGGGGACCACACGGACCAGAGGACGAAGGCGCCGAGCAGCACGAGCATCGCGGGGCGCGGCATCAGGTCGACGACCTGCGCGCCGAGCGCGACGCCCGCGATCGAGCCGAGCAGGAAGGGCAGGACCAGCGGGCGCGCGATGTCGCGGCGCATCAGCACGCTGCGCCCGAGGTTCGAGCCGATCTGCACCACGCCGTGGACGGGAAGCAGCACGGCCGGCGGCAGCAGCTGCGTCATCGCGGCGAGCATCATCACGCCGCCGCCGAGGCCCAGCGCCCCGGTCAGCGCCGAGGTGAAGAAGGAGAGGCAGAGCAGCGCGAGCGCGGCGCCCGGCGTCGTGCCGGGCGGCACGAGCATGGTGGTCGCCGCGTCGATCATCGCGCGCGCGTCCACGCGCGGGGCTTGCCTGGACCTTGGCTCGGGCGGTCGGGCGGCATGGGGACGACGGCTTCCATGCGGGGAGCCTAGCACGCGGGGCGTCTTCACAGTTCTTAACAGGTGCGAGCGCTGGCGCCTGCGTAGCTTCGCCGGCGTTCCAACGAGAAGGGTGGATCCCGCCATGCCGCTTCGTCGATTCCTCGCCAGCCTCGCCTTCGCCTGCCTCGTCCTGCTTGCGCAAGGAGCCGCGGCCGAGAGGTTCCGCGTGCTCGTGGTGATGAGCTACGAGCAGGACAACCCCTGGGTGCGCGAGATACGCGAGGGGATCGACGGCGTCCTCGGCGCCCATGCCGACGTCACCTACTTCCACATGGACACCAAGGTCCATCCGGCCGGCGCGTCGCGCAAGGGAGAGGAGGCGATGGAGCTCTACCGCCGCCTCCAGCCCCACGGCGTGATCGCGGCGGACGACGACGCGCAGGCGAAGTTCGTCGTGCCGTTCCTGAGCGGCAAGGTGGCGACGCCGGTCATGTTCAACGGCGTCAACGCCGAGCCCGCGGCGCATGGCTTCCCGTCGGCGAACGTCTCGGGCGTCCTCGAGCGCGCCCATGTCCAGGAATCGCTCGCCTTCATCAAGCAGATCGTGCCTTCGGTGCAGGCCGCCTGCTTCATGACCAACGACGTCCCGCCGGGGCGTTCGCTGCGCAACCAGGTCGAGGCCGACCGCGCGGGCTACCCGGTGCGCGCAGGCAAGTTCCACCTCGCGTCGACGCTGGCGGGCGTGAACGCCGCGCTCGCGGAGATGCAGGGCAATTGCGACGTGCTCGTCGTCGATAGCCTGGAGGGGATCGCCGACGCGGCCGGGGCGCCGATGAACCACGCGCAGGCGATGAAGATCCTGCGCGCCGGGTTCAAGGGCCCGATCCTCGCGGGCAATCGCTACCAGGTGGAGCAGGGCGCCTGGGCCGCGGTCGTGAAGACGGGACAGGAGCAGGGCGACACCTCGGCAGAGATGCTCCTGCGCGCGATGCGCGGCGCGCCGGTCGCGTCGATCCCGATCGTGCGCAACGTGCGCGGCCAGCGCGTGATCAACGTCACGGCGATGGAGGCCGCGGGCATCGAGATCCGCCCGCAGGTGCTGCGCGGCGCGATCCTCGTGCGCGAAGGCGGCTGATACCGGCGGGCACGCGCCGCAGATGGGCTTCTCCGCACTCGGCATCCGCGGGCGCCTCCTGGCGCTCGCCGGGCTCAACGCGGCGGCGCTGGCGATCGTCGGCGTCGTCGTGCTGCTCGGCTTCGGGCGCGTGGAGGAGCTTGCCCGCACGATGGCGCGCGGCGAGCTCGCGCGGGTGGTGGCGAGCGCGGACCTCGAGCGCAGCCTGGCGTCCGCCAGCGCCCGCATCGCGATGCTGGCGCGCAGCTGCCGCGACGAGGCGGCGGACAACGACTGGGGCGGGTTCATCTCCACCTTCGACGACATCGCGCGTCGCGACCTCGACCTTGGGCTGGCGGCCGAGATCCGGCTCCTCGTGCCCGTCGCCGCGTCGCTGATGGAATACTGCCAGCGCACGCGCGCCGCGCTGGCGCGGGTGCGCGGGCTCGATGCGCGGCTGTTCTCCGAGCTGGGCGTGCTCGATGCGCTCACGGCGCGCGCCATCATCGAGCACACGCTCGCGCGCCGCGACCTTGGCCATCTCGACCAGATCATGCTCGTGATCTCCGGCCTGCGCGAGACGGCGCTGCTGGCGGGAAAGCGGATCGCCGGCCATGTGAGCGGCGGCGGCGAGGCCGACCGCCGCGATGCCGCGGACATGCTCGCCGACCTCGAGATCCGCGCGCAGGGCTTCTTCCCGGCGTCCCCCGAGATGGCGGCGAGCCGCTCCTCGATCATCGCCTCGGTGCGGCTGCTGCGCGTCGAGGGCGCCGAGCTCTTCGAGGCGCTTGCGCGCTTCGACGCGGCCATGTCGCAGGCGCTTGCCGCGAAGGAACGCATCGCCCTGCTGACGCAGCGCCTCGACCGCGTCTCCGCCGACCGCGCGCGCGCCCTCGATGCCGACCTGCGATCCGCGATGGACGACGCGACGCGCAGCCTGGCGATCGCCACGGTCGCGGTGGTCCTGCTCTCGGTGCTCCTGACCGCCTGGGTCATCCGCTCCGGCATCCAGCGCCCGCTCGCCTCCGTCCTCCGCCAGGTGGAGGCGATCCGCATGGGCGACCTCGCGGCGCGGCCTGCCTCGATCCGCGACGACGAATGGGGGCGCATCCAGTCGGCGCTGTCGACGATGATGGGCGAGCTCGCCGAGGCGATGAACGCGGCGCGGAGCGCCTCGGCCGCCAAGAGCCAGTTCCTCGCCGTCATGTCCCACGAACTGCGCACGCCGATGAACGCGATCATGGGCCTGGCGCAGGTGCTCGCCGCCGAGGAGCTGGATCCCGTGCGCCGCCGCGAGTATGCGCGGGTCATCGTCCGCTCGGGCGAGGCGCTGCTCAAGATCCTGAACGACATCCTCGACCTCTCCAAGGTCGAGGCTGGCCGCTTCGACCTCGAGCCCGTCGCCTTCCGGCCGGACGCGCTGCTGGAGGAGGTGCGCGCCCTGTTCGCGGACATCGCGCGGGAGCGCAACCT
>JBEGVV010000210.1:0-4987 GCA_041178225.1 Pseudomonadota bacterium | reverse complement strand
CTCGGCAAGGTCGGATTTCGTGGCGAGCTCGGTGACCATGGTGTCGGCGAAGGCCTCCGCGAAGCCGTCGGCCTGCCCGGGCGGGAGCCCGAGGCCCTGGAGGCGGCGCGCGAGGCGCAATGTATCGAAGGCGGCGGCAGGCATGAAGCCATGCTGGGCCGGTTTCCGCCGCGCCGCGAGGGTGGAGGTGGCGTAGCCGGGAGGAAGGTCAGTCCCTGCCCATGAAGCGCGCGACGTCGACCGGCGCGCCCGTGCGGGCCGACTCGGCGATCGCCAGCGTCGTCGCGAGCGTGCGCGTGCCGCCCAGGCCGTCGAGCACCGGCTCCTCCTCGCCGCGGATCGCGCGGGCGAAGTTGCGCATCTGCTCGTGGTAGGCGTCGGCCAGCGCGACATGCACGTTGCGTCGCAGCAGTTCGACGTTCCAGTCCTCCTGGCCCGGCTCGTGCCAGCGATGCGCGAGCGTCGGCACGGCGAGCGAGCCGCGCGTGCCGGCGACGAGGAAGCAGTCCTCGGTGTCGTGCGGGCGCAGCGGGTTCTCGCGCGAGCCCCATTCCCAGGCCCAGGGCGCGGAGACCGCGTCGGAGACGAGCAGCGTGCCGAGCGCGCCGCCGCGGAAGCGCAGCACGGCCGCGGCCGTGTCCTCGACCGGGAAGCCGCGCGCGGCGCTGGCGCTCATCGCCTGCACGGTCTCGACGTCGCCGCAGAGCATGCGCAGGCAGTCGATGTCGTGGATCGCGTTGATGAGGATCGGCCCGCCACCGGGCTCGCGCCGCCACGCGACGTCGAAATAGCCGCGTGGCTTGTGGTTGAGCCACATGCCGTGCACGGCGACGACCTTGCCGACGCCGCCGCCGCGCACGATCTCCGCGGCCTTGCGCATGATCGGGTTGTGGCGGCGATGGTGGCCGACGAGCATGGGCAGGCGCGCCTCGGCGGCCGCGTCGACGAGGCGCAGCGCCGCGCCGACCGTGTCCGCGACCGGCTTCTCGACGAGGATGGCGACGCCGCGCGCGAGGCAGGCGAGGCCGGCGGGCTCGTGGAGCTGGTTGGGCACCGCGATGATCGCGCCTTCCGGCTTCTCGGCCTCGAGCATCTGCGCGAGGTCGGCGAAGACGCGGTAGCCGAGCCTGCGACCTTCCTCGGCGGCTGCCGGCGAGGGGTCGGCGACGCCGCACAGGACGTAGTCCGGGTTCCCGGCGCGCAGCACCTCGATGTGCTTGCGCCCGATGAGCCCGGCGCCGACGACGGCGATGCGCACCGCTGCCATGGATCGTCCTCCCCTTCGCGGCCGCGCGTCCTCAATACGTCGCGCGGCCACCCGTGATGTCGAACACGAAGCCGGTGGTGAAGCTGCAGGCCGGGCTGGCGATCCAGGCCGCCATCTCGGCGATCTCCTCGACCTGCACGAGGCGGCCCATCGGGATCTTCGCCTTCATGCGCGAGATGTGGTCCTCGGTCATGCCCTTGAGCAGCTCGGTCTCGGTCAGCGCCGGCGCGATGCAGTTCACGGTCACGCCGCAATCCGTGAGCTCCTTGGCGAGCGCCTTGGAGAAGCCGATGACGCCTGCCTTCGCCGCGGAATAGGCGGAGATGTAGGGGACGCCCTCCTTGCCCGCGATCGAGGCGACGGTGACGATCCGGCCATGGCGGTTCTCGCGCATGTGCCGCGCCGCGAGCCGGCTGGCGTAGAACACCGCCGTCATGTCGACGGCCACGACGCGGTCCCAGTCCTCGAGCGGGTAGTCCCAGGCGGGCGCGATCGGCCCGTTGATGCCGGCGTTGTTGACGAGGATGTCGACGCGGCCGAAGCGCGCGACGGCGTCGGCGAAGGCGGCCTCGACCTCCTTCCAGGACGAGACGTCCACGCGCGCCGCGTGCGCCGGCGCGAAGCCGGATGCGTCGAGCGGCGCAAGGTCGCGGTCCCACGCGACCACGCGCGCGCCGCGCTCGGCCATCAGCCGGGCGATGCCGAGCCCGATGCCGCGCGCGGCGCCGGTGACGATCGCGACCTGTCCGTCGAGCCGGGTCTTCATGCCTTGGGGCGCGCCTTGCGCACGAGCATGTCCATGGCCTCGATCGCGAGCGGGTAGCCGCCCACGCCAAGGCCGCACATCGTCGCGGTGGCGACGGGCGTCACGTAGGAGACGTGGCGGAACGCCTCGCGCTGGTGCGGGTTCGAGATGTGCAGCTCGATGATCGGGCAGGACAGGTTCTTGAGCGCGTCGAGGATCGCGACCGAGGTGTGCGTCAGCGCGCCGGGATTGATCACCATGCCGGTCGCGCCGTCGATCGCCTCGTGGATCCACTCCACGATCTGCCCCTCGTAGTTCGACTGCCGGAACGTCACCTCGCGGCCCAGCGCGCGGGCGCGCTCGTGGCAGCTCGCCTCGACCTCGGCGAGGGTGGTCGAGCCGTAGATATGCGGCTCGCGGCGCCCGAGCAGGTTCAGGTTGGGTCCGTTCAGGACGAAGATCGGCTTCTGCATCTTTGCTCCTCGTGGTGCGGCGGGGCTCATGCCCCGACCAGGAAGGCCCGCGCCTCGCGGGCGAGAAGGGCGAGGCGGTCGGCAGGCTGCATCGCCGGGAAGCGTCCCGCCAGCGGAACCTCGAGCCCGAGCGCCGGGGCGCCGGGCAGGGCGGCGACGAGGCCGCGCAGGTCGAGCGCGCCGTCCCCGGGCAGCATGCGCCGCGTGCGCGCCTCGTCGGCGAGGGCGGCGGCGCCCTCGGGCGCGATGGCCGCCGCGTCGCAGAGCTGGAAGCCGCCGACGAGCCGCGGCGGCGTGCGCGCCAGCAGCGCGAGGTCGCTGCGCGAGCGGAAGACATGCAGGGCGTCGACGAGGACATGCGCGTTGTCGCGGCCGGTGCGCGCGACGACGTCGAGCGCTGCGGCAAGGTCGCCGACGGCGCGGAAGGGCATGAACTCGATGTCGACCGCCATGCCGAGCGGGGCGGCGATGTCGCAGAGCGCGGCCATCCCCGCCGCGACGACGTCGTGGTCGGGATCGTCGCCCGTGACGACGAGCCTGCTGGCGCCGAGCTCGGCGCCAGCCTCGAGCGCGTCGCGCAGCCGCGCGGGCGCGAGGTCGCGACCGATCGGCACGAGCTCGATGCAGAGCAGGCTGGTGCCGGTATCGGAGAGGGCGCGCCGCAGCGCCGCGCGCGCGGCGCGATCGTCCAGGGGATGGCATGTCCCGCCCGGAATGGCCGGCAGGGCGCGCACGCCGATCGACGCGAACCCGGCGCGCGCCGCCATCCCGGCGAGCGCGGGCGGGGGCACCTCCAGCTCGCTCAGGTGAGCGAGGGAGAGCGGCGTCGTCTCGTCGTAGCGTGCCACCTTGCCCCCGTGCGCGGCCGCGCAAGGCAGGCGCGGCCAAGGCGGGGACCCTAGTCGCTCCGCGCCGCCGCGCAAATGGCGAAGGCGGCGCCCCCCGAGGGGGCGTTGTGGAGCGGCCCCCGTGTTGCCAGATTGGCGGCATGGACGATCCCTACAGGCTGCTCGGCGTCGCCCGCGGCGCGACGGACGAGGAGGTCCGCGCCGCCTACCGGCGCCTTGCCAAGCAGCTCCATCCCGACCTCAATCCCGGGCGGCGCGGGGCCGAGGACCGCTTCAAGCAGGTCTCCGCGGCCTATGCGCTGCTCTCGGACCCACAGAAGCGCGCGCGCTTCGACCGCGGCGAGATCGACGCCAGCGGCGCCGAGCGCGCGCCGCCGCACGGCTTCGGCTTCGGTCGCCGCAGGGCCGGCGAGGCGCCGCGCAAGGACGACGACTTCGGCGCCGACGACCTCGACAGCCTGTTCGAGCGCGCCTTCGGCGGGTCGCGCGGCCGGGGCGGCAGGTCCCGCGGCGATGACATGCGCCTCGAGGTCCAGGTGTCGTTCGAGGAGGCCGCGCGCGGCGCGGTGAAGCGCCTTTCCCTGCCCGATGGGCGGGCCGTCGACCTGCGCATCCCCGAGGGGTTCGAGGACGGCCAGTCGCTGCGCCTCAAGGGCCAGGGCCATCCCGCGCGCGGCGCGGGCCCGGCCGGCGACGCGCTGGTGACCGTGCGCGTGCAGCCGCACCGGCATTTCCAGCGCAGCGGCAACGACGTCTTCCTGCCCTTGCCCGTGACCCTGCAGGAGGCCGTGCTCGGCGCGCGCATAGAGGTGCCGACGCTCGCCGGGCCGGTCACGCTCAGCGTCCCGCCGGGATCCGGCCAGGGCACGAAGCTGCGCCTCAAGGGCCGCGGCATCGCCGGCGGCGACCAGTATGTCGAGCTGAGGCTGGTCCTGCCGGAGCGGCCCGAGCCGGAGCTCGCGTCCTTCCTCGAGGACTGGAAGCCGCGCCATCCCTTCAACCCGCGCAAGGGCGGGATCGAGCGCTGAGCGCCCGCCGCCGGCATTGAGCCGGCGCATCGCCGAGGCCGCCGTGCCGCGCGAGCCTTGGCCATGGCCTCATCTTCCCTCCATCGCGAGGACATCGCAGGCGCCGCGGGCGGCGGGCGCCCGTGCGCGTGCCGATGAGCGAGGACGCCGCCTTCGCGCGACAGCTGACCAGCGAGGGGCCGCGGCTGCGCGCCTTCGGGACGTCGCTCTCCGGCTCCGCGAGCGCCGCCGACGACCTTGTCCAGGAGACCTTCGCCAAGGCGTGGAAGCACCGCGCGCGCTTCGAGCCCGGCACCAACCTGCGCGCCTGGCTGTTCACCATCCTGCGCAACGCCCATTTCAGCGAATTCCGTAGGCGCCGCCATCTCGACGGCGGCTCGGTCGAGGACTTGCCGGAATCCCGCCTGTCGGTTCCCGCGACTCAGCATCACGCGCTGGAGTTGAAGGACGTACAGCGGCTTTTGTTGCAGGTTCCGTTCAAGCAGCGCGAGGCCTTGCTCCTCGTCAGTGCGGTCGAAATGGACTACGCCGAGGCCGCCACCGTGTGCAAATGCAGTGTCGGCACGGTCAAGTCGCGCGTCCACCGCGCGCGCGCCAGGCTGGCGGCGCTGATCGACGCACCACCT
>JBEGVV010000209.1:0-33958 GCA_041178225.1 Pseudomonadota bacterium | reverse complement strand
CGACCGCTCGCCGGGCAGGAGACCCATGCCCCCTCCGTCGCGCGCCTTGCGGCGCGCGCCACCTCCCCCATCCGCGCTGCCGCGCGGACGGGGGAGGAGTTCCAACGCCCCCTCCCGTCGGCGCGAAGCGCGGACGGGGGAGGAGTTCCAACTCCCCTCCTGTCCGCGCGAAGCGCGGATGGGAGGGGTGGCGCCGCGCGGCAGCGCGGCGACGGGGAGGGCAATGGTGCCGGAGGCCGGGCGTCGAGCGAGGGCCCTGGCGGTGCGACATCGATCGCCGCGCGCCGACCGCTCGCCGGGCAGGAGACCCATGCCCCCTCGGCTGCGCGCTTCGCCGCCCGGGCGTCAGCGCATCTGCCAGCCGGAGCCGAAGTTGCGTCCCGTCCCGACGAGGCCGCCCGCGCCGTCAGACTGCCAGCCCGATCCGAAGTTCCGGCCCGTGCCGACGAAGCCGCCGCGGCCGTCGGACTGCCAGCCCGAGCCGAAATTCGCGCCGGTCCCCACGAAGCCTCCGGTGCCATCGGGCATCCATCCCGAGCCGAAGTTGCGGCCGGTGCCGACCAGGCCACCCGCGCCGTCGGACATCCAGCCGGAGCCGAAATTCGTGCCGGTGCCCCACAGGCCGCCGGACGGGTCGAGCTGCCATCCCGAGCCGAAATGCGCGCCGGTGCCGAAGACGCCCGATTGCGCCACGGCCAGCTCGGTGGCGAGGAGCGTGGCGAGCAGCGCCGCGGTGCGCGCCGAAGACTGCATGTCCATGGGTCGGCCTCCTTGTCCCTCGCGAGGGCAACGCGCGAGGGGCCGGCGCCATTCCCGAAGGCGTCACGCGTCGCCGAGGTCGTCCTTCCCCTGCTCGCGTTCGCGCAGGTAGTCCTCGGTCGTGCGCGCGCGCGGCCGCGGGCGCGCGGCGTAGGGGTCGAGGCCGTCCTCGACGACCCGCGTCACGCGGCAATCCTCGCAGAGCAGCAGCAGGTCGAGGCGCTTCGCGTTCTCGCCGCGGAACATCCAGTGCTTCTCGGCGAGCCTGGATCGCACGCGCTCGAGCGAGCTCTTCGTGCCGAAGAGCTTGCCGCAGGACGGGCAGCAGGCGGGTTCCTCCTCCTTGACCACGCGACGGCCCTCGCGCCACGCCGCGAAGTCGACCTGTGGCACGAGCGAGATCACCTTCTCCGGGCAGGTCGCCTTGCACAGGCCGCACTGCACGCAGAGGCTCTCGGTGAAGCCGAGCTGCGGCTTGTCCGGGTTGTCGCCCAGCGCCGAGGTCGGGCAGGCGGCGACGCAGGCGAGGCAGAGCGTGCAGCCAGCGGTGTCGACGACGACGGCGCCGAAGGGCGCGCCCTGCGGCAGCGGCACGCGATCCACGGGCGCGGGCGCCGCGCGATGCAGCTCGGCGAAGGACAGCGACAGCAGGCCGCGCTTGTCGCCCATCGGCAGGAAGCCCGAGGGCGTCGCGCTCGCGCGGCCGGCGCCGCCGAGGCGCAGCGCGGCGCCGAGCGCGTCGGGATCGTCGGTCGCGATCGTCGCGACCGCGCCCGCGCCGTAGCCGAGCGCCGCGAGGAGCCTGTCGCTCGTCTCGACGACGCGCTCGAGGCCGGAGACGTCGTGCTTCGGCCGCGCGCGGGAGAGGAAGCGCAGCCCCGCGGCGCCCCAGGCGAAGGCGGCGGCGACGAACTCGGGGCCGACCTGGGTGATCTCGTTGACGCGCAGCGGCAGGACCGAGGCCGGCAGGCCGTCGCCGAACCGCGCGAGCGCGTCGACGAGCCCGTCGCCATGGTCGCCGTCATGCACCAGCAGCGTCGGCGGCGCGCCACCTGCCTCGCGATGGACGACGAGCAGCGTGCGCAGCCGGCGCATCAGCGCGTCGACCGGGGGCAGCGCGTAGCTCGCCGCGCCGGTCGGGCACACGGCGGCGCAGGCGCCGCAGCCAGCGCAGACATGGGGATCGATGGCGACATGGTTGCCCGCAGGCGTGATGGCGCCGGTCGGGCAGGCGTCGAGGCAGCGCGTGCAGCCGGTGATGCGCGAGCGCGAATGGGCGCAGAGCGAGGCCTCGAAGTCGACGTAGCGCGGCTTGTCGAACTCGCCGACGAGGTTGGCCGCGTCGAACAGCGCGCGCTCCACGGCCGCTTGGTCGCCGGGATCCGCGCGCAGGTAGCCGTCGCGCAGCTCGGCGGCGGGGAAGAGCGGCGTGCCGCCGGAAAGGTCGAGGACGATGTCGCAGCTGGAGGTCGCGCCGTCGCGCGCCGGGCCGAACTCGAGCCTCGCGCGCGACGAGGGCAGGGGCTGCGCGAAGTCGTCGATGCCGAGCTCGAATGCGCCGAGATGGCCTTTGGCGCGGCGGATCGTGCCGCGCAGGACGGGGAAGGCGGTGCGCGCGGGGGGGACGACGTCGCCGGGCCGCGTCAGGACGACGGTGATGTCGAGCCGGTCCGCGAGCCGCCGCGCCGCCTCGATCGCGACCTCGTCGCGCCCGTAGACCAGCGTCACGCCCTTGCTCGCCATCGAGACGACGCGCGTGGGCGGCATCTCGACGGCCGCGGCGGCGAGCAGCGCCGCCATCTTCGGGCCGGCGGACCCGGCCTCCGACGACCAGCCGGCCGCCTCGCGCAGGTTCGCGTAGGCGACCGCGCCCTCGCGCCCGAGCGCCACGGCCTCCTCCTCGAAGAGCGGCCGCTCCTGGGTGCAGCCCACGGTCAGCTGCGCGCCTTCGGACAAGGCCTGCCGGAACATGTCGAGCTGCCGGCGGCACAGCGCCTCGGCCGGGCGCGGGGTGGCGCCGCAGCCGCGCGCGATCGCGCCCGCGTCGACGGGCATCGTGCCCTCGCAGGAGCACACGAGCAGGGTCCGCCCCTGCGCCGCGTCGGCGGCCGGGCCGCTCTTCTGGGAAGCCATGTCCTCTCCCTAGGTCCGCAGCGGCTTTTCTTCCGCGCCGCGCCCCGTATATAGACGCCCCGAGCCGGCACCAAGCCCGGCGCGGCGGCGCGCCCGCGAGGTGGGGCACCGCACGGCGAGGACAAGCCCTTGGCAGCAGCCAGCTACGACGCCAGCACCGGACTTCCCGACCTGCCGCCCGGCTTCGAGCTCGTGGCGCTGCGCGAGGTCGGCGACGCCTTCGCGCATGCCTGTGCCATCGCCCCCGAGGCCGGCGCGGGCACGCTCGTGTGGTCGCGCCGCGCGAACATGGCGGAGTTCGCGGTGGTGCTGGAGCCCGACGAACCGCTGGCCCCGGCGCGCCGCGCGTTCTTCGCCGGCATGAACGCGCTGGGCGACACGCTCGCCGCGCGCATGCCGCCGGAGAAGCCCCTGGAATTCACCTGGCCCGGCTCGATCCTCGTGGACCGCGGCCTCGTCGGCGGCGGGCGGCTCGCCTGGCCCGCCGGCGTCGCCGAGCACGAGGTGCCGGGATGGCTGGTCTTCGGCGCCATGATCCGGCTGACCGTCTCGGCGATGTACGAGGGCGGCGCCACGCCCGACGCCACCGGCCTCGAGGAGGAGGGCTTCGAGCAGCCCGACGCGGCCGATATCGTCGGCGCCTTCGCGCGGCACCTCATGGCGGGCGTCGATTCCTGGCGCGAGCACGGGTTCCGTCCCGCGGGCGAGGCCTACCTCGCGCGCCTGCCGGGCCGCCCGGCCCCTGGCGACGCGCGCCGCGGCATCGACGCCGCGGGCGACCTGATCGTGACCGGCGCCGACGGGCGCGTGGCCTCGCGCGAGGCGCTGCGCGCCGCGCTCGCCGGCCATCCGGCCTGGCTCGACCAGTCGACGGGGGAGCCGCTGCTGTGAAGCTCCTGCGCACCATCCGCCTCGATCCCTCGGACGGCTTCGTCTTCGCGAAGGCCGCGGAGCCCGGCGAGTGGGCGGTCGCGGGCGGCTTCATGTTCTGGGACGCCGACCCCGCGACGCTCGACGGCAAGGAGCGCGCGGCCTTCCGCTCCGGCATCCTCGGCATCGGCAGCTTCGGCTGGTCGACGCTCGCGGTGGTGAGCGAGGCGACGGAGGCCGAGCGCGACGCCGCCGTCGAGGCGCTCGCCGCGCGTCTGCTCGATGTCCTCGGCGCGCCCGACATCGATGCCGCGCGCGCCGCCGCGGCGGAGGAGATCGCCTATGCCGCCGAACTCGCGGCGCATCCCGTGAACACGCTCGTCGCGGTCGAGCGCCGCGCGGAGGAGGACGGCATCACCGAGCGCTTCCGCACGCTGCATGCCCGCACGCCCGGCGAGGGCGCGCAGACGCGCTACGGCAACGTGTTCGGCTTCGTCGCCTCCGACGCGGCCGACGACGCCCAGGAACCGGCGGAGCGCGTCGACCTCGTCGGCCTCGCAGGCGGTGGCGCACGCCCCGGAAAGGGAACGCGATGAGGGAATTCTGGGTCTCGAGCGGCCACCACATGACGCGCCGCCGCGCGGATGGCGGGCTCGAGGTGAGCGACGAACTGCTGCTCGCCTATCTCGCGCGGCCCGAGCTCAAGCCGCCGCCCGAGGCCTGCGCCGCCGAGCGCGCGCTGCATGCGGCGCTGATGGGCGATCCGCGCCGCGTCGTCGAGGCCGCGGAGGTCGCGGCGATCGCCGATGCCGACGCGCGCGAGAACTGGGAGTTCATGCTCGGCTTCCGCGCCCGGCTGCTGCGCGCGGCCAGCATCGAGGCCGCCTATCTCGACATCGCGCGCAACGGCGCCGCGGGCGTGCCGCCGCTGTTCATGAACCACCTCGCGCACCTCATCCTGCGCAACGCGCTCGACGGATGCGACGATCCCTACGTGCTGCGCGCGGGCGAGCTCTTCTTCCGGCCGCAGCGCGCGAGCGTCCGCGACGGCGCGCTGCTGCTCGCGGACGCCGAGCGCATCGAGGAGGCGGAGGTCGACCGCCATGCCGCGCCGCTCGCCGCGATGTTCGCCGGCCCCGCCGCCGGCGAGCTCGACGTCATGACCGACGAGACGGCCTGGACCTACTGGAGCCGCTCGGACGCCTTCACCATGGCGCTGAACCTCGGCGGGAACCCGAGGAGCCGCGAGGGCCTGGCGCGCGCGATCGAGGCCTGGATCCGGCACATGCTCGGCGTCGAGACGCTGGTGAAGCCGGAGCGCGGCATGCACGACGAGGACTGGCGCTGGTTCGTCGGCCTCGACGCCGAGGCGAGCCGCATCGGCAACGCGCTCTGGCGCGGCGGCAAGGCCAGGCCGGGCGACCAGGAGCGGATCGTCGCCGTGTTCAGCCTCGCCTTCGCCGACGAATCGGGCGTGATGCCGGTGGCGAAGGGCCATCCGGTCTGGCTGCTGCTCGCCGAGACGCCCGACCATGTCGTGCGCCTCAAGCCGCAGAACCTGCTGACCGGCCTTCCGCTGGCCGGCGGCGCCGGCCGGCCGTCCTGAGGCGCGCGCGATGAACGGCGAATGGCTCAACGTCGGCGTGGTCGTGGTGAAGCGCGCCTCGACCGGCCCCTTCGCCACGCATGAATGGCTGCCGGGCATGATCCTGCCCGCCGCGCCGCCCGTCGCGCCCTGGACCAGCCTTGGCGGAAGCGCCGGCAGCGAGAGCTTCTACGCCGGGCCGGCCACGCTGCAGCTCCACCCCGCGGAGACCGCGCATTACCGGGACAACCTCGAATCGCCCGAGCCGCGGATCTGGGTGCAGCTGCGCCCCGGACCAGGGCCCGAGGGCGAGGAAAGGCTCGAGGTGATCGGCGCGACGGTCGATCCCTACGAGGGCGAGGCGATGGCCGAGGGCGTCGGCGACGTCGTCGCCGCCTTCGCCATGCCGCCTCCGATCGCCGCCGAGGTCGCCGCGTTCTTCGCGGCCAATCATGTCGAGCGCGAGTTCTTCAAGCGCAAGCGCAACCGCCAGGATCCGGATTCGCTCGGGCGTCGCGCACCGATCGCGCGCGATCCCTTCGCCACGGAGGAGTGATGGCGCGCGAGGACGGCTTCCTCTCGCGCTGGTCCCGCCTCAAGAAGGAGGCGTCGAGGCAGGCGCCGCCGCCGCCCACGGAGGCCGAACAGGCCGCCGCGCGCGCGGCCGAGGCAGCCCGCGCGGCGGAGGCCGCTGCGCGCGAGGCTGCCGCGCGCGAGGCGGAGGAGCGCGAGCGCGAGGAGGTCGTCGCCCGCCTGCCGCGAATCGAGGACCTCGCGCCGGACAGCGACTTCCGCCCCTTCATGCATCCGCTCGTGCCGCAGGCCCTGCGCAGCGCCGCGCTGGCGCGGCTCTGGCTGCTCGATCCCGGCATCCGCGGCTATGTCGACCCGGCCCTCGACTACGCGCACAACTGGCACGTCCCCGGCGGGATCCCGGGTGGCGGGCCACCGCCCAGCGCCGAGGAGGTGCAGTCGACGCTGCGCCAGATCTTCGCCCGCTTCGACAGCGAGGAGCGGGTAGACGCGCCCGCGCTTCCGGCCGGGTCGCCTGACGCGCCTGGCGAGCCCGGGGAGTTGCCCGCGCCCGGGCCCGAGGTCGCTGGCGCGCCCGCGGCGGAGGGCGAGGGCGATGCCGCCGGCCAGGCCGCTGCGGCCGGGGACGTGGCGCAGGCCGATCCCGCCGCCGCGCAGCCCTCCCTCGCGCTGCCGGGACCCGATGCCGGGGGCGAGGCGGGGGCGCCGGCCGTGACGGCCCTCGCGCAGGCACCCGGCGGCGAACCCGGGCGGGCATCGGGCGATTTCGGCGCCTCGCCGGCCGCCGAAAGGGAGCCGGCCCGCGCCCCGGCCCGGCGGCACGGCGGCGCGATGCCCGCCTGACAGGGCGGGCCATCGTCGCCGAAGGCCGGAAATCCTCAGTAATCTTCCGGTTGTAACGCCCGGAAATACGGTCTACTCACGGCGTTGACTGTCCATAGGCGCGACCTATGGTCATCGAAAGCCCGGCAAGGGCGCATCGGCAGGGACGCGGACGCAAGGCATGGCGCGAGACAGCGGGCTGAACCAGGCGATCGAGGCGGCGGGGGGCGTTGGCGCGCTCGCCCGGGCGCTTGGCATCGCCCAGCCTTCCGTCTCTTCCTGGACTCGCGTGCCATCCGATCGCGTTGTCGCCGTCGAGGCGGCGACCGGCGTCTCCCGCTCGGCGCTGCGCCCGGACCTCTATGGCGGCTTGGGCGACGCCGTCGCGGTGAACCCCGTCGATCGCGCCCGCGCCGAGGAATACGCGCTCCTGTCCCACCTCCTGATGTCGCCGCCCTCGGCCGAGACCCTCGGCCAGCTCGCCCGCCTGCGCGGCGACGCGACGGCCATCGGCATGGCGCATCTCGAGCTCGCCGCCGCTGCGGGTGCCGACGTTTCCGCGGTGCAGAGCGAGTATTTCGCGCTCTTCATCGGCCTCGGGCGGGGCGAGCTGCTCCCCTACGGCTCCTACTACCTCACGGGCTTCCTGCACGAGCGGCCCCTGGCGCGGGTCCGCGAGGACCTGCAGGCGCTGGGCATCGAGCGCAGCGAGAACATCAGCGAGCCCGAGGACCACATCGGCATGCTCTTCGAGATCATGTCGGGCCTGGCGCTGCGTCGCTTCGGCGGCGACGAGGCCGCCGAGCGGCGCTTCTTCGAGCGCCACCTGAAGCCATGGGCGGCCCGCTTCTTCTCCGACCTCGAGTCGGCGAAGAGCGCGAAGTTCTACCGCGCGGTCGGCCAGCTCGGCCGCGCATTCATGGAAATCGAGGCCGAGGCATTCTCGCTCGCCGCGTGATCGCGGCGCGCGAGGGCCTGGGCCCGTGACAAGTCAGACGAGGAGGACAAGGCACATGGGCACGAGGAAGGACGACAAGGCAGGCGCCGCCCCCGCGGAGGGGCGCCGCTTCTTCCTGAAGGGCGCGGGCATCGCCAGCGCCGCCGCGGTCGCCACCGTCGCGACGGCAGGCCAGCCGGCCGCCGCCACGGAGAAGCGCGACGAGGCGCGCAAGGCGCGCTATCGCGAGACCGAACATGTCCGTCGCTTCTACGCGACGAACCGCTACTGAGGAGGCATTCCACATGCTGACCAAGCGCAAGACCGGGGAAGCTTCCCGTTCCCGCCTCGCGGCCGTCGCCGCTGGCATGAGCTCGGGGGTCCTCGACCGCCGCGCCTTCCTCCGCCGCTCCGGCCTCGCCGCCGGCGGCATCGCCGCGATCGGCGCGGTGCAGCTCGGGGCGGTCCGCAAGGCCGAGGCCGGCCCGATGAAGCCGGGCGTGCCCGTCACGCTGCGCAAGAACATCTGCACCCACTGCTCGGTGGGCTGCACGGTGATCGGCGAGATCCAGAACGGCGTGTGGGTCGGCCAGGAGCCGGCCTGGGACAGCCCGATCAACCGCGGCACCCATTGCGCCAAGGGCGCCTCGGTGCGCGAGCTCGTGCACGGCGACCGCCGCATCAAGTACCCGATGAAGCTCGTCAACGGGCAGTGGCAGCGCATCAGCTGGCAGGTCGCGATCAACGAGATCGGCGACAGGATGGCCCAGATCCGCGAGAAGTCGGGCGCTGACAGCGTGTTCCTGCTCGGCTCGGCGAAGTTCTCGAACGAGGGCGCGTATCTCTTCCGCAAGTTCGCCGCCTACTGGGGCACGAACTCGGTCGACCACCAGGCGCGCATCTGCCACTCGACCACCGTCGCGGGCGTCGCGAACACCTGGGGCTACGGCGCCCAGACCAACAGCTACAACGACATCCGCAACGCCAAGACGATGATCATCATGGGCGGCAACCCCGCCGAGGCCCACCCGGTCTCCCTGCAGCACGTGCTGTCGGGCAAGGAGATCAACCGGGCCAACATGATCGTCATCGACCCGCGCATGACGCGCACCGCGGCCCACGCCACCGAGTATGTCCGCATCCGCCCCGGCACCGACATCCCGGTGATGTGGGGCATCATGTGGCACATCTTCAAGAATGGCTGGGAGGACAAGGACTTCATCGCCAAGCGCGTCCACGGCATGGAGCGCGTCCAGGCCGAGGTCGAGAAGTGGAACCCCGAGGAGGTCGAGCGCGTCACCGGCGTGCCGGGCGCGCAGCTGCGCCGCGTCGCCGAGCTCTTCGCCACGCAGAAGCCCTCGACGCTGATCTGGTGCATGGGCGCCACGCAGAAGACGGTCGGCACGGCCAACGTGCGCGCCTTCTGCAACCTGCTCCTGGCCACCGGCAATGTCGGCTCGGCCGGCACGGGCGCCAACATCTTCCGCGGCCACTGCAACGTGCAGGGCGCGACGGATTTCGGCCTCGATGTCGGCAACCTGCCGCTCTACTACGGGCTGGTCGAGGGCGCGTGGCGCCACTGGTCGCGCGTCTGGGGCGAGGACTACGAGTGGCTGCAGTCGCGCTTCGACGAGGTGCCCGCCAAGGGCGGCCGCCCGGCGCGCACGCGCAAGCAGAACATGGAGACCTCGGGCATCCCGAGCACGCGCTGGTTCGATGCCGCGCTGCAGCCGGCCGAGCAGGTCGACCAGCGCGACAACATCAAGGGCATGGTCGTGTTCGGCCACGGCGGCAACACCGTGACCCGCATGCCCGAGGTGGCGAAGGGCCTCTCGCGCCTCGAGTTGCTGGTCGTCGCCGACCCGCACCCGACCACCTTCGCGGTGCTCGGCGAGCGCAAGGACAACACCTACCTGCTGCCGATCTGCACGCAGTTCGAGGCCGACGGCTCCCGTACCGCCTCCAACCGGTCGATCCAGTGGGGCGAGAAGTTCGTCGAGCCGATCTTCGAGTCGAAGAACGACTACGAGACGATCTACCTGCTCGCCGAGAAGCTGGGCTTCGCCGACAGGATGTTCCGCAACATCGAGGTCAAGGACAAGAAGCCGGTCGCCGAATCGCTGCTGCGCGAGATCAACCGCGGTGGCTGGTCGACGGGCTACACGGGCCAGTCGCCCGAGCGCCTGAAGTCGCACATGGCGAACCAGGGCGACTTCGACCTCGTCACGCTGCGCGCCAAGGACGGCCCGAACAAGGGCGACTACTACGGCCTGCCCTGGCCGTGCTGGGGCACGCCCGAGATCAAGCATCCGGGCACGCACATCCTCTACAACGCGAACCTCCATGTTAAGGACGGCGGCGGCACGTTCCGTGCGCGCTTCGGCCTCGAGCACGAGGGCAAGACGCTGCTGGCCGAGAATTCCTGGTCGGAGGGCTCGGAGATCAAGGGCCCCTATCCGGAGTTCACCTACGGCGTGTTCAAGCGCCTTGGCTGGGACTCGCTGCTGACGGCCGAGGAGACGGCGACCATCCAGCGCGTCGGCGGCAACAACCCCGATGGCGTCAGCTGGTCGATCGACCTCTCGGGCGGCATCCAGCGCGTCTGCATGGAGAAGGGCGTCATCCCCTACGGCAACGGCAAGGCCCGCGCCGCGGCGTGGAACCTCCCGGACCCCGTGCCCATCCATCGCGAGCCGATCTACACGCCGCGCGCCGACCTGGTCGCCAAGTACCCGGCCCTGCCGGATGGTCGCCAGCTGCGCATGGCCAATATCGGCGCCTCGATCCAGAAGGCCGGCGTCGACAAGAAGGCCTTCGAGCGCTTCCCGATCATCCTCTCCTCCGGCCGACTGGTCGAGTACGAGGGTGGCGGCGAGGAGACCCGCTCGAACAAGTGGCTGGCCGAGCTGCAGCAGGACATGTTCGTCGAGATCAACCCGGCGGACGCGGCCTCGCGCGGCATCAAGGACGGCCAGTGGGTGCTGGTCGCCGGCCCGGAGATGCCGGAGGGCAAGTGGACGCGGATGAAGGCGCTCGTCACCGAGCGCGTCGGCCGCGGCGTCGCCTGGATGCCGTTCCACTTCGCCGGCTGGTTCATGAACGAGGACCAGCGCCGGAAGTACCCGCAGGGCACCGACCCGATCGTGCTGGGCGAATCGGTGAACGCCGTGACCACCTACGGCTACGACCCGGTCACCGGCATGCAGGAAACCAAGGTCACGCTCTGCCAGATCCGCGCGGCGTGAACGGGAGGACATGAAAATGGCTCGCATGAAGTTCCTTTGCGACGCTGATCGCTGCATCGAGTGCAACGCCTGCGTCACCGCCTGCAAGAACGAGCACGAGGTGCCGTGGGGCATAAACCGGCGCCGCGTCGTCACCATCAACGACGGCAAGCCGGGCGAGCGCTCGGTGTCGATGGCGTGCATGCACTGCACCGACGCGCCCTGCGCGGCGGTGTGCCCCGTGGATTGCTTCTACACGACCGCCGACGGCGTCGTGCTGCACTCCAAGGACCTGTGCATCGGCTGCGGCTACTGCTTCTACGCCTGCCCGTTCGGCGCGCCCCAGTATCCGCGCGTCGGCAATTTCGGCAGCCGCGGCAAGATGGACAAGTGCACCTACTGCGCCGGCGGCCCCGAGGCCGACGGCTCGGCGGCGGAATACGCCAAGTACGGCTCGAACCGCCTCGCGGAGGGCAAGCTTCCGCTCTGCGCCGAGATGTGCTCGACCAAGGCGCTCCTCGCCGGCGACGGCGAGATCATCGCCTCGATCTACCGCGAGCGCGTGCTGAAGCGCGGCTACGGGTCGGGCGCCTGGGGCTGGCGCACGGCGTACAAGGAGACGATCACCGTCTGAACCTCGGCTTCCCGGCCGCGCCGCCAAGGATGGCGCGCGCGGCCGGGCGGTCGAAACGAAAGGCGCCGGACGCGATCCCCCTCGCGCCCCGCGATCCATGAAAGGCAAGGGCCATGCGGCTGCGTATCTCCAACCTGTTCCAGCTCGGCGCGATCCTCGCGCTCTGCTCCACCCTCCTGCTCGCCGCCCCCGCCGGGGCGCAGCAGCCGAGCTCCGTCAATCCCACCGCGAGCTCGGTCAAGGAGGAGCAGCTGCTCCGGCAGCTCAACCCGTCCAACCCGTCCCTCGCCGGGCGCATCACCATCCCCGACGAGAAGGCCGCCACCCTCATCCAGCCGGCGGGCCGCGACTGGCGCAGCTTCCACCAGGGCACGCAGCTCTGGGTCGGCGCGATCGCGATCCTCGGCATGGCTGGCGTCCTCGTCGCCTTCTACGCGATGCGCGGCCGGATCCCGATCTCCGCGGGGCCCTCGGGCAAGACGATCCTGCGCTTCAATTCCTTCGAGCGCTTCGTCCACTGGCTGACCGCGGGCTGCTTCATCGTCCTCGCGATCACCGGCCTGAACGTGACCTTCGGCAAGACGGTGCTGATGCCGGTCATCGGCGCCGAGGCCTTCGCGTCCTTCTCGCAGCTGGGCAAGTACGCGCATAACTTCCTCGCCTTCCCCTTCATGCTCGGCATCGTCTTCATGTTCGTGGTCTGGGCGAAGGACAACATCCCCAACGCCATCGACGTCGCCTGGTTCAAGGCGGGCGGCGGCCTGGTCGGCGACGCCCATCCCCCGGCGAAGAAGTTCAATGGCGGCCAGAAGCTCATCTTCTGGGCGGTCATCCTGGGCGGCGTGGCGCTCTCGGTGACGGGCGTGATCCTGCTCTTCCCCTTCGCCGGCACGACCATGGCGGACATGCAGCTCTCGCAGATGATCCACGGCGTGGTGTCGCTCGTGCTGATCGCCGTCATGATCGCCCACATCTACATCGGCTCGGTGGGCATGGAGGGCGCGTTCGACGCGATGGGCAACGGCCAGGTCGACCTCAACTGGGCCAAGGAGCACCACTCGCTCTGGGTCGAGGAAGTCTCGGCCAAGGGTGGCGCGCGGGCCCAGCCGGCCGAGTGAAGCCTGGCCGCCGGAGGCGCCTGACGAGGGCTCCTCCGGCCGGTCGCCGACGCCCGGGCGGGGCGAACCGCGCCGGCGGTTTCCAGCCCGGCAAAAGCAAAGGGGCGGCGGATGGATCCATCCGCCGCCCCTCTCCGTTCCGGGGCCGTGCCCGGCCCCGGGAATTCGTCCGGCTCAGCTCCCGCGCCAGTTCTGCCCGACGAGGTTGCTGCCGGGATCGCCCACGCGCGCGCCCGAGGTCGCGAAGTTCTGGTAGGCCCTGCCCTCCGGCATCATCACGAGGAGGTACTGCGCCGCGCCCGCGGCGACGACCAGGGACACGAGGATGGAGATCACGAAGGCGCGCATGGGGGAGGGCCTTTCCTGCACGGGTTGTTGCTTGCCGATGCGATATGCAACGACGGGGGCCGCTGTCAACAGTCCCGTCTCAGCGCGCGCCTGGCCCAGGCGCCTCGGCGATCTCGCGTACCAGCTTGTTGGCGATCGCGTAGGCGAAGGACTGGAAGTCCTCGACCACCATGACGAAGGACCCGGGGCCGCCCGCCACGTTCTCCTGGAAGTAGTTGCCGAGCCCCCCTGGCGGATGCGTGTGGTAGGGGTTCCAGGGCATGGGCACGGGCGACAGGATCACGAGCCCGTTGATCACGATGCCCTGCGCGACGGCCGCGTCCCGCGCGACCGAGGGCAGCTTGCCGTTGGTGTTGGTCCCGTCGCCGGAGACGTCGATCGTGCGCCGCTGGCTCTGGTGGCCGCTCTGCGCGAACCGGGCGACGGCATGGTCGATCGCCGCGCCGATGGCCGTGCGGCCGGCGAAGGGGCGGGGCCTCGAGACAAGCGCCGCGGCGAAGTCCTCGGCGCTCTCCTCGTCGCGGATCACCGTCCAGTCGACGGTCACGTGCTGCTCCCATTCGCCCGACCATTCGACGAAGCAGACAGCGATCCGACCCAGCGGCCCGGAGCGGATGGCGCGCAGCACGCGCGGGTCCTGGAAGGCGGTCGCGTAGCCCTCGCGCTGGAGGGCGAATTCCTCCGCGTCGACGCTGCGCGACACGTCGGCCGCGAGCACGAGCTGCAGGTCGACCTGCTCGGCGCGCGCCGGCGTGGCGGCGACGGGAAGCATCGCGACGAAGGCAAGGAGCAGCGCCAGCAGGGGGCGGCGCGGCCGGGCTCCGGGACGGCTACCCGGGTGCGCGGCGTCTGCGTTCGGCAAGTGCGGCGGGACGTGCATCTCGTTCCTCGCGCGGCTGCGTTCCGGCCCCATCCTAGCGCCCCGGGCCGCCCCGCGCTCGCGTGTTGGCAGCCCCGGCCGACAAGGCTATGTTCCGCCGCCTCGCGCTGGCGAGGCCCGCGGATGGGTGGCCGAGTGGCTTAAGGCGCACGCTTGGAAAGCGTGTATACGGGAAACCGTATCGCGGGTTCGAATCCCGCCCCATCCGCCATCTCCATGAAGTTCAATCGCCTGGCTGGGCCTCCAGGGCATTCGCGCCGCGAAATCGGATCCAGACAACTCGCGAAATCGGATCCAGACAACTAAACCCGCGTCCCCGGCCAGGATCGTTCACGCCGGGCGCCGCGCCATGGCGAGGCCGATGCCCAGCGCGATCATCGTCGCGCCTGATGCCTGCTGCAGGCGGCGCACGAGCGCTTGTCGCGCGGCCGCCCCGTCGCGCAACCGGCCTGCCGCGAATGCGACGGCGATGTCGGCGAGCGTATTGAGGACGACGGACACGGTGCCCAGCAGCATGAATTGCAGGCCGACGCTGCCTGCCGCCGGGTCCACGAACTGGGGGACGAAGGCGAGGAAGAAGGCCGCGGTCTTCGGGTTGAGCGCCTCGACGAGGATGCCCTCGCGCAGAGCGCCGCGCGCGCCGGTCGCCGTGGCCGTCGCTTCATGCCCGGCCGGCAGGGCGAGCCCGCTTCGCGCGGCGCGGAATGTCCGGATGCCGATCCAGGCGAGATAACCCGCACCGAGGAACTTGAGCAGCGCGAAGAGCTCCGCGCTCGCCAGGACGATCGCGGAAACGCCCACGCCACCCGCCAGCACATGGACCATGCCGCCGATGCCGGTCCCGATGCTCGAGGCCACGCCCTCGGCGCGGCCGCCGGCGAGCGTGCGCGCGGCGACGTAGAAGATGCCGGGGCCCGGCGTGAGCGCCAGCAGGAGGGCCGCGGCGAAGTACAGGGAGAACTGGGCGAGGTCCAAGGCGTGGGTCTCCTGCAGGGATCGCGGCTGGTGGCCTGGCTGTGTGTCGCGGCTGCGCGTCGTCCGGTCAAGCCAGCCCTTGCCGCCATGCGCCAGCGCGTCGAGAGGACCAGATCCGGGTAACCATCCTGCCGGGGAATGTTCGCCTGGATCCGGTTTCCCGGCTTCCACCTTCGGGTGGGTGGCACGGCGCGCGCACTGCCGCGGCGCACGCAGCGCTTCAAAATGCAGGGGCTTCTGCGCAGCCTCCAGGGCGTCGCCGGCGCCGGGCCGAAGGCGGGGATGCCTTCAGCTTCGCGGCGGGCCTGATTGGGCGCCGAACCAGTTCGCCGCCGCAATTCGGGCACAGCCCGCCGGCGAGCCGGGTGCGCGCGCAGTCCGCGCACCACGTGCATTCGAAGGAACAGATCATCGCCTCGTGGCTGCCGGGCGGCAGGTCGCGCCCGCAGCACTCGCAGTCGGGTCTCAGCTCCAGCATCCTCACGTCTCCTTGAGGCTGGCCTGGCGCGCGAGCGCGAAGCCTTCGTCGATCCAGCCGGTGATGCCGCCCGCCATGATCTTCACGGGTCGCTCCAGCCGCGCCAGCCGCAGCGCGGCGCGCGCCGCGCCGTTGCAATGCGGCCCGGCGCAATAGACGACGAACAGCGTGCCGGCGGGCCATTGTTCCATGCGCGACGCGGTGATCTTGCCGTGCGGCAGGTGCACCGCGCCGGCGACATGGCCCCTGTCGAAGGCGTCCGGACCGCGGACGTCGAGCAGGACGAAATCGGGCCCCGCCTTCATGGCCTCGTGCACGTCCCAGCAATCGGTCTCGAACGCGAAGGACGCGGCGAAATGCGCCTCGGCTTCGGCGCTGGGGGCGGCGGGTATTGCTGCGACGGCGGACGGCATGTCGGATCTCCTTGGAGGGAATGCGCCAACGGGTATGGCCTTGCGCAAGGCGGCACAAGCGGCGTAAACGCCAATCATGCGCAAGAAACCGCCAAACCCACGCGGGCCGCTGGTGGTCGCGCTCGTCTATGACGGTCTGTGCACCTTCGAATTCGCGATCGCCGCCGAGATCTTCGGACTGCGCCGCCCTGAAATGGGGCCCGGCTGGTACCGTTTCGCAGCCGCCGCGATCGAACCCGGGCCCTTGCGCGCGCAGGGCGGGCTGCGCGTCGAGGCCGATGGCGGGATCGATCTTCTGCGCAGGGCGGACCTCGTCGTCGTGCCCGGCTGGAAGGGAGCGACCGAGCCCGTGCCCGCGCACCTGCTGCGTTCATTGCGCCGGGCGCATGCCCGTGGCGCGCGACTTGCGTCGATCTGCTCGGGCGCCTTCGTGCTCGCGGCCACGGGCCTGCTCGACGGCAAGCGCATCGCGACGCATTGGCGGTATGCCGGGGCACTGGCCGCCATGCATCCGCGCTGCCATGTCGACGCCCAGGTCCTCTATGCCGAGGAGGGGCGGGTCCTGACATCGGCTGGAAGCGCCGCGGGCATCGACCTGATGCTGCACATCGTGCGCGCTGATTTCGGTGCCGCCGCCGCCAACAGCGTGGCGCGACGCCTGGTCGTGGCTGCGCATCGCACTGGCGGACAGGCCCAGTTCATCGAGCGCCCGGTGCCGCCCGCCCATGAAGGCCGTTTTTCGGCTTTGCTGGAGCGGGTCCGGGCCGAACCCGCATCGGACTGGAGCGTCGACCGGCTCGCCGCCGTGGTGGCCATGAGCCCGCGCACGCTGCTGCGGCGCTTCGCCGAGACGACCGGGCAGGCGCCCGGCGAATGGGTGACGTCGGCGCGCGTGGACGAGGCCAGGCGCCTGCTCGAGACGTCGCAGCTCCCCATCGACCGCGTGGCCGAGGCCGCCGGGTTCGGGTCGGTGGGCGCGCTGCGCCATCACTTCCGCCGGCGCGTCCGCCTGACGCCCAGCGAATATCGCGAGCGTTTCGGACAGGCGTGAGGCCCGTGCGCCGTCGGGCCTTTCCCTGATGTCCCACCGCCGGTCATCGGGCGGTCCCCGGCCATCGGGCGAGCCGGCTCACGCCGGTCGGTCGAGCACGACATCGAAGCGGACCAGCTCGGCCTGCGCGACGACTGCACCGCCGACGGCCTCGGCGAGCCTGCGCATCGGGTCCGATCGCACCAGCTCCGCATGGTCCGCGTAGGCGGTCGCAGGCCGCTGCGCGACCACCTTGTCGACGTCGCACTGGGTGACCAGCAGGTCGCGCCCGCCCGCCCGCACGGCGACATGGATGTGGGGCACGAAGGTCCAGGGCAGGAACCCGAACAGCGTGCGCTTGTAGCCGCCGGGACGGATCGTCCGGTACGCGTACCAGCCGCCGGCGTCGATGTCGCCTTCGCCGTGGCCACGGAAGGCCGGGTCCGGGTGGCCATGGCCGGGCGTCTCGGCCGGATGATAGTCGTAGCGGCCGGTGGAATTGGCCTGCCAGACCTGCAGCCGCAACCCGGAGTGGGGGCGCCCGGCGGTGTCGAGCAGCCGGCCGGCAAGCACCAACGTCTTGCCCGGCGAAACGGCATCGCGAGACGCCATCAGGTCGATGCCGCCCCAGTTCGTGCCGGCGGCAGGTCGATACGGACCCTCGAAGTCGGAGGGGGTCGGATTGAGCCGCTGCTGCGCGTTGGCGGGCCGTTGCGCGAGCAGCCCGCCGGCGCCCGATGCGGCAAGCGCCGCGAAAAGCATGGCAGTGTTGAAACGGCGACGCGGCCAGGGCCGCTGGGAATGCGGGTCAAGCGGGTTCATCGTCAGCTCCACGAGGTTGCGCCGGGGTCGAATTCGGCCACGAACGTGGCCGTGGCGATAATCCAAGCAATTGCTCATAATCGGTACTCGCGTATCGCACGCCGAGGTCCGACCATGCCCCGCATCGACTTGCGCCAGAGAAAATCGCCCCGCCAGGCCCGCTCGGCCGACACGGTGGAGACCATCCTCGCCGCGGCGGCTCGCGTTCTCGGGCGCGAATCCCTGGCCGGGTTCAATACCAACCGCGTGGCCGAGGTCGCGGGCGTGAGCGTCGGGTCGCTGTACCAGTACTTCCCGAACAAGTCCGCGCTGGTCGCTGCCCTGATCGACCGGCACGAGGCGGCGCTCGCGGCCAGCATCGAGGCCTGCGTGGCCGCGCATCTGGACCGTTCGCTGCAGGAGGCGCTGCTGGACCTGGTGGACATCGGCATCGCGCACCAGTACGCGCGTCCATTGCTGGCCGCGGCGCTTGACCACGAGGAAGCGCGCCTGCCGCTCGGGCCGCGGCTGCGCGAGCACGAACAGCGGATCGGCGTCGCGGTCACGACCCTGCTGCAGCGCCATGCATCGGAACTCGCCGAGCCGCCCCGACCGATCCACGTGCAGGACATCCTGGTCATCGCAAAGGCAATGATCGAAGCGGACGCGATGGCCGGTCGCACGCCGCCGGCCGACCTGCGCGAGCGCGTCGCCCGCGCCCTGCTGGGCTACCTCAAGGCCCAGCCTGCCGCCGCCGGCAGGCACCAAGCCGGCGCATAGGCCGAAGCCATCGGTGCCCTGCCCGGAGCCGGGCAGGGCAGGCGGTCGGCCTCGTCGCGCGCCCGGGATCCCGTCCGGAGAACCGGGGTAGTCGCGACCAGGCCCGATTTCAGGGCGCGAGGGGGTGTCCTGCCTCGAGCGCGGCGGCGTCGGCGGTGGCGAGGCGCAGCGCGGCCTCCATGAGGCGCTGCGCGGCAGCGGCGGATTTCCAGCCTGAATGCGCGGCGAGGGTGACGTCGTCGCGCGCGAGCAGCGGATGGGTGGCTGGCAGGGGCTCGACGGCGTAGACGTCCAGCGCCGCATGGCCGAGCTGGCCACTCGCGAGCGCGGCGAGCATCGCCGCCTCGTCGACCAGCGCGCCGCGCGCGGTGTTGACCAGGATCGCGCCGCGCTTCATGCGCGCGATCCGCGCCGCATCGAGCAGGCCGCGCGTCTGCTCGACCAGCGCGAGATGAAGGCTGACCACGTCCGAAGCCGCCAGCACGTCGTCGAGCGCCATCGCCTCGACCGGAAGGCCGGCCGGCACGCCCGAGCGGCTCCATCCGACGACGCGCATGCCGAAGCCGGAGGCGATGCGTGCCATCTCGCCGCCGACGCCGCCGAGGCCAAGGAGGCCGAGGGTGCGGCCGGCGAGCTCGAAGCCCTCCGCCTGCGTCCACGCGCCGGCACGCAGGCCCCGGTCCATGCCCGCGATGCCGCGCGCCGCGGCGAGCAGCAGCGCGAAGGCGTGCTCCGCGACGCTGCGGTCGCCATAGCCCCTGATCGTGCGCACGCGCATGCCGAGCCGCGCGGCAGCGTCGAGGTCGACATAGCTGGACGCGCCGGTGCCCAGGAACACGATCGATCGCAGGCGCGGAAGCGCCTCGAGCAGCGCCGCGTCCATGGCCGTGTGCCCGTTCAGCACGACCCCGGCGTCGGCGATCGTCGCGCGCAGCTGGGCGGGATCGGGATCGCCCTCGAAGACGCGAAGCCCGGCGGGCGCCGCCATCCGCGCGAGCGTCGCGGCCATCATCGGCGAGCAGTCGACATAGGCGATGCGTGCCATCCCCGGGTTCCCTCGCTCAGCCGCCGAGTTGCCGCCAGAGGAAGGCGAAGGCCAGCGCGCCCATGCGCGCCGCCTGGCGGTTGTCGGCGGCGCCGCCATGGCCGCCCTCCGTGTTCTCGAAGAACAGCACGTCGTGGCCGAGTTCCTCCATGCGGGCCGCCATCTTGCGCGCGTGGCCGGGATGGACGCGGTCGTCGCGCGTCGACGTGGTGAAGAGGATGCGCGGGTAGCGGGCCTCGCGCCGCAGGTTGTGGTAGGGCGACCAGCGGCGCATGAACTCCCAGTCGGCCGGGTCGTCGGGGTCGCCGTACTCGCTCATCCACGAGGCCCCGGCGAGCAGCCTGTGGTAGCGCCGCATGTCGAGCAGCGGCACCTGGCAGACCACGGCGCCGAAGAGCTCCGGGAAGAGCGTCGCCATGTTGCCCACGAGCAGGCCGCCATTGCTGCCACCCATGATGCCGAGGCGATGCGGCGCGGCGACGCCACGCGCGGACAGGTCGCGCGCCACCGCCGCGAAGTCCTCGTAGCACCGCATGCGGCCGCTCCTCTTGGCGGCCTGGTGCCAGCGCGGGCCGTATTCGCCGCCGCCGCGGATATTGGCGACGGCGTAGGCGCCGCCCTTCTCCAGCCATGCCGCGCCGACGCCCGCGTGGTAGCCGGGCAGCATCGGCACCTCGAAGCCGCCATAGCCGGCGAGCAGGGTCGGCGTCCCGCCATCGCGGCGCAGGTCGCGCCGGGCGACCAGGAAATAGGGCACGCGCGTGCCGTCGGCGGACAGGACGAAGCACTGCTCGACCTGCAGGCCATCGGCATCGAAGAACGCCGGCAGGGACTTCAGCGCAATGGCCGGGGGGCCGCCGACAGTGCCGCGCAGCAGGCTGGTCGGCGCCAGGAAGTCGGTGGCGGTCAGCCAGTAGTCGTCGCCCTCCTCCGCGTCCACGGGCGTCGCGCCGACGGATCCGAACGCCGGCAGGCCGGGCAGGGGCGTGCCGCTCCACGCGCCATCGGCGAAGCGCCATGCGTGGATGCGCGACTTCACGTCCTCCAGCATGCCGACGAGCACGTGGCTGCGCGTCGACGACCAGCCGGCCAGCGACGTCGTCGGCGTCGGCGCGAAGAGGACATGGAAGTCGCGACCGCCGGCGACGAAGTCGTCGAAGCGGCAGGCGAGCAGCGAGCCCGCCGCGTATGCCGCGTCGCCGACCTGCCAGTCGTCGCGCAGCGAGAGCAGCAGCCACTCGCGATGCTGGCGCGCCACGGCGCTGTCGGGCTTGTCGAGCCGGACCATTTCCCCGTCGCGCAGCCAGAAGACCTCGGCGCGGTGGAAGGCGGGCACGCGCACCACGAAGTCGCGCTCGAAGCCGCGCGCGTGGTAGCGGATGCCGTAGCAGGTGACATGCGTCGCCTCGCACTCCGCGATCGTCGTCGCGCTGGCGATGTCCGTCCCGCGCCGCCAGGACCGGGTGGTGCGCGGATAGCCGGAGGTCGTCAGCGATCCCGGCCCGAAATCCGTGCCGACGAAGAGCTCGTCGCGCGTCCGCCACGAGACCTGGCACTTGGATTCAGGCAGGACGAAGCCGTCCTCGACGAAGCGCTTCGCGCGCAGGTCGAACTCGCGCACCACTGCTGCGTCCGCGCCGCCGCGCGACAGCAGCACCAGGGCGCGCTCGTCGCCGGGCGGCAGGACGTTCACGCCCTTCCACGTCCAGTTCTCGCCCTCGTCCCGGGCGAGCGCGTCGAGGTCGAGCACGACCTCCCATGCGGGATCGGCCTTCCGGTACTCCTCGTCGGTGGTGCGGCGCCACAGGCCGCGCGGATTGGCTGCATCCTTCCAGAGATTGTAGAGGCGCCCGCCATGCTGCTCCGGGAAGGGGATCCGCGCATCGCTGTCGAATATCGACAGCAGCCGCGCGCGCAGCGCCTCGAAGCCTGGCGTGGCCTCCAGCTCGCGGGCCGCGAGGTCGGTCCGCGCGCGCACCCAGGCCAGCGCCGCCGCGCCATCGACGTCCTCCAGCCAGAGATGGGGATCGGCCGCGTCCGCGGCCCCATGGTCCGTCGCCATGCGAAATCCTGCCACGCTGCCGAACTGGATCCAGACAACTATTTCCCGCGGGGCGAGGGAGGCTCGTCGCCTGGATCCGGTTCACGAGTGGCCCGGGAGGGCGGCTTGAGCCGTGCCGGCGTCGCGCCGATACTGCGTGCATGGACACAGCTGCAGCCGCGGGCATGGCGGGCCGCCCGGTGCGCATGGCCACGCTCGGCCCCGCGGGGACGAACCACGAGCTGGTGGCGCGGCGCTACCTCGACTTCCACGGTGCGGCCACGAGCGGGCTCCGGTTCGCCGGCTCTTTCCGCGAGGCGATCGACTGGCTCCGGTCGGGCGAGGTCGACTTCGTGCTGCAATGCGCGGTCCACCCCGATGCGCCGGAGACGCTCGGCGCCAATTTCCGCGACGTGTTCGCGATCGACTGCTTCATCTCCGACAGCAGGCCCCTCGCGATCCTCACCCGCGCCGACGTCGCCACGCCGCGCTCGATCGGCCTCGTGATGCCGGCGACCGAGTCCTACGCCGATCTCCGTCGCTGGCAGGAGAAGGTCCCCTACGCCGCGATCCCGCTCGCCTTCGCGGACCTGCTGGCGGGGCGGATCGATTCGGCGCTGGCCTATCGCGACTACGCGGACGGCCATCCCGGCCTGCTGCGCGTCGACGAGGAGATCGGCTCGCCCGACGACGTGTGGATCGTCTATGGCCGCGAGCGCGCCCATGCCGGCGGGTTGCTCGCCTCGCGGGACAGCGCCTTCGCGCGGAGGATCGGCGGCCCGCTCAGCAATCGAGCGTCGTCTCGCGCTCCCACTGCGAGAGGTGGCGGCTGAAGCGGCTCCACTCCTCATGCTTGAGCTTGAGGTAGCTGTTGCAGAAGGGCTCGCCCAGGCGCGCGCGCAGCGCGGCGTCGGAGGCGAAGGCGCGCAGTGCATCGAGCAAGTTGGCGGGCAGGCGCCGCACGCCCTCCAGCGTGTGGCCCTGCGTGTACATGTCGATGTCGCGCCGCGGACCGGGATCCCGCTTCGCCTCGACGCCCTCGAGGCCCGCGGCGATCAGCCCGGCCTGCAGCAGGTACGGGTTCGCGGCGCCGTCCATCAGCCGGAACTCGAAGCGGCCCGCATCGGGGATGCGCACCATGTGCGTGCGGTTGTTTCCGCCGTAGGTCACGGCGTTGGGCGACCAGGTCGCGCCCGAGGTCGTGCGCGGCGCGTTGATGCGCTTGTAGCTGTTGACCGTCGGGTTGAAGAGCGCGCAGAGCCCCTCGGCCGAGCCGAGCACGCCACCGAGGAAGTCGTAGGCCATGCGCGAGAGCCCCAGTTCGCCCTTCGGGTCGTGGAAGAGGTTGCGCCTGCCGGCGCGGTCCCAGACCGAGACATGCGCGTGGCAGCCCGAGCCGGTAAGGTCGATGAACGGCTTGGGCATGAAGGTAGCGCGCAGCCCGTGCTTCTCGGCGATCGCCTTCACCATGTACTTGAAGAAGACATGTCGGTCGGCTGTCACCATCGCGTCGGCATAGGTCCAGTTCATCTCGAACTGGCCGTTCGCGTCCTCGTGGTCGTTCTGGTAGGGCTCCCAGCCGAGCGCGATCATCGCGTCGCAGATCTCGGTGATGATGTCGTAGCGGCGCATCAGCGCACCCTGGTCGTAGCAGGGCTTCGACTGCGTGTCCTGGACGTCGGCGACGGCGCTGCCGTCGGGAGTGACGAGGAAGAATTCGCACTCGACGCCGCTCTTCATCCGCAGGCCTCTGGCCGCCGCTGCGGCGACCTGCTGCCTGAGGATGTGGCGCGGGCCATGCGCGACCGGCTTGCCGTCCATGAAGAGGTCGGAGGCGAGCCAGCCGACCTCCGGCTTCCAGGGTAGCTGCACGAGGCTGTCGGGATCGGGGACCGCGAACATGTCGCTGTCCGCGGGGCTCATGTCGAGCCAGGTCGCGAAGCCCGCGAAGCCCGCGCCCGCCCGCTGCATCTCGCCGATCGCGCGTGCCGGCACCAGCTTGGCGCGCAGCGCGCCGAACAGGTCGACATAGCTGATCAGGAAATACCTGATCCGCCTTTCCTTCGCGAGCTTCGCCAGATCCGTCGCCATGCCTAGCCTCCCGTTCCTGTCAGTCCTTCCGCCAGGCACGTTCGCGCGCCTCAGCGCAGTTCCCTGCCCGGGATCCAGTTCGTGCCGGCGAGCGGGACCCCCGCCATCGCCGCGGCCTCGATCGTCGTCGCGACAAGGTCCTCGGGCTCGAGGTTGAGCACATGCGTCTTGCCGCAGGCGCGCGCGATCGTCTGCGCCTCCAGCGTCATCACCGACAGGTAGTTGCGCAGCCAGCGCGCGCCCTGTTCGGGATCGAGCCGCTTCTCCAGCACCGGGTCCTGGGTCGTCACGCCGACCGGGCAGCGCCCGGTATGGCAGTGGTGGCAATGGCCGGGCGCGGTGCCCAGCGCGGCGTAGGCCTCGACATGCACGGGCTTGTTGCAGCCCAGCGCCATCAGCGCGGCGCTGCCGATCGACACGGCGTCGGCGCCCATTGCCAGCGCCTTGGCCACGTCGGCGCCGCTGCGGATGCCGCCGGAGATGACCAGCTGCACCTTGCGATGCATGTCGAGGTCGACCAGAGCGTCGACCGCCTGGCGCAGCGCCGGCAGGGTGGGTATGCCGACATGCTCGATGAAGACGTCCTGGGTGGCGCCGGTGCCGCCCTGCATGCCGTCGACGACGACGACGTCGGCGCCCGCCTTGACCGCCAGCTGCGTGTCGAAGAAAGGCCGCGAGGCGCCGACCTTGACGTAGATCGGCTTCTGCCAGTCGGTGATCTCGCGCAGCTCCTGGATCTTGATCGTCAGGTCGTCCGGCCCCGTCCAGTCGGGATGGCGGCAGGCCGAACGCTGGTCGATGCCCTCGGGCAGGGTGCGCATCCTCGCGACGCGCGGGCTGATCTTCTGGCCCAGCAGCATGCCGCCGCCGCCCGGCTTGGCGCCCTGGCCAATCACCACCTCGATCGCGTCGGCGCGGCGCAGGTCGCGCGGGTTGAGGCCGTAGCGCGAGGGCAGCACCTGGTAGACCAGCAGCTTCGAGGCGCGGCGTTCCTCCTCGGTCATGCCGCCGTCGCCGGTGGTCGAACTGGTGCCGACCGCCGTGCAGGCGCGGCCGATCGATTCCTTCGCCGCGGCCGAGAGCGAGCCGAAGCTCATCCCGGCGATTGTGATCGGGATCTTGAGTTCAAGCGGCTTGGCCGCGAAGCGCGTGCCGAGCACCACGTTGGTATCGCATTTCTCGCGATAGCCCTCGAGCGGGTAGCGCGAGATCGAGGCGCCGAGCAGCAGCAGGTCGTCGAAGCTCGGCAGCCGGCGCTTGGTGCCCAGGCCGCGGATCTCATAGATGCCCTGGTCGGCGGCGCGCTGGATCTCGGCGATGACGTTTGGCGGAAAGGCGGCGGACGGACGGGCGTTGCGATGGTCGATCGTCATGGCCCGGCCCTCAGTAGGAATCGGCGTGGTCGACATGGAAGTTGTAGAGCGTGCGCGCCGAGCCGTAGCGCCGGAACGACGCCGCGTCGGCGGCGATGCCGGCCCGCGCCAGCAGCGCCGCGACCTTCTCGCGGTCCGCCGCCGTCATCTCCTTCTCGACGCAGTCCGCGCCCAGCGAGGTGACGGCGCCGCGCACGTAGATGTCGGCCTCGTAGAGCGAGTCGCCCAGGTTCTCGCCGGCGTCGCCGCAGACCACGAGGTTGCCGGCCTGCGCCATGAAGGCGCTGAAGGCGCCGATCGATCCACCGACGACGATGTCGATGCCCTTCATCGAGATGCCGCAGCGATGGCCGGCATCGCCCTCGATCACCAGCATCCCGCCATGACCCGAGGCGCCGGCCGATTGCGAGGCGTTGCCGGCGACGCGCACCATGCCGCTCATCATGTTCTCGGCGACGCCCCAGCCGCAATGGCCGCGGATCTCGACATGCGCGGCCTCGTTCATGCCGGCGCAATAATAGCCGACATGGCCATCGACCACGACTTTGAGTTCCTGGGTCAGGCCGACCGCCACTGCATGCGCGCCGCGCGGGTTGATCACCCGCCAGGCGCGCTGGTTGGTGTCGGCGGGCAGGGCGTGCAGGCGGCCGTTGAGGGCGCGCACGTCCTCGGCGGCGAGGTCGACGGTCTGCATGGTCAATCCAGCTTCCAAGTGTAGACGACCGCGGGCTTGGGCTCCCAGATGGTCGCGTCCTCGACACCAGGAAGGTCGGCGATGGCGCGATACTCCGAGGCCATGGCCACCCAGTCGTCGGTCTCGGCGAGCACGGCGGGCTTGCACGCGATGCCGTCGCGCAGCACGGCGAAGCCTTCGCGCGTGCCCATCGCGAAGGTGTAGAAGCCGTCGAGGTCCCTCAGGCCGGCCTGCATGGCCTCCTCGAGCGAGGCGCCCTCGCGCATGCGCCAGGCGAAGTAGCGCGCCGCGACCTCGCTGTCGTTGTCGGTCTCGAAGCGCTCGCCGCGCCGGCGCAGGAAGGCGCGCAGGCGGTTGTGGTTGGACAGCGAGCCGTTGTGCACGAGGCACATGTCCGCCGCCGCCGTGAAGGGATGCGAGTGCTCGGTGGTGACGATGCTTTCGGTCGCCATGCGGGTATGGCCGATCGCGTGGGTGCCGGACATCGCCGGGATCCCGTGCCGGCGCAGCACGTCCGCCGGAAGGCCCATCTCCTTGTAGACCTCCATCAGCTGGCCGTAGCCCATCACGCGCACGTCCGGCGCCTCCTCGGCGAGCCAGTCGCGCAGCGCGGCTTCGCCGGCATCGGCCACCAGCACCGCGTGGTTGGCGCGGACCTCGGCGTCGACCTCGCAGCCGAAGGCCTGCGCGATCGCGCCGGCGAGCGCGCTCCAGTCATGCGCGGGATCGGCATGGTGGAGCGTGAGCTTGCAGGCGCCCTCGCCCGCGGGGCGGTGATAGACGGCGATCCCAGCGCTGTCGGGGCCGCGATCCGTCATGCCGGCGAGCATCGCGGATACGTGCCGCCCGAGATCGGGCCGGAGCACCGGGTTCTTGAGAAAGAGGCCGACGATGCCGCACATGGGTCACGATCCTTTCCGGCGTCGCCCTGGTGGGTGCCAGGCAATGGGACCCGGCATTGAACGACCTTATAGTCCACGATCCGTCTGCGAAAGGTCGCCGCGGTCCGCCGCCTCGCAATCGCGAGGCCGAGGGCCAGGCGCGATCATCGCCGCGCCAGTCGGGGCGCGAGCCGCGCGAGCCGCGCGGAGGCCTCGCGCGCGGCGATGGCGAAGGCCTCGGGCGAGAAGCCGGAGAAGCCCATCACCAGCCCCGTTCGCCTGCGTCGCGCGAGATGCATGGCGGAGAGCGGGCGCGCGAAGAGGCCGGCCTGCGCGGCGACCTCGATCGCGCGGGCCTCGTCGAGCCAGCCAGGCAGCGAGGCGACGAGATGCAGGCCCTGGTCGGGCGCCTGCGCGAGGAGCGGCCCCTGCGCGAGGCCGGCGACCAGCGCGTCGCGGGCCGCGCGCGCGCGCTTGCGGGCGCGCCGGACATGCGCCGCCAGGTGGCCCTCGGCGATGAACGCGGCGAGCGCCCCGTCGGCGATCGTCGAAGGCTGCCGGTCGGTGCGCTCGCGCAGCGCGATCGCCTTGCCGAGGATCGCCTCGGGCAGCACGGCGTAGCCCACGCGCAGGCCCGGGAAGAGCGACTTCGAGAACGTGCCGACATAGACGACGCGCCCCGCGTCGTCGATGCCCTGCAGCGCGGCGAGCGGCGGGCCCGCGTAGCGGAACTCGCTGTCGTAGTCGTCCTCGATGATCCACGCGCCCGCCTCGCGCGCCCAGGCGAGCAGTTCGAGCCGTCGTCGCATCGTCATCGCGACGCCGAGCGGGAACTGGTGCGAGGGCGTTGCATAGGCGGCGCGGGCGCGCGGCGCGGCCCTCCGCCCGGCGGCCACGTCCAGCCCCTCGGCGTCGACGCGCACCGGGACGATGCGCTGGCCCGCGCCGCGCAGCAGCGCCGCCGCCATCGGATAGGCGGGATCCTCGATCCATGCCGTGTCGCCCGGCGCGAGCACCGTGCGCACGACGATGTCGATCGCCTGCTGCGCGCCGCTCGTCACCATCACCTGGTCTGGATGGACCCGCACGGCGCGCGCGCTGCGCAGGTAGCCGGCGATCGCCTCGCGCAGCGCCGGCGCGCCGCGCGGGTCCCCGTAGTGGAGATGCGCCGCCGAGGGGCGCGCGAGGTCGCGCGCGAGGAGCCTGCGCAGCAGGTCGAAGGAGCGCGGGTCCGCCATCGCGCTGCCGAGGCGGCCGGGCATGGCAGGCAGGAGCGCGGGCGCGGGCAGCGGCCTCGGCGCGCGCGGCGCGAGGCGCGGGACGTCGGGCGCCACGAAGCTGCCGGCGCCGACCCGCGCCACGACATAGCCCTCCGCGGCGAGCCGCTCGAAGGCGGCGACGACCACGTTGCGCGCGATCCTGGCCTGCGCAGCGAGGACGCGGGACGGCGGCAGCTTCGCGCCTGGCGGGACGCGGCCGTCCTCGATCATCCGCCGCAGCGCCGCGTAGAGCGCCGCGCCGCGTGGCCCGGGATCCGTGCGCACGGGCATGAGCGCCGACCAGTCGGGCAGAATGGTTCTTTGCTTTCCCATGGATTTGGATCTTATCCAGGACCAATACGGCTGCCAAAAGGACCTTCCTGCCCACCTGGCGAGGCCCGCATGACCAACTTCCTCGATGTCGACTGGAGCAAGCTGCCCGTGCCCGTGGACGACGGCGCGGCGGCGCATCTCGAGGGCATGCGCATGCCTTCCGTCGCGCTCGCGGCGACCGACGGGCGCATGGTCGACCTCTCGGCGCTGCCCGGGCTGGTCGTCGTCTACGCCTACCCGATGACCGGGCGGCCGGGCATCCCGTTGCCCGATGGCTGGGACGCGATCCCCGGCGCGCGCGGCTGCACGCCGCAATCCTGCGCCTTCCGCGACCATGCGGCCGAGCTGCGCGCGCTCGGCGTCGCCTCGCTCTTCGGGTTGTCCTCGCAGGACACGGCCTGGCAGGCGGAGGTCGTCGAGCGGCTGCACCTGCCCTTCGCGATCCTGTCGGACGCGGGCTTCCGCCTCGCCGACGCGCTGCGGCTGCCCTGCTTCGAGGTCCACGGCACGCGGCTGCTCAGGCGCCTGACGATGGTGCTGTCGCAGGGCCGCATCGAGAAGGTCTTCTACCCGGTCTTCCCGCCCGATCGCAGCGCGGGCGACGTCGTCGCCTGGCTGCGCGCCGCTCAGCGCTGACCGGCCTGCCGCGGCAGGAAGACCGTGAGGAGGCCGATCGCCGGCAGGAAGGCGCAGATCGCGTAGACCGTGTCGAGGCTCGTGCGGTCGGCGAGCTCGCCAAGCGCCGCCGCGCCGATGCCTCCGAGGCCGAAGGAGAAGCCGAAGAAGACGCCGGCGACGAGCCCGACGCGACCGGGCAGCAGGTCCTGCGCGTAGACCAGGATCGCCGAGAAGGACGACGACATGACGAGGCCGATCACGAAGGCCAGCACGATCGTCGTCGCGAAGCCGACATGCGGCAGCGCGAGCGAGAAGGGCAGGGCGCCGAGGATCGACACCCAGATGATCGGCAGGCGGCCGATTCGGTCGCCGAGCCAGCCCCCCAGAAGCGCGCCGATCGGCGACGAGGCGAGGAAGACGAAGAGCGCGAACTGCGCGGTCTCGACGTCGGCGCCGAAGCGACCCATCAGGTAGAACGTGTAGTAGGAGTTGAGGCTCGCCGAGTAGAAGGTCTTCGAGAAGATCAGCGTCACGAGCACGGCGAGCGCGAGCGCGACGCGCGGCTCGGCGAGCTGCACCGAGAGCGGCCGCGCGACCGGCGCGCCCTGGGCACGCGGCACGCGGCGATGCCTCGCGTACCAGTTGCCGACGCCGACGAGCACCGACATGCCGAGGAAGGCCGCCGCCGAGAACCACGCGACGCTGCGCTGGCCGTTGGGGACGACGACCAGCGCCGCGAGCAGCGGCCCGATGGCCGAGCCCGCGTTGCCACCGACCTGGAACAGCGACTGCGCGAGGCCGTGGCGGCCCCCGGAGGCGAGGCGCGCGACGCGCGAGGCCTCGGGATGGAAGACCGCGGAGCCGAGCCCGACGAGGCAGGCCGCGACGAGGATCGTCGCGTAGTCGGGCGCATGGGCGAGCAGCAGCAGGCCGACCAGCGTCGAGGCCATGCCCGCGGCCAGCGAATAGGGCATCGGCCGCCTGTCCGTGACCATGCCGACCACGGGCTGGAACAGCGAGGCCGTGCACTGGAAGGCGAGGGTGATCAGGCCGATCTGCCCGAAATCCAGCCGGTGCGTGTCCTTGAGCACGGGATAGATCGCCGGCAGCATCGACTGCATCAGGTCGTTCAGCAGGTGGCAGAGCGACAGCGAGAAGACCACCGCGAAGGTGGCGGCATGCGCGCCCTGTGCCTGCGCCTGCGGCGAGGCGGCGGCTGCGGGTGCGGGCGCCGCGGTCGCGGCGGCGAGGGGCGAGGTATCGTTGGCCATGGAGGCGAGGCTAGGGCCGCCCCGCCGCCCCTGTCGACCCGGCCGCGCGCAACCCGGCCATGCGCGGGGGCCCGGGATGGGCCGAAGGCGGAGACGGGCGTTGGGTCATTCCTCCGACATCGCGAGCCACCATGAAACGCATTCCGTTATCCTGAGCGCGAACCTGGCGGGGTGGCACTTGCGGCCCCGCCGACGGGAAGGGGAGGCATCGGATGGCCGGGGCGTACGACGCGATCGTCATTGGTGGTGGACATAACGGGCTGACCTGTGGCGCTTATCTCGCTCGTGCCGGATTGCGTACCGTGGTGCTCGAGCGGCGCCATGTCATCGGCGGGGCAGCGGTTACGGAGGAGATCATCCCCGGCTACCGCTTCTCGGTCTTTTCCTACCTCATGAGCTGGCTGCATCCGAAGGTGATCGCCGACCTTGAGCTCAGGCGGCACGGCTTCGAAGTCCTGCCTGCCTCCGACATGTACGGGCCGCTCGAGAATGGCGACGGGATCATCTTCTCGGACGACATGCGCCGCACCCAGGCCAGCTTCGCACGCTTCTCCCGCCGCGACGCAGACGCCTACCCGGAATTCGAGCGCCATCTCGGGGAGGCGGTCCGCGTGGTGCGGCGTCTCATCCTCGACACTCCCGTCGACCCGACGAAGCGGAGCTGGCGCGACTTCAAGGATGGCGTCGCCTTCCTGTGGAAGTACCGCCGCATCGGCAAGACCCTTCACCGGCTCATCGACCTCCTCACCCTCAGCGCCGACGAGTTCCTGGGGCGCTGGTTCGAGAGGACCGAGATCCGCGCGGTGCTGGCGTACTACTCCGGCATCGGCACGTTCGCCGGGCCCCGTACCCCGGGTTCCGCCTATGTGACGCTGCATCACCTGCTTGGCGAGCATGCCGGCGCGGGAGGCTGGGGCTTCATCCGCGGCGGCATGGGCACGATCAGCGAGGCTATTGCAAGGAGCGGCAGGGAACATGGCCTCGAGGTGCGCACCGACTCGGAGGTGGTGGCGATCGACAGCGTGGACGGCCGCGCGACCGGAGTGACGCTGGCTGATGGAAGCAGGATTCACGCCCCGGTCGTCGCCAGCAACGCCAGTTGCAAGATCACGTTCCTGAAGCTGCTCGCGCCCGAGACGCTGCCCTCGGATTTCGTGCGCGCCATAGCCAACTACCGGACCTTCTCGACCGCCTTCAAGATCAACATCGCCTGCGAGCGGCTGCCACGGTATCGCGGCTTCGACCCGTCGACGGCAGGGTTCCCCTACCCGACCTATGCGCATGTCGGCCCGACCATCGAATACCTCGAGGCTGCCTACCAGGATGCGCTTCGCGGCGAATGGTCGGCGCGTCCCTTCATGACGCCCGTCGCGCCGAGCTTCGTCGACGACAGCATCGCGCCCCCGGGACGGCACGTCCTCCACCTGTTCGGCGGTCATGCGCCCTACAGGCTGGCAGGCCGCGCGTGGGACGATGCCGAGAAAGAGCGCTTCGCCGGGAATGCGCTGCGTACCCTCGACGAGTTCGCGCCCGGTTTCTCGTCGGGCATCGTGGGCATGCAGGTGCTCGCACCGCCCGACATCGAGCGGATCATCGCGACGCCCGAGGGCCACATCTTCCACGGCGAGATCCTCGCCGACCAGTTATTCCTCAAGCGCCCCGCGCCCCACTATGCCGACTACCGGTCGCCGATCGACGGCCTCTACCAATGCGGGTCGTCGGCGCACCCGGGCGGTGGCGTCAGCGGTCTCCCCGGCCACAACGCGGCGCGCGAGATACTGCGTGACCTCCGGCGCAAGAGTCGTTGACGCTGGCAGGATCCGGATGTTCACCGTCGCATTCCTGCTGACCCCCGAGTTCTCGCTCGTGAACGTAGCCTCGGCGATCGATACGCTGCGCGTCGCCAACTCACTTCTTGGGCGCACGCACTACAGGTGGATCCTCGCCAGCGATACGTCTCGTTCCGTGCCATCGAGCGCGGGCATCCCCCTCACATGCGAGACGTTCATCGCGGAACTGCGGGACTTCGACCTGCTGCTCGTCTGCGGCAGCTTCAAGCCCCACAAGCACCTGAACCGGGAGACGCAGAGGGTCCTGCGCCGCTTCGCACGGCTCGATCGCGCACTCGGCTGCATGGAGGCTGGCGTCTACCACCTTGCGCATTCCGGGGCCCTCGACGGGCACGAGGTGGCGGCCCACTATGCGAACCTACCCGCCTACGAGAAGATGTTCCCGAAGGTCCGCTTCGTCCGCGACGTCTTCAGCCTCTCCGAGCGCAGGGCGAGTTGCGCCGGCGGCGTGACCGGCCTCGACCTCATGGCGCGGATCGTGCGCCGGGATTTCGGCGCGCCCTTTGCGCGGCGGGTCGCCAACCTGCTTCAGGCGCCATGGCTTCGCGAGGATGGCGAGGTCCAGAGCGGCTTGATGGCGCTGTCTGGCAGCCAGGTGCCCGAGACCGTGCAGCAGGCTTGCGCCCTCATGGAGCAGCGCATTTCCGCCCCGATGCCGGTCGCGGCGATCGCGCGGAGGCTGCGCTTGTCCCGGCGCCAGCTCGATCGGCAGTTCCTGCGCGTATTCGCTGCCACGACCTCTGACGTCTACCTCCTCATCCGGGTGACGCGGGCGCGCAAGTTGATCCGCTCGACCGGCATGGAACTGCGTGAGGTGGCCGAAGCCTGCGGCTTCGCCGCATATGCCGGCTTCTCGCGCGCCTACAGGAAGGTCTTCGGCGTCACCCCGCGCCGCGAGCGCGGAGGGAGCCCAGGGGAGACTTCCACGTCCTTGCGCCTCATGCCGGTGTTCGACCTCCATCCCGACCAGACCCAGCACGATCCCGCGAAACTGCTCTGAGTCGCTTTGCGGCGAGGATGTCCAGAATGGATATTCTCATGTCCAACGAAGGGCTTTCGGTGCGCCCGCCGAAGGCCGATGATCGCGCGGGGACAGAGGGGACGGGCTTGGCTGGACAATGCCAGTTGACGGGCGGCGCGGCCGCGGTTGGTCAGGTGCATCGCCTCGACACGCTGCTTGCGCCGAGGAGCATCGCGCTGGTCGGCGCCTCCGCGCGCCCGGAATCGAATGGCCTGGCAATGGTCGAGATGAGCCGCATCGACGGCTACGCGGGCCGCGTGTACCCCGTGAACCCGCGTTATGAGCGCATCGGCGACCTGGCCTGCCATGCGTCCCTCGCCTCGCTGCCCGAGCGCGTCGACCACGTCGTGCTCGCCCTCGCGAGCGCCCAGCTCGAGCAGGGGCTCGAGGAGGTGATCGCACATGGCGCGCGCGCCGCTACCATCTTCGCGTCGGCGCGTCTGGATGGCGACGCGAACCCACCGCTGGCCGAGCGCCTCGCGCGTCGGGCGCGGGAGGCGGGTATCGTTCTTTGCGGTGCCAGCTCGATGGGCTTCTACAGCCGCAGCGTCGGGTTGCGCGTCGCGGGTTTCCCTTCGCCGCCCGGATTGCGGGCGGGCGGCATCGTCTTCGTCGCGCAGTCCGGCTCGGCCTTCTCGGCGCTGGCGCACAACGACAGGAGGCTGGGCTTCACCGCGTGCATCTCGAGTGGCATGGAATTGACGACGACCGCAGCCGACTACATCGACTGGGCATTGGTGCAGCCGACGACGCGGGCGATCGGCCTATTCCTTGAGGAGGTGCGCGCCCCCGAGCGCTTCGTCGCGGTCCTCGAGGCCGCCTCCGCGAGGGATGTGCCGGTCGTCGTCCTCAAGGTTGGCCGCTCCGCGCGCAGCGCGGCGATGGCGGTCAGCCACACCGGCGCGATCGCGGGCAGCGATGCCGCCTTTGTCGCCATGTGCCGTCGACATGGCGTCTCCCTGGTGGAGGACCTCGACGAGTTCGCGACGACCCTGCAGCTCTTCGACCAGCCGAGGCGGGCTGCCGCGGGCGGCCTTGCGTCAATCCACGACTCCGGCGGCGAACGCGAGATGGTCGTGGACATCGCCGAGAGGCTTGGCGTGCGGTTCGGGGACGTGTCCGAGGGCACGCGCGACGCGATAGCACCTAACATCGAGGCC
>JBEGVV010000208.1:0-23159 GCA_041178225.1 Pseudomonadota bacterium | reverse complement strand
CGCTCGCGGCAGCCACGCTCGCCGCTGGCGCCGCGTCGGCGCAGGACGCGACCTACGCCATCACTCCCGAGCTAGAGGCCGCCGCCCGGCGCGAGGGCAAGCTGGTCTACTACACGTCGATCGACGTGAAGGTGGCAGAGGACCTCGCCAAGGCCTTCGAGCGGCGGTTCCCCGGCATCAAGGTCCATGTCGAGCGCAACGGCGCCGAGCGGCAGTTCTCGAAGATCGGCCAGGAATACGCGAGCCGCATCTTCAACGTCGACACGGTGAACAGCTCGGACGCGGCGCATTTCGTCTACTGGAAGCGCGAGGGCTGGCTGGCGCCCGCGCTCCCGGAGGAGGTGAAGCGCCTCTACCCCGCGGGCTCCTTCGACCCCGAGGGCTTCCACGCGCCGATGCGCGCCTCGATGAGCGTGATCGCCTACAACACCACGCTCGTCCAGGCCGCCGACGCGCCGCGCGGCTTCCGCGACCTGCTGGACCCGAAGTGGCGCGGCAAGCTCGTCAAGGCGCATCCCGGCTACTCCGGCACCATCCTCACCGCGACCTTCCAGATCGGCCGCGACGTCGGCTGGGACTTCCTCGAGAAGCTCGCGGGCCAGCAGGTCATGCAGGTCCAGTCCTCGACCGAGCCGCCGCGGAAGGTCGTGGCCGGCGAGCGCCCGGTCATGGTCGACGGCAACGAGTACAACGTCTTCCTCGAGCAGGCGCGCGGGGCGCCGATCGCCATCGTGTACCCGGCCGAGGGCACGCCGCTGATCATCGGGCCCTCGGGCGTCATGAAGAACGCGCGCAACCCCAACGCCGCGCGCCTCTTCCATGCATGGAGCTTCAGCCTCGAGGCGCAGCAGCTCGCCGTCGATGCCGGCGGGCTGCGCTCGCTTCATCCCGGCGTGAAGGAGCCCGCTGGCCGCAAGCCGATGTCGGAGATCAAGCTGATGAAGGACGATCCCGTCGCGGTCGACAAGGAGGTCGAGCAGATCAAGGCGCGCTACCTGCGCCACTTCCGCACCTGACGCGGGCAGGCGGCGCGGCGATGGCGACCACGGGCGGCGGCGCGGCGAGGCCGTCCGGGTCCGGGCCCGACCTCTCGGGTCCGGTCCTGGCGGCGGCAGCGCTCTTCCTCGCGGGGCTGGTCTGCCTCCCGATCGGCTGGATCGCGGCCTTCGCCTTCTCGGACCGTGGCGGCGCGCCGACCCTCGGGAACTTCGTCCAGCTGGCCGAGGACCCTACGCTCTCGGAGCCGCTCCTCACCACGCTCGCCCTGTCCTGCTCAGTCGCCGTCGCGGCCGCGCTCGCGGCGGCGCCCCTCGCCTGGATCGTCGCGCGCACCGACATGCCGGGGCGCCGGATCGCGCGCATCCTCATGACAGCGAGCTTCGTGACCCCGCCCTTCCTCGGCGCGATCGCCTGGGAGATCCTCGCCGCGCCGAACAGCGGCATCCTGAACCGGATGTGGCGGGACCTCTCGGGCGCGGCGGACCCGCTCTTCGACATCTACAGCTTCGGCGGGCTCGTCTTCGTGATCACCTGCTACACCGCGCCCTATGTCTTCGTGGTTCTGGCCAACGCGCTCGACAGGATCCCGGCGGACCTCGAGGACGCCGCGGGCATCCTGGGCGCGCCGCGCTGGCGCATCGTCCTCGGCATCACGCTGCCGCTCGCCCTGCCCGCGCTGCTCGCCGGGGTCGCGGTCGCCTTCCTGCAGGCGATGACGCTGTTCGGGTCGCCGGCCATCCTCGCGATCCCGGCGGGCTTCCACACGATCACGACGAAGATCTACTCGCTGTTCCAGTTCCCGCCCAAGCCGCAGGTCGCGGCGGCGGCGGCCCTGCCGCTGCTGCTGGTGACGATCGCCCTGCTGTGGCTGCAATCGCGCATCCTTGGCCGGCGCGGCTACGCGGTCATAGCCGGAAAGGGCGCGGAGCCGCGGCCCGTGCGGCTTGGCGCATGGCGCTGGCCTGCCTTCGCTCTGGTGGCGGCGGCGCTCGCGCTGCCGCTGTTCCTGCCCTACGCCGCGCTCCTCAAGGCCGCCTTCAGCACCCTGCCCTCCGCGCCCTTCGACCCGGCCAACCTGACGCTCGCCCATTTCGCCTTCGTGTTCCTCGAGTTCTCGCAGACGCAACGCGCCTTCTCGAACACCTTCGTGCTGGCGCTCGCCACCGCCACGGCGGGCACGGCGCTCGCCCTGGTCGTCGCGTACCTCGTCGCGCGGCGCACCGACCTCGCGGGGCGCAGCCTCGAGTTCCTCGCCATGGCCCCGATCGCCGTGCCGGGGATCGTCCTCGGCGTCGGGCTCTTCCTCGCCTACACGCGCGGCCCCGTGGTCCTCTACGGCACGCTCTGGATCCTGCTCCTCGCCTTCCTGACGATCGAGCTGCCAGCCGCCTTCCAGCAGCTCCGCGCCTCCTTCCGCGGCCTCCACCCGGAACTCGAGGAAGCCTCGCGGATCCTTGGCGCGGGCAGGATAGAGACGCTGCGCCGCATCACCGCGCCCCTGCTGCGCAGCGGCGTGATCGCCGGATGGTGCCTGATCTTCGTCGGCACGGTGCGCGAGCTCTCGGCCGCGGTGATGCTGAGCTCGTCGGCGACCAAGGTGCTCTCCGTGGTCATCTTCGACCTCAACGAGAGCGGGAACCTCGGCGCGATCGCGGTGATCGGCGTCACGATGCTCGTGGTCACCTTCGCGGTGGTCGCAATCGCCAACTGGGCCGGAAGCGCGCGCGGCGGGCCGCGCGTCCAACCGGCGTGAAAGAAGGGAAGGACGGGAAGCTCATGATCTCCAGGAGGACCCTCTGCGCCGCAACGGCGGCGACCACGCTCGCGAGGGCGCCAGGCGCACGCGCGCAGCAGCGCTACCCGGTCTCGCCGGTGACGCTGGTCACGCATTCAAGCCCCGGGGGCGGCAGCGACATATTCCTGCGCGAGCTGGTCAGGCACCTCGCGCCGGTCATGGGGACGACCTTCGCCGTCGAGAACCTGCGCGGCGGCAGCGGCGCGGCGGCGATGGCGAAGGTCGCGAAGTCGCCGCCCAACGGGTCGATGTTCTACGCGACGACGCCGACCTACATCCAGACGACGCTGCTGTCGAAGCCCGAGGTCGGGCATGACGGCCTCGACCCGCTGGCGATCGTCTTCCTCGATCCGGAGGTGATCTACACGCGCGCGAACAGCCCGTTCCGCACCCTCGCCGACGCGGTCGCCCATGCGCGGTCGAACCCCGGCCGCGCGCGATGGGGAGCGGCGAACCCGACGTCGCTGGAGCGCATCGCGCTCGAGCAGATGAAGAAGAAGGCTGGCGTCCAGGCGGCGGTGGTGAGCCACGAGGGCGGCGGCGACCTGATGATCAACGTGCTCAACGGCACGCTCGACTTCGGCATCGGCGAGATCCAGGAGCTGCGCGCCCAGCTCGAGGCCGGGAAGGTCCGGCTGCTCGGCGTCGTGACCGATTCACGGCTGGCCGACTTCCCCGACGTGGCGACCGCGCGCGAGCAGGGCGTCGACGTGGTGGTGTCGAAGTTCCGCGGCCTCGCCGGCCCCAAGGGCATGCCGGACGAACTCGCCGCGCAATGGGAGCAGGCGCTGCGCGCGGCCCTCGCGAGCGAGGCCTATCGCCGCGAGTACGCGCGGGAGAGCCTCATCCCCGTGATGATGGGACGCGCCGAGGCGCGCGCCTTCACGCAGCGCTTCGTCGGCGAGGTGACGGCCACGCTGCGCGAGCTGGGCGTGATCCGGTGAGGCTGTCGCGCGACACGTTGCTCGGCATCGCGGCGGTCGCCCTCGCCGGCGCCTACTGGCACGAGACGACGGGGATCCAGCGCAGCCTGCTGTCCGACGAGGTCGGCGCCGACGGGGTGCCGCGGCTCCTTGCCGCGGGGATGGCCGTCTCCGGCCTGGCCCTGGCGCTGCGCGGCGTCCTTGCGCCCGCGCCCGCGGGCGGCGACGAGCTGCCCCTGCGCGCGCATTTCCGCGCCGCCGGCCTGCTCGCGATCCTCGCCCTCTACCTCGCGGCGCTGCCCGTCGCCGGCTATGCCGCTTCCATCGCGGGGCTGCTCGCCGCGGTGGCGGCCTATGCCGGCGCGCCGCGCGGCGTCGCGATGGCCGCGACGGCCGTCGCGGGCGCCGTCGCCTTCTGGGCGATGTTCGTGCTGCTGCTCGGCGTTCCGATGCCACGGGGGACATGGCCATGGGGCTGAGCACGCTCGCCGCAGCGCTGGCCGGCGTCGTATGGGGCATATTCGGCGGCGCGCTGCCGGGCATCTCGCCCTCGATCGCGATGGCGCTGCTGCTTCCCCTTACCTACGGGATGGAGCCCGTCGTCGCTATCGTGCTGCTGGCCTCGGTCTATGTCGGCGCGGAGTATGGCGGCTCGATCCCGGCGATCCTGATTCGCACGCCCGGCACCAACTCCGCAGCCGCGACGACGCTCGACGGCTACGAGCTCGCGCGCCAGGGCCGCGCCGGCGAGGCGCTCGGCATATCGCTCGTCTCCGGCCTCGTGGGTGGCCTGTTCGGCCTCGCCGTGCTCGTGCTGGCGACCGAGCCCCTCGCCTCCGTCGCCCTCGCCTTCACCCCGCCCGCGTATTTCGCGCTCGGCGTCCTCGGCCTCTCGGTGATCGCGAGCCTGTCGGGCGGCTCGCTGCTGCGCGGGCTCGTGGGCGCCTTCCTCGGCCTCATGGTGGCGACGGTCGGCACCGACCCGGTCTCGGGGGTGCCGCGCTTCACCTTCGGCAGCCCCGACCTGCTCGGGGGCATCAGGCCGATCCTGGTCATGGTCGGCCTGTTTGCCGTGGCCGAGATGCTCGAGCAGGTCTCGCTGCCGGGCTGGGACAAGGCGAGCGCGCGCGACACGCGCCTCCGGCTACCCGGCGCCGCGATGTGGAAGCGCATCTGGCGGCCGCAGGCGATCGGCTGCGCCATCGGCACGTTCGAGGGCGTGACGCCGGGCGCCGGCGGCACCGTCGCGGCCTTCATGGCCTACAACGAGGCGCGGCGCTGGTCGGCGAAGCCCGATGAGTTCGGCAAGGGATCGGTCGAGGGCGTGGCCGCGCCCGAGGCCGCCAACAACGTCGTCACCGCGACGGCGCTGGTGCCGCTGCTGAGCCTCGGGATCCCCGGCTCCAACTCCGCCGCCGTGCTGCTCGGCGGCTTCCTCGTCCATGGCCTCGTGCCCGGGCCGATGCTCTTCCAGAAGGCGCCCGACGTGGTCGCCGGCCTCTATGCCGGGCTGTTCGCCGCGAACATCCTGATGCTGCTGGCCGGGCTCGTCATCCTCACGCCCTGCATCTGGCTGGTGAACCGCCCGAAGCACTGGCTCATCGCCTTCATCCTCGCGCTCGTCTGCTCGGGGGTCTACGCGATCGAGCAGAGCGCCTTCGATGTCGGGCTCGTGCTCGGCTTCGGGGTCGTCGGCTACGCGATGCGCAGGCTCGGCGTCCCGGTGCTGCCGGTCGTGCTCGGGGTCGTTCTGGGCTTCATGGTCGAATCGAACTACCGCCGCTCGCTCGTGCTCTCGGGCGGCGACCACGCGATCTTCGCGGAGGACCCGGTCTCGCTCGGCCTGCTGGTCGCGGCGGCGGCGATGACGGCATGGTCGATCTACAGGGAGGCGCGCAGGCAATGACCACCGTGGCGGAGGCGCTCGCCGATGCCTGCATCGCGGCGCGGGTGTCGCCGGCGATGGAGGCCGTGGCGGAGGACCTGCTGGTCGACATCGCCGGCATCTGCGTCGCGGCGCGCGGCACGGGCTTCATGCGCGCGGCGCGCGCGGGCGTTGACGAGGGCGGGCCATGCACGGCGATCGGCCTCGCGGGAAGCTTCGCTCCTGCCGACGCGGCGCTGCTCAACGGCACGGCCGCGCATGGCGAGGACTTCGACGACACCTACGAGGGCGGGCCGGTGCATGCGGGCGCCGTCGTCCTGCCCGCCGTCCTCGCCGCGGCGGAGCGCCATGGCATTGCAGGGACGACCGCGCGCCGCGCGATCGCGATCGGCGCCGAGGTCACCTGCCGCCTCTCCGAGGTCGTCCCGAAGGCGGTCCACAAGGCGGGGTTCCACCCCACGGCCGTCTTCGGCGCGATCGGCGCCGCCGCCGCCGCCTCGGTCGCGATCGGCCTTCCGCGCGAGCGCCTGGTCGCGGCGATGGGCATCGCCGGCAGCATGGCCTCGGGCATCATCGAGTACCTCGCCGAGGGCGCGTGGACGAAGCGCATGCATCCCGGCTGGGCGGCGCAGGGTGGCTATCGCGCCGCGCGGCTCGCGGCCGGCGGGTTCTCGGGGCCTCGGACGCTCTTCGAGGGCACCCACGGCCTCTTCAACGGCTTCGCCCATTCGCGCCCATCGGACTGGTCGGCGCTGCTCGACGGCTTCGGGCGGGGCTGGGCCGCGGAAACGATCGCCTTCAAGCCCCATGCCTGCGGGACGATGATCCACCCCTACATCGACTGCGCGATCCGGTTGCGCGCCCGCGGCATCGATCCCGAGCGCATCGCCTCGATCCTCTGCGAGACCTCCGACGGCATCCTGCACCGGCTATGGGAGCCGATCGAGGCCAAGCGCAAGCCGCCCAACGGCTACGCGGCGAAGTTCTCTATTCCCTACGGGATCGCCGCCGGCCTCGTCCTCGGCCATGCGGGCCTCGCCGCCTTCGAGGACGCGGTGGCTACGGACCCGCGGCTCGTCGCCGTCGCGCGCAAGGTCTCCTACGTGGTCGATCCCGCGAACCCCTATCCCCGCCGCTTCACGGGCCACCTGCGCGTCGAGATGGCGGACGGCTCCGTGGTGGAGGAGCGCCAGCCTCATTTCCGCGGCGGCGCCGCCGAGAGGCTGCCGCGCGCGGAACTCGAGGAGAAGTTCCTCCTCAACTGCCGGCACGGTGGCTGGGACGAGGCGCGCGCCGGGGCGCTGCTTGGCTTCGCGCGCTCCGCGCTCTCCTCTCCCTCTCCCGTGTCGCTTGCCGCCTTCGGAGGCTGAACCATGACCGAGCTCAACGGGCGCGTCGCCCTCGTCACCGGCGCCAGCCGCAACATCGGGCGCGCGATCGCGCTCGAGCTCGCCGCTGCGGGCGCGCGCGTCGCGGTCAACGCGCGATCATCGCGCGAGGAGGCCGAGGCGGTCGCGGCGGAGATCGGCCCGGCGGCGATGGTCGCGATGGCCGATGTCACGGACCGCGGCGAGGTGGAGGCGATGGTCGCCGCAGTGCGCAAGCGCTTCGGGAGGATCGACGTCCTCGTGAACAACGCGGCGGTGCGCGGCGAGGTCCCGTTCGCAGAGCTCGACGCCGCGACGTGGAGCCGGATCCTCTCCATCTGCCTCGACGGCGCCTTCCATTGCAGCCAGGCCGCGCTGCCCGCGCTGAAGGACGCGGGCGGCGGGACGATCGTCAACATAGGTGGCCTGACCGCCCATACCGGCGCCACCGAGCGCGCGCATGTCGTGACCGCGAAGGCCGGGCTCGTCGGCTTCACCCGCGCGCTGGCCCACGAACTCGGGCCGCTTGGCATCACCGTCAACAACGTCGCCCCGGGGATGATGGACACCAGGCGCGGCGCCTCGGCGGGCCACCAGCAGCCGCGCCACCACGCCACGCACCAGACGCTCTCCGGCCGCCGCGGCAAGCCCGACGAGGTGGCGGCCGCGGTGCGCTGGCTCGCGGGCCCCGGCGGACGCTTCGTCACCGGCCAGGTCATCCACGTGAATGGCGGCGCCTATCTCGGCGGCTGAGGCGCGCGCCGCGGCTCAAGCCGCCGCGGGGACGCCGGCCTCGGCAAGCGCGGCGGCCTGGCGCCGCGCGAGTTCCGCGACGTCGAAGCCCGCGATGAGGTCGTGGAAGAGCCGGTACCAGTTGATCTCCGCGCGCAGGTGCAGGAACACCGAGCCGAGCCCGATCGCGGCGCGGTCCATCAGCAGGAACTCGCGCGGCGGGCGCACGCCGCCGAGGCGGCGCAGCTCGGCGTGCACGCCCTCCGCCACCTCGCGGCCATAGACGCCGGAATTCGTCTCCGCGATCGCGCGGCTGCGATCCTCCATCAGCGGCGCGTAGACGAAGCCGGCCCAGCGGTTGAGGATCTCGATCTTCTCGCGCGTGAGGCCGCGGAAGCCCCAGGTCTCGTAGGCATGCACCGCAAGCGCCTCGTCGCCGTCGCGCAGCGCGCGGTAGAGGTCGATCACGCCGCCGACGAAGGTCGCGGGGAAGACGCGGATGGCGCCGAAGTCGAGCAGGTTCACGCCATGGTCGTCGCGGATCGAGTAGTTGCCGAGATGGGGATCGCCATGGATCACGCCGTAGCCGTAGAACGGCACGTACCAGGCGCGGAACATGCCGAGCGCGATGTCGTTGCGCACCTCGACGGGCGCCTCGCGGAAGTCGAGCAGCCGCGCGCCATCGAGCCAGGTCATGGTCAGCAGCCTGCGCGTCGAGAGCTCCGCGACCGGCCGGGGCACGCTCGCGCGCGGCTCGTCGCGCAGCATCAGGCCGTAGAGTCGCATGTGGCCGGCCTCGCGGCCGTAGTCGAGCTCCTCGCGCAGCCGCGCCGAGATCTCCTGGTGTATCGCCGAGGGATCGATCGCGCGGTCGTAGCGGCGATAGACCTCGAACACGAGCGCGAGCTGGCGCAGGTCCGCCTCCACGGCGGAATCCATGTCCGGGTACTGGAGCTTGCAGGCAACGGGCGTCCCGTCGCGCAGCGCCGCGCGATGCACCTGCCCGAGCGAGGCGGCCGCCGCGGCCTCGCGGCCGAACTCCGCGAAGCGCGCCTGCCAGTCGGGCCCGAGCTCGCCCTGCATGCGGCGACGCACGAAGGACCACCCCATCGCCGGGGCGTTGGACTGCAGCTGCAGGAGTTCCTGGACGTATTCGTCGGGCAGCGCGTCGGGGATGGTCGCCATCAGCTGCGCGACCTTCATCAGCGGGCCCTTGAGCCCGCCCAGCGCGGCGCGCAGGTCGGCGGCGTGCCGCCCGCGGTCGAGCTTCATGCCAAGCACGCGCTCGGCGGCGAAGCGCGCGCCGAGGCCGCCGACCGCCGCGCCGACGCGGGCGTAGCGCCCGAGCCGGCCGCCGAGCGTGTTCTCGTCGCTCCCGCTCATCGGCGCGTCACGGAAGGGCCTCGAGCTCGTCGATGAAGCCCGAGATGACGGATAGCCCGCCCTGCCAGAAGCGCGGGTCGGCGGCGTCGAGGCCGAAGGGCGCGAGGAGCTCGCGGTGGCGCCGCGTGCCGCCCGCGCGCAGCAGGTCGAGGTAGCGCGCCGCGAAGCCCTGCGGCGCGGCGCGATAGGCGGCGTAGAGCGCGTTCACGAGGCAGTCGCCGAACGCGTAGGCGTAGACGTAGAAGGGCGAGTGCACGAAATGCGGGATGTAGCTCCAGTAGAAGCGGTACTCGTCGTCGAAGCGGAAGGCGGGACCGAGGCTCTCGCGCTGCACGTCGAGCCAGATCTCGCCCAGCCGGTCGGGCGTGAGCTCGCCCTCGCGCCGCTCGTCGTGCACGCGGCGCTCGAACTCGACGAAGGCGACCTGGCGCACGACCGTGTTGATCATGTCCTCGACCTTGCCCGCGAGCATGGCCTTGCGGCGCGCGGGATCCGCCTCGCCGTCCAGCAGGGCGCGGAAGGTCAGCATCTCGCCGAAGACCGACGCGGTCTCCGCCAGCGTCAGCGGCGTGTCCGCCTGCAGGTGCCCCTGCCCGGCGGCCAGCACCTGGTGGACGCCATGGCCGAGCTCGTGCGCGAGGGTCATGACGTCGCGCGTGCGGCCCTGGTAGTTCAGGAGCAGGTAGGGATGCGCGCCCGGCACGGTCGGGTGCGCGAAGGCGCCCGGCGCCTTGCCCGGGCGCACGCCGGCGTCGATCCAGGGCCGGTCGAAGAAGCGGCGACCGACATCGGCGAGCTCGGGCGAGAAGCGCGCATAGGCGTCGAGCACGATGTCGCGCGCGCGGCCCCAGCCGATCTCCGGCTCGACGACCCGGGGCAGCGGCGCGTTGCGGTCCCAGTGGTCGAGCACCTCGACCCCGAACCAGCGGGCCTTCATCGCGTAGTAGCGATGCGAGATGCGCGGGAAGGCCGCGCGCACCGAGGAGACCAGCGCCTCGACGACCTCGTCCTCGACGCGGTTGGAGAGGTTGCGCGCGGAGATCGGGCGCGGGTAGCGGCGCCACTTGTCGTCGATCTCCTTGTCCTTCGCGAGCGTGTTGGTGATCAGCGCGAAGACGCGCGCGTTGCGGCCAAGCACGGCGCCGATCTCCTTGGCGGCGGCGCGCCGGCGCGCGGGATCCGCGTCGGAGAGCAGGTGCAGCGCCTCCGCGCTGGTCATCTCCCTGCCCTCGATGGAGAAGCGCAGCCCCGCCATCGTCTCGTCGAAGAGGCGCGTCCACGCCGCGCGGCCGGCCACGTGCTTCTCGTGGAGGAGCTTCTCGATATCGTCCGGGAGCTGGTGCGGGCGGAAGGCGCGCAGCTCGCGCAGCCAGGGCGCGTAGCGCGCGGCCTCCGGGGCGGCGAGCTTGGCCGCGACCTCGGCGTCGGACAGGCGGTTGATCTCCAGCGTGAAGAACAGCGTGTGCGAGGCGATCGCGTTCACGCGCTCCTGGATCGTCTGGTAGAAGCGCGCGACCTGCGGGTCGGACTGGTCCCCGGCATAGGTCAGGTCGGCGTAGCTGGTCATCCGCGCCAGCCGCTCGTCGAGGCGCTCGTATTCGGCGATCGCGCGCCCGAACTCCGCCGGCGGCGTCGCCGCCAGCCGCCCCCGGAACCGGTCGCCGAAGGCGATGGCCTCGCGCTCCGCCACCTCGAGGTCGCGGCGCAACGCCTCGCTGTCCCTGCCGGGATAGAGGTCGTCGAGGTTCCATGTCGGCAGCGGCTGCGCGGCGCCTGCCGCCAAGTCCAGCGGGCTCCTCACGGGCTCGTTCATCGCTTTGGCTCCATCCGGGGCCTTCGGATATAAGCCGGGTGCAAGGTCCCGCCAAGCGCGCGGCCATCGAAAGGGAGGAGCGCTGCCGTGATCGACCACGACAAGCTCGAAAGCCTGCCGGCCATGCTCTTCGGGCGCATCGCCCATGGCGGCGACCGCCCCTTCATGTGGGCCAAGCGCGACGGCGCCTGGCAGGCGACCACCTGGCGCGAGGCCGGCCGGCAGGTCCGCGCCCTCGCCCGCGCCCTGCGCGACCTGGGCATCCGGCCGGGCGACCGCGTCGCGCTGGTCTCGGAGAACCGGCCCGAGTGGCTTGTCGCCGACTACGCGATCATGGCGGCCGGGGCCATCACCGTGCCCGCCTACGCGACCAACACGGTCGAGGAGAACCGCCACGTCATGTCCAACGCCGGCGTGTCCGGCGTGATCGCGTCGACCCGGGCGCTGGCCGCGAACGTGGTCGCCGCCGCGCTGCGCACGCCCGGCTGCCGCTTCGCGATCGCGATGGAGCAGCCCGAGCTCGGGCAGCACACCGGCGTCGAGGTGCTCGGCTGGGACGAGGCGCTGGCGCGCGGCGAGGCGCGGAGCGACGACATCGACGCCATCGTCGCCGGGCTGCGCCGCGCCGACACGGCCTGCATCATCCACACCTCCGGCACGGGCGGCCTGCCGAAGGGCGTCGAGCTCCACCATGGCGCGATGCTGCGCAACTGCGACGGCGCCGTGGACCTGCTGCGCGCCATCGACCTGCGCGAGGACGAGGAGGTCTACCTCTCCTTCCTCCCGATGTCGCATTCCTACGAGCATACCGCGGGCTGCGTGCTGATGCCCTCGATCGGCGCGCAGATCCACTTCGCGGAGGGCATCGACAAGCTCTCCTCCAACCTGCTGGAGGTGCGCCCCACGATCATGACCGCCGTGCCGCGCCTCTACGAGACCATGCACGCCCGCATCTCGGCGCAGATGACGCGCGAGCGCGGGCTCAAGGCATGGCTCTTCGCGCGGGCGGTCGAGATCGGCGCCAGGCGGCATGTCGATCCCGGCGGCCTGACCCTGGGCGAGCGACTGCTCGACAAGCTGCTCGAGCGGCTCGTGCGCGCCAAGGTCCGCCAGCGCTTCGGCGGCCGGGTGAAGGCGCTGGTCTCGGGCGGCGCGCCGCTGAACCACGAGATCGGGCTCTACTTCACCGCGCTCGGCCTGATGCTGTGCCAGGGCTACGGCCAGACCGAGGCCGGCCCGGTGATCAGCGCCAACCCGCCCGGCCGCGTGAAGCTCGACACCGTCGGCCCGCCCTTCAAGGACGTCGAGCTGCGCATCGCCGGGGATGGCGAGATCCTGGTGCGCGGCGAGCTCGTCATGAAGGGCTACTGGCAGGATCCCGAGGCGACGGCGGCGGCGATCCGCGACGGCTGGCTGCATACCGGCGACATCGGCGAGCTCGACGCCGACGGCTACCTGCGCATCACCGACCGCAAGAAGGACTTCATCAAGACCTCCGGCGGCGACATGGTCGCGCCGGCGCGCATCGAGGGCATGCTGGCGCTGCAGCCGGAGATCGCGCAGGCGATGGTCCATGGCGACCGGCGTCCCTACCTCGTCGCGCTGCTCGTGCCGCGCGAGGAAGCGGCGCGCGAGGCCGGCGACGAGGCGGCGCTGCGCGCGCGCGTCGAGGCCGCGGTGGCGCGCGTCAACGCGCAGCTCCCGCCGGAGCAGCGGCTGCGCAAGTTCGCGGTGCTCGCCGAGGGCTTCACGGTCGCCAACGGGCTGATGACGCCGACCATGAAGATCAAGCGCCACGCCATCCGCGCCGCGCACGCCACCACGATCGACGCGCTCTACGGCTGAGCGGGCCGCGCGCCGGCGCTTGACCGCGGCGCGCCGCGATGCGAGCGTGCGTCCCGTGATCGACCGCATCGCCACCGCGACCGCTTCCGTCGTCGCCGCGCGCGCCACCTGGCGCCGCTGGTGGTGGTGACCCCGTCACCGATCGCACCCCTTCCTTTTCCCATTTCCTGAATCCGCCCGACCTCCGCCGCACCCGCGGCGCGAGCCGGCCTCGTCAACGCGGACGGCGCGCCATGCGCCCCGGCCGCAGCTGGAGCACGCCACCATGCAGAGCAGCTTCGTCACCCGCGACGGCATCGCCGTCGACGCCACGCGGCGCCCCCTCGACGCCGCGACCGCCCTCGACGGCCTCGCCGAGCGCCTCGATTCGACGCGCGGCGGGCTCTTCTCCTCCGGCGTCGACTACCCGGGCCGCTACTCGCGCTGGGCCTTCGGCTTCGCCGAGCCGCCGGTGGAGGTCGTCGGCCACGAGCGCCGGCTCGCGCTGCGCGCGCTGAACGCGCGCGGCGAGGCGCTGGTCGCGCTGCTCGCCCCGGTGCTCGCCGCGACCCCCGACACCGTCGAGGTGTCGCGCGGCCCGCGCGAGGCGGTCTTCGAGGTCGCCGCCGGCGCCGGCGGCTTCTCCGAGGAGGAGCGCAGCCGCCAGCCCTCGCTGGTGACGCCGCTGCGCCACCTCGTGCGCGGCTTCGCCGGGATCCAGGACCGCTTCCTCGGCCTCTACGGCGCCTTCGGCTACGACCTGCTCTTCCGCTTCGAGCCGATGGCGCTGCGCCACGCGCGTGGCGACCACGCGAAGGACATCCACCTCTTCCTGCCGGACTCGCTGGTCGTGGTCGACCGGCGCAAGGAGGAGGCCTTCTCGGTCGACTACGAGTTCACGCGCGGCGAGACCACGACCTATGGCCGCGCGCGCGCCGCCTTCGCGCCGCTCGCCCCCGCGCGCCGCGCGCCGCCGGCCGCGCCGGCGATCGACAGCGACCTCGCCGACGCCGAGTACGCGGCGATGGTCGATCGCGCGCGCGAGCGCATCCGCGTCGGCGACATCTTCGAGGTGGTGCTGAGCCGCACCTTCCGCGCGCGCCACGAGGGCGCGCCCTCGCAGCTCTTCGAGCGCATGACGCGCATCAACCCCAGCCCCTACGAGTTCCTGATCCAGCTGGGCGACGAGCAGCTCGTCGGCACCAGCCCCGAGATGTTCGTGCGCGTCGAGGACCGCCGCGTCGAATCCTGCCCGATCTCCGGCACCGCGCGGCGCGGCAGCGACGCGATGGAGGACGCCGAGCGGCTCAAGGCGCTGATCAACTCGGAGAAGGACGAGGTCGAGCTGACGATGTGCACCGACGTCGACCGCAACGACAAGGCGCGCGTGTGCGAGCCGGGCTCGGTGCGGCTGCTCGCGCGGCGCCAGATCGAGACCTATGCCGGCCTCTTCCACACGGTCGACCATGTCGAGGGCCGGCTGCGCGAGGGCTTCGACGGCATCGACGCGTTCCTGTCGCACATGTGGGCGGTCACGCTCACCGGCGCGCCCAAGCGCATGGCCGCCTCGATCGTCGAGGCGGAGGAGACCTCGGCGCGCGGCTGGTACGGGGGCGCGGTCGGCGCGTTCCTGTTCAACGGCGACGTGAACACCGGCATCACGATACGCACCATCCACCTGCGCGACGGCGTCGCGCGCTACCGCGTCGGCGCGACCATCGTCTGGGATTCGACGGGACCCGAGGAGGAACGCGAGACCCGGCTGAAGTCGACGACGCTGTTCCGCGCCCTGTCGCCGGATCCCGCGCCGGCTGCGGCCGCGGCGCGCGCGCTGCCCGGCAAGGGACGCCGGGTGCTGCTCGTCGACAACGAGGATTCCTTCGTCCACACCCTCGCCGACTACTTCCGCCAGACCGGCGCCGAGGTGCGCACCTATCGCCATGGCCAGCCGGCCGACGCGATCGCGGCCCTCGCGCCCGACCTCGTCGTGCACTCCCCCGGCCCCGCGCGGCCCGCGGATTTCGGCGTTCCCGCGCTGGTGCGCGCCCTCGCCGAGCGCGGCATCCCGCAATTCGGCGTCTGCCTCGGGCTGCAGGGCATGGTCGAGGCCTTCGGTGGCTCGCTCGACGTCCTCGCGCAGCCCCGCCATGGCAAGGCGTGGACGATCGCGCATGACGGCCAGGGAATCTTCGCCGGCCTGCCGCTGCCGCTCGCCGTCGGCGCCTATCACTCGCTCACCGCGCGCATGACGGACTTCCCGCATGGCGAGCTGGTCGTCACGGCGATGAACGAGACCGGGCTCGTGATGGGCATCCGCCATCGCCGCCTGCCCATCGCCGCGGTGCAGTTCCACCCCGAGTCGATCCTCAGCGCCTCCGGCGGCCACGGCCTCGCGCTCGTGGCCAACGCCGTGTCCTGCCTGCCGGCCGGGGGCGCGCGCGCCGCGGCCTGAGCGCGGGCCCGATTCACCACACCGCCGGCATGGTCTCGCGGCCCTTCGCCGTGGCGGGCGGCGCATTGTGGGCGGCAGGGCGCGCGCGCTAGCCTGCAGCCATGCCGCCCGACGGAACGCGCCCCGACCCGACGATCACCCTCGACGACAAGTACGCGCGGGAGAGCGGCCGCGTCTTCGTGACCGCGACGCAGGCGCTTGTGCGGCTGCCGATGATGCAGCGCCAGCGCGACCTTGCCGCGGGCCTGAACACCGCGGGCTTCGTGACCGGGTATCGCGGCTCGCCGGTCGGCGGCGTAGACCAGGCGATGTGGAAGGCGCGCGCCTTCCTCAAGGCCAGCCACGTGCATTTCCAGCCGGGCGTGAACGAGGACCTTGCCGCGACGGCCGTCTGGGGCACGCAGCAGGTCAACATGTTCGAGGGCGCGCGCTACGACGGCGTCTTCTCGATGTGGTACGGCAAGGGCCCGGGTGTCGACCGCTCCGGCGACGTGTTCCGGCACGGCAACCTCGCCGGCACGTCGCCCAATGGCGGCGTGCTGCTGCTGGCCGGCGACGACCACGCGGCCAAGTCCTCGACCGTGCCGCACCAGAGCGAGCACGTCTTCATGGGGACGATGATCCCCATGCTGAACCCCGCGGGGGTGCAGGACTTCCTCGACCTCGGCCTGCATGGCTGGGCGATGAGCCGCTTCAGCGGCTGCTGGGTCGGGTTCAAGTGCGTCGGCGAGACGACCGAGTCCTCCGCCTCGGTGCATGTCGACCCGCATCGCGTGCGCATCGTCCAGCCCGAGGGCTTCGACATGCCGCCGGGCGGCCTGCACATACGCTGGCCCGACGACTGGAACGAGCAGGAATTCCGGCTGCAGCGGCACAAGTCGCGCGCGGTGCTCGCCTATGCGCGCGCCAACCGCCTCGACCGCGTCGTCCTCGACGCGCCCGCCGCGCGCTTCGGCATCGCGACGACCGGGAAGTCCTACCTCGACACGCGCCAGGCGCTGGAGATGCTCGGCATCGACGACGCGCTCGCGCGCGCCCTCGGCATTCGCCTCTACCGGATCGCCCTGCCCTGGCCGCTCGAGCCGGAGGGCGCGCGCGAGTTCGCCGCCGGGCTCGAGGAGGTGCTGGTCGTCGAGGAGAAACGCTCGGTCATCGAGCACCAGCTCAAGGACCATCTCTTCAACTGGCCCGCCGACCTGCGCCCGCGCGTCTTCGGCAAGCTCGACGAGCAGGGCCGCGAGCTGCTCTGCGCCGCGGACGAGCTGTCGCCCGCGCAGGTGGCCGTCGCGCTCGCCGCACGCCTCGCGCGCCTCGGCCTGCCCGGGCACGTCCAGGCGCGCGCGGCGCGCATCGAGGAGGCGCTGCGCGCGCGCGGCGCCGGCGCGCATGCCTTCCGCCGGACGCCCTTCTTCTGCTCGGGCTGCCCGCACAACACCTCGACGCGCATCCCCGAGGGCAGCCGCGCCTCCGCCGGCATCGGCTGCCACTTCATGACGGTGTGGATGGATCGCGGCGCCGCGACCTTCACCCACATGGGCGGCGAGGGCTGCAACTGGATCGGCCAGGCGCCCTTCACGGACACCCGTCACATCTTCGCGAACATCGGCGACGGCACGTATTTCCATTCCGGCCTGCTCGCGATCCGCGCGGCCGTCTCGGCGAAGGTGAACATCACCTACAAGATCCTGTTCAACGACGCCGTCGCCATGACGGGTGGCCAGCCGGTGGACGGGCCGCTCTCCGTGCCGATGATCGCCGCGCAGGTGCTGGCCGAGGGCGTGCGGCGCGTCGTCGTCACCACGGACGACCCCGGCAAGTACCCGCACGACGCGGGCTTCCCGCCGGGCGTCGAGATCAGGCACCGCGACGAGCTCGACCGCGTGCAGCGCGAGCTGCGCGAGGAAGCGGGCGTGACCGTCCTGATCCACGACCAGACCTGCGCGGCGGAGAAGCGCCGGCGGCGCAAGCGCGGCGCCTTCCCCGACCCCGACCGGCGGATCTTCATCAACGAGCGCGTCTGCGAGGGCTGCGGCGATTGCGGCAAGGCCTCGAACTGCCTGTCGCTCGTGCCGCTGGAGACGGAGTTCGGGCGCAAGCGCGCGATCGACCAGTCGTCCTGCAACAAGGACTTCTCCTGCATCAAGGGCTTCTGCCCTTCCTTCGTCACCGTCCATGGCGCGAAGCCGCGCCGTGCGCGCGCCGGCAGCGAGGCGGACGCCCTGCTGGCGGCGCTGCCCGAGCCTGCCGCGCTGCCCGGCCTCGCGCGCCCCTGGAACATCCTCGTCACCGGGGTCGGCGGCACGGGCGTGGTCACGATCGGCGCGCTGCTCGGCATGGCCGCGCATCTCGAGGGCAAGGGCGTCACGGTCCTCGACCAGACCGGCCTCGCGCAGAAGGGCGGCGCGGTGCTCAGCCACGTGCGCATCGCCGCCGCGCCGGAGGCGATCCACGCCTCGCGCATCCCCGCCGGCGAGGGCGACCTCATCCTCGGCTGCGACCTCGTCGTCTCGGCCGGCGCCGAGGCGCTCGACCGCGCCGTCGCGGGCCGCACGCGCGCCTTCGTCAACGTCCACGAATCGCCGATCGGCGAGTTCACGCGCAACCCGGACCTCGAGTTCCCGATGGGCGAGCTCGAGGCCGCGCTCGCCCACGCGATCGGCCGGGACGCGCTCGAGGTCTTCCCCGCGCAGAGGCTGGCCACCGCGCTGATGGGCGACTCGATCGCCACCAACCCGTTCATGCTTGGCTACGCCTGGCAGAAGGGCGCGATCCCGGTCTCGCGCGAGGCGATCGAGCGCGCCATCGAGCTCAACGCGGTCGCGGTCGCGGCCAACCTGCGCGCCTTCGCCTTCGGCCGCCTCGCCGCGCACGACATGGCCGCGCTCGTCGCCATCGCCCGCCCGCGCGAGGCGCGCAAGCCAGCGGAGGGGCTCGAGGCGATCGTCGCGCTGCGCCGCGCCGACCTCGTCGACTACCAGGACGAGGCCTATGCCGCGCGCTACGAGGCGCTGGTGCGCCGGGCCGCGGCCGCGGAGGCGGCGGCGACGCCCGGTCGCGCGCAGTTCGCCGAGGCCGTCGCGCGCAACCTCCACAAGCTGATGGCGATCAAGGACGAGTGGGAGGTCGCGCGGCTCTACGGCGCGCCGGCCTTCCGCAAGTCCCTCTCCGAGCAGTTCGAGGACTGGCGGAGCCTGGAGTTCCACCTCGCGCCGCCGCTGCTCGCGAGCATCGACCCGGACACGGGCAAGCCCGCGAAGCGGCGCTTCGGCCCGTGGATGCTCGCCGTCTTCGGGATCATGGCGCGCTTCCGGCGCCTGCGCGGCACGCCGCTCGACGTCTTCGGCCGCACGGCCGAGCGGCGGATGGAGCGGCGCCTCGTCGACGAGTACGAGGCGCTGGTCGGCGAGCTTTGCGCCGGCCTCTCGCCCTCCAACCACGCGCTCGCCGTGGAGATCGCCGGGCTGCCGGCGCGCATCCGCGGCTTCGGCCACGTCAAGGAGGAGAACCTGCGCAAGGCGAAGGAGCAGGAGGCCGCGCTGCTCGCGCGCTTCCGCGCGCCGCCCGCCGCGCCGAAGGCCGCAGCCGCGGAGTGATGCCGCGCGCCGAGGTCAGTGCAGCGAGGGCTTCTTCAGGAAGTCGTTGCGGTCGCCCGACCGCACGGGAATGTGCAGTTCCTCGCCGCCACGCCGGATCTTGAGCGGCACCTGCGTGCCCGCGCGGCCGAGCCGCCAGACGCTGCGGAAGAACGAGGCCAGCGACGTCGGCGAGCCTCCCGCGACCTCGAGCAGCACGTCGCCCTCCTGCAGGCCGGCGCGCTCCGAGGGGCCTCCGCGCGCCACGCCGCCGACGACGAGGCCCTCCTTGGCCTCGCCGACGTAGAGGCCAAGCCAGGGCCGCGGCGGCGCCTTGCTGCGGCCATGCGCGAGGATGTCCTCGAGCAGCGTAGGCAGCAGTTCCGCTGGCACGCTCATGTTGCCCTGGACGCGCTTGCGGCCGACCTTCTCCTCGACGAGGAGCGATCCGATCCCCACGAGGCGCCCGGCGGCGTCGACCACGGCCGTGCCGCCCCATTGCGGGTGCGCGGGCGCGGTGAAGAGCGCCTCGTCGAGCACGTATTCCCAGTAGCCGGCGAATTCGCGCTTCGCGACGACGCTGGCGTCGAGCGAATGGCGTCGCCCGCCCTCGCCGATCACGACCACGGGGTCGCCGGCCTTCAGCGCCGTGGAGTCGCCGACGGGCATGGCCGGCACGCGCAGCTTGCCAAGCGCCTGGACGATGCCGAGGCCGGAAACCTGGTCGTAGCCCAGCACGTGGCCCTGGACGACGCGGCCATCGTTGGTCGTCAGCCAGACGCGCTCGGCCTCGGTCAGGAGGTAGCCGATCGTGGCGACGATCCCGTCGCCGCGCACGACAACGCCGCTACCCGCGCGCTCGGTGCCGAGGGTCGAGGCCGTGAACGCGTCCTCCGGCACCTCCGTGCGCACGCTGACGACCGCCTCGATCGCCGCGTCGAGGTCGAAGCCGCGACCCTCCGCGGAGGGTTGCAGATCCGCCGGAATGGCCCAGTCCGCCTGCCGCTTCATGGCCGTGCCCGCGCGCCCCTGCTGGCCCGTTTCAGACCTCGAGTGCGCGGCGATAGAGGTCGAGCAGCTCGTCCTGCTCGCGCCGGTCGGGCTCCTCCATCTTCCGCAGCTTGATGACCTGCCTCATGATCTTGGTGTCGAAGCCGTTGCCCTTGGCCTCGGCATAGACCTCGCGGATGTCGGCCCCGAGCTCGGTCTTCTCCGCCTCCAGCTTCTCGATCCGCTCGACGAAGCTGCGGAGTTTCGCCGCCGCGATGCTGCTGGTGCTGCCATCCGCCATGTCCTGCTCCCTGATGCCGCGGGCCGCCCCGGCCCTGATCCCGTCTTAGGCGCTGGCCCGGGGTCCGGGCAACAGCGGCCGCCTCGCCGCCTGTGGATTAGGGGGACAAGGCCTTGAGCACGCCACTGAATTGCCTCTTGCCATCGGCCGTGGCGACCTCGAGCCGGAGCGCCCCGCCGCGCGGCGGGGCGGCGCGCAGCGCGAGGCCCTGGCTCGCCTCGAAGACGAGCTCGCCGGTCGCGTCGTCGAGCCGGCCGGTGCGGCGTTGCGAGAAGGCCTGGTCCGCCTTCGTCAGGCGGCTGCGCCCGCGGGCGAACAGCGCCGAGACGCGCGTCGAGGAACCGCCCTCCACCACCAGCATCACGTCGTCGCCGTTGTCGAGCGACCCCTGCCACGCGCCGACGAAGCGCCCGAGCGGCGAATTGTCGTTCGCGGCCGCGGGCATGACCTCGGGCAGGCCGACGAAGCGCCAGGGCACCGCGGCGGGAGGCACCGCGTCGCAGGCAAGCTGCGCGGGATCGGATATGTCGACGAAGGCCAGGATGCAGCCGCCATAGCGGCGCGCGAAGCCGCTGGTCAGCCCGACGCCATGGCCGCGGAACGACGGCGGGCGATCGACCAGAACATGCGAAACGCGTCGCGCGGCGAGCAGCGCGGCCACCGCCTCGCCCCGGCCGCCGGGATCGAAGTCGTCGCCGTCGAAGAAGAAGAGCATGACGCGCGTGTCGCGCACCGAGCCGAGGATGCGGAGGAGCTCGTCGCGGTTGCGCTCGGCGCGGGCGGGGTCGGCGGTCCTGCTGCCATAGGCGGCGGGTGCGGTCGCGATCACGGCTTCCGCGAGGCCCGGGGCGGAGGCGACCGCCGCGAGGGAGATCCAGCCCCCCGCGCTCTGGCCCGCAAGGACGACCCGGCGATAGCCGCGCGTGCGGAGGTCGCGGGCCGACGCCACCACCGCGGCCACGCCCGCGGCGACCGTGTCGCCCTGCGGCGCGCGCTCCAGCCGGAAGACGTCGTGGCCGGCGGCGCGCATCACGTCGACGAAGGGAGGCGGCGTCGGGTCGGTCGGGCGCGGCGCGTCGCCGGCATGGCTCCAAAGCACCGCTCCCGCGGCGCGGGACGGGCCGGCATGGCGCGCCACCTTGTCGTCGGGAAGCATGCGCGCGCGCGGCGCCTCGCCCTGCGCTGCGGGTGCCGCCTGCGGGGCAGGTCCCTGGCGGGCGGGCTGGGGGGGCTGCTGCGCGCGCCCCGCGAGCGGCAGCGCCAGGACGAGCAGCAGCGAGAGGGCGATGGCCCCGCGCATGCGGCCCCGGGCGTCAGTGCTTGTGGGGCTCGCCGCCGGCCTTGAACCTGGCAACGGCCTCGGGCGAGGCCTCGGTCTGGAACTTCGCCTTCCACGCGTCGTAGGGCATGCCGTAGACGATCTCGCGCGACTGGTCCTTGGTCAGCGCGACGCCCTTCGCGTCCGCGGCGTCCTTGTACCAGTTGGACAGGCAGTTCCTGCAGAAACCCGCGAGGTTCATCAGGTCGAGGTTCTGCACGTCGGTGCGGGCCCTGAGATGCTCGACCAGCCTGCGGAAGGCCGCGGCCTCGAGTTCGGTGCGCATCTTGTCGTCCATCGCTGCCTCCGGGGGGATTTGCCGCGACTATAGGGCGCGCATGGCAGGTCCGCCACGCGCGCGGATGCGCCGGTGGCCGCGCGATGGTCCATTATGCGGCCACGGCCGCCGGGGGATGCGGCCAGGGGAGGCCCGCATGGCGCGACGCGACGATCGTCTCTTCCACCCGTCCTTCGGCACGGATCCATGGTGGTGGGAAGCCTGGCGCCCCGACATGGAGCGCGGCCGTCGAGACGTGCCCGCGCGCGCCGACGTCGCGCTGGTCGGCGGCGGCCTCGCGAGCCTGAACGCCGCGCTCGAGCTCGCGCGCGCCGGCACGTCCTGCGTCGTATTGGAGGCGAAGGCCTTCGGCATCGGCGCCAGCACGCGCAACGGCGGCGCGGTCAGCGCCGGCGTCAATGTCGGCAAGGGCCTCGGCGGGCTGCGCGGCGTCGAGGACGAGGCGGAGAAGCGCGCGCTGCTGGCCGACGCGGCGCAGGCGCTGGACCACCTCGAGGCCGTGATCGCGCGCGAGGGCATCGACTGCGACTACGTGCGCTCCGGGCGCTTCTCCGGCGCCTTCACGCCAGCGCACTACCGCGCGCAGGAGAAGCAGTGCGAGCGCCTCAACGCCTTCGGCGGGTCGCAGGCGCGCATGCTGCCGCGCGACCGCCAGCGCGAGGAGATGGCGAGCGACTTCTACTTCGGGGGCATGCTCGTCGACCGCGCGGGCAAGCTGCATCCGGCGAAATACTATGGCGGCCTCCTCGCCGCGGCCGAGCGCGCCGGCGCGGTGCTGGTGTCCGGCGCGCCGGTCGAGGCGCTCGCGCGCGAGGCCGGCGGCTGGCGCGTGTCGACGCCGCGCGGCGAGCTGCGCGTGGAGAAGGTCTTCGTCGGCACCAACGGCTACACGGGCAAGGTGACGCCCGAGCTCCGGCGCCGCGCGATCCCGGTGGCGAGCCACATGATCGCGACGGAGGAGCTCGACCCCGCGCTCGCGGCGAGCCTGATCCCCAACGGCCGCACGCTCGGCGAGACCAAGCGCGTGCTCTGCTACTACCGCCTGTCGCCCGATGGCAGGCGCGTGCTCTTCGGCGGGCGGCCGCGCTTCACCGAGGTCGCGCCGGAGACCTCCGCGCGGCTCCTGCACGAGCTGATGGTCGAGCGCTTCCCGCAGCTCGCCGGCGCGCGCATCACCCATGGCTGGATGGGCAACCTGGCCTTCGCCTTCGACCAGCTGCCGCACATGGGCGAGATCGAGGGCATCCACTACGCGATGTGCTGCAACGGCAGCGGGGTCGGCATGCTCGGCTGGCTGGGGCAGCAATCCGCGCGCAAGATGCTCGGCGGAGGGAACCGGCAGAACGCCTTCGACGGCCGCCCGTTCCCGCGCCAGGCCTTCTACGGCGGCAACCCCTGGTTCCTGCCGATCGTCGGCGCCTGGTACCGCCACCTCGACCGCAAGGACCGCCGCGCCGCGGAGCGCGGCGAGGGCTAGGGCCTCAGGCGAGCGCCGCGCGCAGCGCGC